>JAUWLF010000120.1 GCA_030613785.1 Chloroflexota bacterium | reverse complement strand
GGGACAGAGGAAGCATATGGGGCTGGGCAGAGGGCGATTGGACGCCTCAGCGTCTGGAGATCTGCACGACAGACGAACCAGTCGAGACCCAGGACACAGTTGCCGTCGACTATTGGGACAAGAACGCAGAGGCTTACGGCTTCGATCAGACGCAAAACTGGTCCTGCGACGGCTGCACGTCATTCACCGTGACCGCGCAAGATGTGTCGACCTCGGGACCGACAAAGGATACCTTGAACACTACGTTCACCTTTGGCATGCCTGACGGCACTGCTGACGAGGTATGTGTCTACATCTATTGGGAGGGCCACTTGGCCGTCAGCAGTGGGGCGACCAAGGGATCATACTACTGGCCGGGTTGTTCTCTGCACGTCGCAGAGACAGACGGGAATGCGCAAGACCTGCAGTACTGCGACATTACCGCCCAGTCCGGCACGCTGACATTGGTCAAGAACGTGACCAACGACAATGGTGGCGACTTGCAGGTGAGCGACTTCCCACTGTTCATAGACGGTAACCCTGCCACCAGCGGCATCGCGTACGACGTGCTGGCCAACCTCCAGCACACCGCCACAGAGACCCAGCAGCCTGGCTACACAGCCTCCGTCTGGGGCGGTGACTGCAATGAGGATGGCACCATTACCTTGCTGCCCGGTGAGAACGCAACCTGTACCATCACCAATGACGATGTCGGCCCTACTCTGACTCTCGTCAAGACCGTGATCAACGACGACGGTGGCGACTTGCAGATGAGCGACTTCCAGGCCCGCATCGATGGTGGAGATGTGGATTGGGACACGGCGTATACATTGAGTGCCGGGGCTCACACTGCAAGTGAGGTTCTGGTGCCTGGTTACTCAGCCTCGGTGTGGAGTGGAGACTGCGCGAGCGACGGCTCCATCACCCTCGGCCTGGATGAGGATGCTACGTGCTACATCACCAACGACGACCTACCCATCTGCATTGACATCGACAAAACCGGCCCGTCCCTCGCCCATGAGGGTGACGACATCACCTACGAGTTCGCAGTATACAACTGCGGCGAGGTTGATCTCCACGAAGTGACTGTCACTGACCCGCTTTTCGGCTGGACCTGGAAGAAGGAGATAGGTGACCTGGCCGTTGGCGAACTGGTCCGCTTCAATGTTCCGTTCACAGTTCCCGATCCCTACCCAGCGGACGTGATGCCCAATACCGCACGAGTCGTGGGCACCGATGTGCTCGAAAGGGAGGTAAGTGACACCGACCCGCACGTGGTGGACATCTTACATCCCTGCATCGACCTGGACAAGACAGGCCCCACCGAAGCCGAGGTGGGCGACACCATCACCTATCGCTTCAAAGTAACGAACTGCTCGACGGACACGCCCTTGGACAACGTGGTGGTCAGGGATCCGATGTTCGGTACCCACTTCTCCGGCCACCCTGGGACCTTCCACATCGGCCATCTTGATCCTGGCCAGACCTTCAGGTTCAGCTTCCGCTACACAGTGAAGCAGAGGGACGTGCCCGAGCGGATCAATACGGCCGTGGCCAAAGGTGAGGACATTCTGAAGAAAGTGGTGGACGATCCGGATGACCACATCGTCTTCATCACAGTGGGGCAAGACGAGCCTGAGGAGCCGCAGTTCGTGCCGGAGTGGGGCTCCATCGCCCTACTGGCTAGTGGTGTGGGCTCATTGGCGGGCTACGCCAGGTTGCGCCGGCGCAAGAAGTAAGCCACAGATCGAGAACCTGAGCAGGTGAAGGTCAGGGGCCATCCCCACGACAGGATGGCCCTTTCTCTTGGGTGAGGGCTGGGGCGATATGCGCGCTCGTCAGAGTGGAAACCCTCAGCCAAGACTGTCTGTGGCGAGGACCATCGTGCTCTGGCTGCCCACCGCGCTACTGGCCAAAAGCCAGGGGCACGAAAAGCTGCGGCACACAACCATCGCAGGGAAAGATGAAATGGGCGGTCACCGCTTTGTCGGCATCCATGATAATGCTCGCTGGATTGCTTGTGCCGGAGAGATCGGCACTCCACCCGCTGAATTCATAGCCTGGGCTGGGACTGACCACTAGCTCCACCTCCGTACCCGGCTCACACGTGTCCGACGCACAATCAGATGGATTGGAGTCTATAGTTCCGCCCTGGCTGGGAGTGGTGCTGGTACTGAGATGGTAGGAGGCCTGGGGGAGGATGGGGACGTAGGCGTAGCTCTCGATGGCGCACTCCCCGTAGGCTATCCTGAACCACCCAGCCTCGCCCCAGCCTGTACCCCAACTATTCTTGGCGATCCAGTAGCGCTGGTAGTCGTCGTAGCCAACGATAGTCACCGCATGACCGCCTTCCAGGGCACCCCACGTGTGGGCATAGACCCCACCTGCATAATCGAAGAAGTCGGTATAAACCCGCATGGTGGCCTGAAAGGGGCCGTGATCGACGAGCGTTTGCTTCATCTCATCTACGCTCGTGATCCCCTCCCAATCGGAGATCTGCGTCACGCGGTTCCGCCAACCGCCACACAGGTCGCAGCTTTGGTTCTGGTCAGCATAGGGAAAGCAGACTTCGTCCACGACGCCTGTGTCGCGCGCGAAATCCATCGCCTGATTCGGGTACCATCCGCTACCGCAGCAACTGCCACATCCGCAGAAGAACATGTGACCTTCCGACAGGTTCGGATTGAGACCCGCATTCCCTCGGGCGATCTCCACCCGGGATTCAATGGCCCCCGCGGTCGCAAAGGCAGCACACGAAGCGCACTCGCCCTGATCGCGGATGGGGGTGGTCCAATCCATACCTCCATAGCTGCGCCAATCCAGGGCGGGGGAATAGCTGTAGCTGGCGGAGAGCATTGGCGGTTGCTGGCTGGCCTGTTCTTCCTCCCATTCAATCACCTCCAGCGGTACGCCGCACAACCCAGCTCGTTCCCCGGCACCGAGCCGGGAGATCGACGTCTCAGCGGCAGTCCAGCCCTCAGGCTCCGCTCCCGAGACCGGGGTAGGGCTGGCAACTGGAGCCTCGTCCCCCAGCAACGACAGAGACCTTGGTGCGCTCTCAGCCGCTGCCTCCACCACGGACCAGTCCCACACCGATTGCTCACCCAACGTTCCCTGCTCCACACCGCGGAACTCGGGGACAAAGGGAACGTGGGATAGAGGCACCGTCAACAGCACCACAACGAGAACGATCCCTAGACCCAACCTGCTTTTCATGTTTGACCCATGTGCCTAGCCAGAGCCTGGAGGCAGAAAAAAACGCTCCTCCGCCACTTGCCATGTGGCCCGAAGAGCGCTTCCTCGAATCAAGCATGCTCGGGAGGCAACCCGGCTACCTTGTCACGCTTTCAGCGTGAGGCCCGTGGCTTTGCGTCCCCATCTCTCGATGGGTTTGCCTTTGTCATCCCGTCGTTGTAAAGGTCGACGTGCTTGCTACGTACCCATTATACTCAAGCCTCGCGCCTCGCTCAATAGGAAGATAGTACTATTCTCTCTCGCCCATCTCCGTAGTCGGCGCCCACGTGCGTCAATCCTGCGCGCGGACACCCCGTCAACCAGCGCATCGTTCCGACTGAGCGCCTCTGTCAAGCAGGCACACCTTACGGGCCTTCTTGGACTCGACTCCATCCATGGTCATCGCTGAGCGTCAATGTCCTCTTCCGCTTGACATAGCAGGTGAGCTTTGGTAATATTACAACCAGGGTTTGTTGTCACCAACCCAGCGCAGCGTGCGCCGGTGCCGTCGAGGGAATCGTCGCCAGCGCCGCATGGCGATGACCGTGCTGATGGAGCAGCGTTGACGCGCCCTGGACGACTCCCCATCACGGCGGAGAAGTCCTTTGAGTTGGCGTTTCTGTTGACTAGTCATAGCAATTGTGGTATAATCTCACCGACGAAGCCTGAAAGGAGTGTAGCATGGAAACGATCAACCAAGAAGCTCTGGACAGAGTCAGGGATAAGGAGTTCTTGGACATCAATGAGGCCACGGCGATATTCGAGTGTTCCCGCTCCACCATCCATCGCCTATGCCAGAAGGGACTGGTGAACGCCTACAAGGAACCCATGGGCGGGGGAAAGAAGATGAAGTGGGCCATCTCCAAGCAAGGCCTCCTGAACTATTACAAGGCACGGAGGGAGGGGGCGAAGCGCCGAGGGCTACAGATGAGAGTATGGCCGACGGACATCCCACAGGAATGGCTGACCATGCGCGAGGCAGTGGAGGCAACCGGCTGGGGGAAAGACGCCATCGGACGCTGGTGTCGCGAGGGCATGGTGCAGGCTGAACGCCGCTCCAACTGCTGGTTCCTGGAATCAACACAGTTGATCAACTTCACCAAGAAGGCACCGGAGGGTTGGGCGACCACCGCTGAGGCGAGGCAGATCACCGGGCTGACTCGGGCGCGGCTTTCGAAGCTGGCCCTGGAGGGGAAGCTTGAGGCGAGCAAGGCGGCGGGCCGTTGGCATTTCAACAAAGAGTCGCTGGCCGAGCACATGAGGCGGCGAGAGAAGTACATGCCCAAGGAGTACCAGCGCCAGGCGGCACCTTCCTTGTAGGGGGAAGACAGGCACAACCCCACACTGGCGCTGGGCTGATACGTCTCAGCCGTCCGGTCTCTTGACACAGGACGCGAATTATGCTATACTGTGGGCAGTTGCGAGCAGTGCTACGACGGGCACGAGCAGAACAGAGGAGGTTCAAAGGAGATGTTTGAGAGAAGAATGCTCAGAGGACTGATGTTGGCCATGGGGTTGGCCCTGGTGGTGGCGCTGCTCTTGCCATCGCTGGCCCTGGCGGACAAGGGCAACCCACCGGGTGGACCTGGTCCGGAGGCGGTCGGGCACAAGACTATCTCTGGCAACCCGCTCACCATCCACGTGGCTGCGGATACCAGCATCCAGGTGTTCTACGCCGGGCAGTCCGATGGACAGGTGTTTCCAGAGGACCAGAAAGAGGCCGATAGCGGTGCATTTGCCTGGTTTGATATACTGGGTGTCGGGGCTTTAGTGGCTCCTGTGCGGGTATGGGGTCCCGATTTCGCCAATCACGACGAGTACGCCGCCAATCTTGTGAATCCGTGGCTTTCTAGTGGACCACAAGTTACCATGGGCTCAGGCACCGCGGCCGACCCCTGGTGGGTGGGGACTACTGTCGATGGACCGTTCCCCTACACGGTGCAACAGTGGGTGAGGTACATCAATGGTGAAGACTGCTTCAGGGTGGGTTACACCATCATCGACACCGAAATGGGCTTGCCTGAATCCTTCACCTTCTTCCATGCGGCCGATCTCTACGTAGACGGAGAGGATGAGGGTTTCGGGTATTACGACGCCGCCACCGGCGCGGTGGGTGCCTGGAATCAGCCCAAGGACTTCCTGGAGTACCTGGTGCCCGTAACGGAGATGGGCTTGCCACCTGCCGACCACTATCAGGAGGCCAAGTTCGACAAGATCTGGGACAACATCGGAACCGGTCCTAATAGCCCCGGGCCCGGCTTCAACGACACCATACGCACCAACTTCCACGACAGCGGGTGTGGGTTGCAGTGGGACCTGACCCTCCCTGGAGTGCCACCCCCGGGCAACTTCGTAGAGCTTGCCCTCGACTGGTGCTTCTTGCAGGAAGAAGAGCCACCACCTCCAGAGGAGTTCGTCCCCGAGCCGGGGAGCGTGCTGCTCTTGGCCAGCGGCTTGATGGGCCTGGCCGGATACGCCGGCCTCCGGAAGTGGAAGCGGTAGTCGGCGACTTCTGAGATACGACGAGTAGACAGCTACGGGGTCATCGTCTTGCGGACGGTGGCCCCTTTTTCCTTCGAGCACCAGAACTGTAGGGGCAGGGCATGCCCTGCCCCTACGTCGCCCGGTCTCCTACTCCCACCGGGTCCCCCGGTCAGATGAGGGGCGGACCAAACCTCCCGAAGGTTCTAAACCTTCGGGAGGTTGCATAGCCACGGGGTCATCGTGCGTTCACACGGTGGCCCTTTTTCTATCGAGCACCCAAGACGTACGCTCGCGGCATGCCGTGCGGGGTACGGGCATAGACGCCCACCCTACTTGATCATCAGAACCACTACTGCAAGCATCACCATTGCGAAGCCGGCACCTACATAGAAGACCCCACCCATCCCCCAAACCACGATCACCGCTCCCATGATCAGTGGCCCCAGCGTCTGCCCCAGCCGCAGCACCATCCCATTGAGTGACATCACCGCTCCACGCTGTCGCATAGGGGCCAAGTCTGCCAGCAGCGCCATCAAGCTGGGCAAGCTGATCCCCATGGCGACCCCAAGGATGATGGTGGGGATCAGAAACAGCCAGAGGCTTGGCACTAAGGGAATGCTTACCAGAGCCACGGCATACAAGATGCAAGCGACTCCGATGAGTCCTCTCTCCGATGAAAGCCTGGCTATCCGCCCTAGTTGCGAGGATGTGAGCCCGGTGGCGATGGATGAAACTGACATCACCAGACCGATTATGAAAGGGGACACCGAGAAGGAATCCCCGATCAAGAGCGGGAAGAAGGTCAGGTAGGATCCGTACAGGATGATGAAGGTGATAACGCTGACGGCGAAAAGCCCAGCAACCTGACGCGTCGCTACTATCTTCCGAGCATCGGTCAGATACTCCTTGAAGCGCTGTGGCTCCTTTGGCTCGGGATTGTGCAGCGAAAAGAGAACCGCCAAGCCCACAGGAATGGCTACCAAGGGAAGCGCAAAGGGATAATACCAACCAAAGGTTGCCAGAGCTCCGCCGATGGCTGGATAGCTCGCGGTACCTATGCTCAGCACGCTGGAGTTGCACCCCATGGCCGCTGTCCGCTCTCTGCCCGAATAGAGATCACCGATGATGGTAACGTTGATCGAACCCAGCCCGGCTGCACCCACGCCCTGGAGGAACCGCAGTGCCAGCAGCACGTTGAAGTCGCGCGCCAGGGCGCATGCGCCTCCAGCGACGGCGAAGAGAATGAGCGCCGGAACCAGGACCTTCTTCCTGCCAAACTGATCAGCAAGCACCCCCAGAACGGCGGTCAGCAGTACGCCAGGGAGTGTGAAAACCACGATCAGGGAGCCAACCGCCTGAGGAGAGATGCCTAGTTCCTGCACTATCTTCGGGAAGGCCGGCGTAATGCTGGAGACCCCCAGAACGGCCATTAGCGTGACAGCGAAGACGATCTGAAGATTGGTGTCGTGATATACCGGCCGCTGGCCACTACCTTGATGGCCCTGTTCCATAGTGTCCTTTCACGCAGCGCCCACCGCAGGCTTGTGGGGGCACCTGCATCCCCACTCGGTTGTCCCCCTTGACTACGGAGCTTTCTCCAGCTTGGGGACGAAGTCCTCGCGCACAGGATAGAAGACATCAAGCATCACGAGGGGCTCATCTCCCATGCAAGTGTCGCTGTGGGGAACGTGCTCCCAATCATAATCCGTATACCTGTCTGGGGGCGAGGTATTGGGGAAACGTGTCTATCAAAGCGCGGCGAAGGACGTAGCAGAAGTGGCATTCATCAACGTACTCATCCTCATGTGCGACATCGTACTGTTGGGCGAGTTGAGCAGGCCCTCCCTCGAGCAAAGGGCCGCAAATGGGATGCGACTCAGGATCATAGCCCTCGACCAGGGTGGACAGCGGCATCTCCCACATGTTGCCCATGCTCAGTCCCTGGCAGAGATGGACGTGACCGCAGGGGTCGACGTGAACTCTCCCCGGGTCTCTCAAGTCTTCATAGGGACACTCGGTCAGCCCTTGCCACGGCCTGGTAGGCAGCCCCTCCACCAGCTTCTCGACAGCCCTTCCTCTGAACATGGCACCCCCGCCAATGACCGGCGCGCCCCTGTCTTGCTCCTTGTCAATACCGATCTCGACCGTAGGCTCCTCCACACATATCGAGTCCGAGGGCATCCCCAGCCGTCCGGCAGCCGCCAAAGCCCGCTTCGCAGGGGTGTCCTCCGCCTCTCCATGGTGAAAGGCATCATCACTCACGCTCAGGTCGGCGATCCCCAGCTCAGCCAGAGGTCTCAGCCACAGCTCGGCATCATCCACAGTCGTGGCCCAGTATGAGTTGGTCACTATTCCGGCCTGGAAACCCCTTTCGCGGGCCAGTCTCACACCCTCCACCATCAGGGGATAGTAGAGAAAGGCCTCACCTCCTTCGAAGTATACCATCTCCACAGTTCCCATCTTCGCCGCCTCGTCGAGGACTTCCCTCACCTGGCTCAGGGTGAAGGTTCCCTCAGAGTTCGGACCACAATACAGGAAACAATGGTCACACTCGAAATTGCAGGCATAGGTCAGAAGAAAGTGGATTCCTTTCAGCATCGTACTCCTCCTTGCCGCCCTGTCGGACCGCAACTCAGCCCGGCAATCGAGAGAAGAAGGTCTCCAGCTCCCTGTTGAACTGCTCGGGATTCTCCAGGTTCGAGGCGTGCATCGCATCGGATATCCTGACCACCCTGGAGTCCTCTATCAGTTCACGGATCTTCTCCGCGTGGGTGAAAACCGCCCTTCTCTCCAGCTCACCCACCACGATGAGGGTCGGAACCTCGATCCTGCCCAGGTCCAGCAGACGAAAATCGTAGATGGCATCGGTCACCTTGAGCAGTTCCTCTTTCTCGAACTTCAGATGCTCGCTCATGAGGTATTCCTTGGCTTCTGGCTTCATGTCTTTGAAGAACCAGAAGGCGAAGTCCGCGTATCGCTCCCTACTGAGCACTCTGATGAGAAGCTTGATGGCGAACTTGGGAAAGAGCAACTTCTGCAGCGTGTCGCTCCAACTCAAAGCCGACGACGCAGCCGTGTCAGCGAGGACCAGAGCTCGTAGGCCATCAAGGTACTTGACGGCGTACTCCTGGGCAATCATCCCCCCGAGAGAAAGCCCGCAGACGATGGGTCGATCTATCTCGAGATGGTTCAACAGCGCGCGTAGGTCATCGGCGAAGAGCTCGCAGGAGTACTTGCTGTCTGAGCCTTGAGACTGTCCATGCCCCCTGACGTCATAGGTGATGACCTGGTACTCCTGAGAGAAGTGCTCCACCTGAGGCTTCCACATGTCGTGAGACGCCCCCGCCCCATGGATGAAGACCAGAGATTCTCCTTGACCGTAGCTTTCGTAGTAGGTCATGATATCGTTGGTGAGTACCGAGGGCATTCCTGTCTCCTTCCGAGTGGGCAACGCTGTGGTGCAGCGTCAAGAGCGGCTCGGCTGCACCGCCAATGAGTATATCACGGTCATGGCCGGAAGGCACGCTTGCAGGGCGAGCTGTTCGTCGTCGCCAGCCACCTCCCGGCTTCCGGCGCCCGTAGGCCGCGCGCGTCCACACGCTAGTTGAATCCGGCGCTGCGCGCCACCGTGAGACCCCTTGCCCGGCCGCCTTCAGCCTCCACCCTCACCCACAGATGTCGCGGACCGAACCTGCCTTGAGCCACACATCTTCTGCTCACCTTCGTACGACCGCAGCAAGTAGACGCCTACGCGCCAGACGTGGTCAGCCCTTGTGGACAAGTTCTGCGCCTGGTGGTATAATCTCCGTAGCTGACTCAACGGACGGTCCGCGGAAGGAGGTAGTATGTCACCGAAGAAGAACCTCCCTCTTGGTCCAGGTGGACCACGAGTCACTCGCAAGCAGTTCCTGGAAAACGTTTTCCTCAAGGTCCCTCTCTGCGCCTGGTGGTTCAGTGATCTGCGCACCTTGTCTCCCCAAGCAGACGGTGCATACAAATCCTTGAATGGCGGGTGTCTGATCGCCAACCACCACGAATTCCTCTTCACCGACCAGCTTTTCTGGGAGCAACTGGCCTACTACGGAATCATGGGGGCCAGGGTGATCCGAGCTATGGCCACCGACGCCAACCACCTCATCCCTGGCCGCCAGTGGAGTGGAGCGGAGGTGGGTGCCAGAATAGTGCAAATCGCCCCCGCTCTGCGGATGTGTGGCATCAAGCTCATGCTCGCGTTCACCAACAACCACTGTCCCGTCCCTGGCGATGCAAAATACGCGGGCAACAGAGCGCAGGTTGGGGACCCTTCGAGAACCTACTACGAAATCCTTGAATCTTGGTTCGAGGGAGGGTTCAGAGAGAACTACCTACCCTTCGTCAAGGATGTGATCACCATCGTGCAGAGATTTGGAGCGCAAGACGTGATCTTTGCCTGGGAGCCCGGTAACGAACTCCATACGCCCCTCAATCCTGAAAAGCTGCTGAGCTTCTACCGCGAAACGATCGCCTTCATCCGGAATCTCGATCCAGAGACCATGATCGCGTCTGGTACCATGGGTGTGAATCACATCGACCCTGGGCATCCCTGGTCTCCCGTCGCTCAAGAGGTCTACCGACTAGAGGGGTTTGACATCATCACGCTTCATACCTACGATCTGATCCTGGATTGGGATTCCTCCACCGGCAACTATGACAGTGCCGTGAGCGCCGGCGACATGCCCATCGATTGGGACTTCCAACTCATCAAGACCATGAACCTGGCCAAGCCGGTCATCATCGAAGAGATAGGGACATCGAGGATCTTGCCGACCCGTTGGCACAACCCGGACGAAGTACAGAGGCTGGTCTACGAAGCGAGGGTCATCGACTACACCCTACGACACGGAGCGCTCGGCTGGGGACCCTGGTCCCTCACGACCCAGGGCGAAGGCATTGGCGACGGCTGGCGCGGGCCGTGCTCCTATCCCGGCACATCACTCTTCGAAACCCGCGGCGAACCTACGGATTCTGCGAGAGCCCGCATAGAGGAATGTTATAGAGATCTGCCCCGGACTGCTCTTGCCACTCTAAGGGAGAAGTTCCCTCATCTGAGGGCGTGAGCCCCTTGCGGATAGGATGTGGGGCAGCCCCATCCGGCCGTTTCCCTCTGTCCATCTCTCCGGAGCGGACACGCCTGGCACCTGTTCGGGGACATGGGTAACACATGAACCAGGAGCGAAGTCCCTGCCCTGTGTCGCAACTGGGTAACTCCACGATCGACTCCCTAGCGCGGTTCGCACCGACCTTGGCTCAGGCACCCTA
>JAUWLF010000006.1 GCA_030613785.1 Chloroflexota bacterium | reverse complement strand
CGCTCCGCGCAAGCGTACCCCGGCCGATTGGGCACTCCAGTGGGTGTGGAACCACCCAGAGGTTTCGGTGGTACTTAGTGGCATGAGCACAATGGAGCAGGTGGAGCAGAACATCGCCAGCGCCAACGAGTCGGGCCCGGCCACTCTCACAGGGGAGGAACTGGGCCTCATCGCTTGTGTGCGAGATAGATACCAGGCGCTGAGCCGCATCCCATGCACCGATTGCAGATACTGCCTGCCCTGCCCAAGCCGCGTCAACATCCCGCAGGTCTTTGAGATCTACAACGACGCGATGATATACGGCGATGAGCAGCAGGCGCAGATGTCCTACTCATGGCTCGACAAGGAGGAGCGAGCCAACCTGTGCGTCGAGTGTGGGGAGTGCCTGGAAAAGTGCCCGCAGCAGATCGATATACCCGACTGGCTGGCCAAGGCCCACGAGCTGCTCCGCCATGAGGAACGCGCCTAGGAACGTGCGCTCCTGATGGCAACACGGAAATCTGCCGTTGGCAGGTTCGTGGATGGAAAAGAGACAGAAAGAGAGCAGGAACGCTCTGGTACACGCTCCCGCTCCTCGAGCCACTGGCTGACCTTTATTCAGTGCCCCCAGCGGAATTCGAATCCGCGTCGCCACCTTGAAAGGGTGGTGTCCTAGTCCTCTAGACGATGGGGGCATACTCTTATTCTAGCGGAGAGACGCTCCCACGGCAAGCTCAGGTTAGTCCCATCTCCGCTAGTTTCTCTTCCGTGGGCACGCCCTCGTTGTCCCATCCCCGGAGTCTGTAATATTCCTCCAACAGGGGCTCCAGGTCCACTACCTTGTTCTTAGAGTGGCCGCGGGGCAGGGTCTCCTGGGAGAACCTGGGAGGCAATGCATCGTCTTTCTTGGTGAAGCCCGCTCTCAGGTTGAAGAGGCGCTCCAGGTTCCAGATCCTTTCGCCCATTCTCAAGAGTTGTCTTCCGTCGATGTGCTCGCCGGTCACCGCGGAAAGAAGGCTAGCGTAATGTTCGGGGCTGAGGGCGAAGATGGTGAACATGCAGAGGCCCAAGGAGTCGATGACCGCACTCAGATCCTGGTATAGAATGACTAGAGCGGTTTTGCCCTCGCTGGCGAAGCGGTCGACGGCGTAGGGGGTGGCTAAAGCCTCGGGGCCGATGAAATAGGCCCGCAGATGACAAGCACCCCGGTTGGAGGTGGCATAGGCCAGCCCCATGGCGTTGAAGCCGCGGGGGTCATAGGCCGGGAGTTCGAGACCCTTGACGCTCATGGACAGTTCCGGATGCCCGAACCGAGAGGCCAGTCGGAAGGAACCCTCAGACAGGAGTCTTCCGAAGCCCTCGTTTCGGCCGATCAGTTCGGTGCACTTCAGCACCATCTCGCCATTGCCGAAGCGTAGCTCCCCGCCCAACTCCTCCCTGATCGTTTCCAGGGTGTCTCTGTCCAGGTATCCTCTCTCCGATAGTTCCATGGCACAGGCGATGGTGCTGCCAGCGGATATGGTATCGAATCCCAATTCGTTGCAGTTGTAATTGGCCTCAGTGATCAGTTCTAGATCCTTCACCCCGCACGCGGGGCCCAGAGCCCAGATGGTTTCGTACTCAGGCCCTTCCCCGCTGCGATTCGCCGTCCTGGTGGCTCTGCCGCAGGCCACGGAGCAGGTAGCGCAGGCCACGCTCCGCTCGTAGAAGAGTTCTTTGAGCGTTTCCCCAGAGACGGAGTCGGCGTCCGGGAAGTACCCCTCTTGGAAGTTCCGGGTAGGGAGTGCGCCGTAAAGGTTGATGATGTTGATCAGAACTGCGGTCCCATACTCCTTCAGGGCGTTCTTGGTAATAGGGGCCTCGCTCACAATCGCGAGAGCGTTCTTCTTGGCCTCTTGGAACCTCTCTGGGTCGGCTACGGGCGTTTTCTGGCTCCCTTGGACCACGACCGCCTTCAGCTTCTTGGCTCCCATCACGCAGCCGGCCCCGCCCCTTCCCGCCGCCCGGTCCTTTTCGTTCATCACCGAGGCGATAAGCACACCTCTCTCTCCCGCGGGTCCGATACAGGCTACCGCCGCTCGGGGCGATGTGTCCTCCAGCAGCCGCTCGGTGGTCTGGTGGCTGTTCATCCCCCACAAGGCGGAAGCATCTCTGAGTTCCACGTTCTGGTCATCGACCCATAGGTAACAGGGGTTCTGGGCTGCACCCTCTATGATGATGGCATCGAAACCCGTCCTCTTCAGGGCGACGGGGAAGCGCCCACCGGAATTGGTGCTCAAGATAGTGTTGGTGAGGGGTGATTTGGTCACCATCTCGTACCGGGAGGAAAGAGGTGCGCCCGTCCCATTGAGGGGGCCGGTAGCCAATATCAACTTGTTCTCCGGAGAGAGGGAGTCCGTCTGGGCCGGAAGTTCGCGCCAAAGGATCGCGCTTCCCAGTCCCCGTCCCCCTACGTAGTCTCGGGCCAGATCGTCTTCCAGGCTCTCTACGCTGACCCTTCCTTGGCTGAGATCGACTCGTAGGATCTGTCCGTGGAAGCCACCTCTTGTCATTAGAAGTCCTTGTCCTTTCTGTACGGCCTGTACGGGCAGAGGCGGCACCTTTTCATGTAGATCTCCCGAACCTCTCTCCTCTGCTTGGCTGTCTGGCCATAAGGACAGATGGTGCAGGGGATCACCTTGGCCTCCGCCCAGGCTTGGGGACTAAGCCTGATCCAGTTCAAGGTGGCCAGGATATTCAACGGACCGCTGGTGCCTATCCTGAATCGAAGGGGGTCTCTGAGGTCGGGCTCCTTGGCCCCCGCATAGATCAGCCTCAGCACGGTCATGGCGTCCCTGATCCCTCCCGCCGCCTTTACGCCCATATCTGACCCCACCGCTTCTCTCATCAGCCATATGTGCTCGGGGGTGGCGCCCAGAGCGTCCATCCCCGTGGAGTTCTTCACGAAATGCGCTCCTGCCTCCTTGACGATTCTGCTAGACTCTATGATCTCTTCCTCGGTCAGTTCCCCAGAGCGGATTATCACTTTGACCAGTTCCCCGTCGGCAGCCTGGACCACAGCCTTGACCTCTTCCCGAGTGTAGTCTCGATCCCTCTTGAAGCGGCCAACGTTCATCACCATGTCTAGTTCTACTTTGCCGGGTCCTTCCGCTCTCAGATTTCGGCTGGTCTCTACTATCTCCGCTGCCTGTCGGCGCTTGCTCTCAATGGAAGACTTCCCTAGCGGGAAGTCGACCACGTAGCACTCCTTCACCGGGCTACCTTTGAGTAACCTGGGCAGTAGATCGACCTCTACCGGGTTGACACAGACTGAGTAGAAGCCGTAATCAAGAGACCAGTCGACCATCTTCCTGATCTTGGGCTCCTGGGTGTCGGACTTGAGATCGGTGACATCGATGAGACTGGCTACGTTTTCCGGGGTGAGTCCTTCGATGATCTCGACCAGGTCCCGCGGTGGAAACTCAACCAGGGGAACTCTCGATTCATCATCCAGGGCAGATGAGAAAGCCCTCGTGACCATCTCCCCTCCTCTATCCAGAGACGAAGTTATAGTGGGGTACGAGCCCGAAGTCCTTAGGCGGCCAATAACAAATCCACCCCTTGCCGATGATGGCGTTCCCGTCCAACATGCCCCAGTTTGTGGAATCTCGGCTGTTCCTGCGGTTGTCACCCAACACCAAGTACTCGAAATCGCCCACCACTTCCGGTCCCCAGGAGCGGCTGCCGGGTTCAGCTACATAGCTCTCCTCCAGTCGCAGACCGTTGACGAACACTTGTCCATCTACTATCTCCACCTCTTCCCCAGGCAAGCCAACTACGCGCTTGATGTAGTCTTTGCGCGGGCTGTCGGGGGCTTGGAAGACTATCACGTCACCTCTTTCTGGAGGATGTAGGTAGTACACCAGCTTGTTTACGATCAAGAACTGTCCGTTATGAAGGTTTGGCTCCATGCTACTGCCTTCAATACGGAAGTTCTGAGCGATCAAGCGCACGAGGAGAAAAATCACGAGCGCCAGCGCAATGGTCTCTACGATCTCCTTCACAACCTCTTTGATGTTGGTGCCACGGTCCTCCGGCCTGGGTATCTCTTCCAGAACTGGCTTATACGTGGTATGGCTGTGCAAATCGTCCAAAGTATCCCTCCTTGGCTCAGTATATTATACTCTGGGGGACTAGGCAAGCTAGGGTAGACTCGGTTGGCTTGTCGGTGGCGTCCAGATGTGATATACTGTGATTCAGTGACCACGTCTCAGGCGAGCCCTCCGGCGCGGGGTCTCGAAACCCCGACAACAGTTCAGAACACCTGCCCTGCGACCATGCGCGCGTTGGGCGCGGTCATATTCGGCAAGATGATGCAAGCACTGTCCATCCCTGCTCCTAGACTGCTCATTGAGGAAAGTCTTGAGAAACAAGGCAGCGGACGGACAAATGGCGCCAGGTACGTGTCGGCTCTGGGTCTGGATGTCAGGTCCATGAGCGGCAATCATAGCAGTTCAGCCAGCGCGTTCGAAGATCCCCCGCGTCTCGTCCACGGCGAGGAGCGCATCCACGTGCTTGAAATCCTATTGCGATGGCACCTTTGTCACAGGGTAGGCCGTCCACGGCCCTGTCAGAGTCGAAGGCCAACCGCCGTGGCTAGGGGCCCACAACGTCGTGGTCTGGGGAGTTGCCAGCGAACGGGAAGCCTGTGATTGTCTCTTCGCGCGATGATTGAGGAGTGAAGTGAATCCATGCACGAGCGAGTGCGAGAAGCCTGGAACATCCGTCAAATGAACTTTCCCCCGGTGATCGGGTTTGACTATCCACTGAACACTCTGGTCGTTAGCCTCACCGGACCCGATTGCGAACTGGATTGCGCTCACTGCGGCGGGCAGTACGTCAAGTCGATGGCTCCCATCTGGAGCGCGAATCCGCAGGGAGCGACGAGTTGTCTGATCTCCGGCGGGTGCGACCAAACTGGCCGCGTCCCCGTCACCAACCATCTGGATCGAGTCGAAGCCCTCCGCCCAGGGCGCATTATGAACTGGCACGTTGGTCTCATAGGCAAGGAAGAGGCGGACGCCATTGCGCCGTACGTTGACATAATCTCTTTCGATCTCGTGGGCGACGACGAGACGATCAAAGAAGTGTATGGTATTGACCGCACCGTAGAGGAGTACGTTGGAACGTATCGTCTGCTCCGCAAGTATGCCACCGTGATACCTCACATCACCATCGGCTTGAGGGGAGGACACATCGGGGGCGAGTACCGAGCTCTGGACATCTTGAAGGAACTGGAGCCAGACGCTGTAACCTTCATCGTGTTCACTCCCACTCCGGGTACCCGCTACGCTGACTGCGAGCCCCCCGGTGTGGAAGACGTGCTAGACCTGCTCGTCGAAGCTCGCCTGCGCTTCCCCACCGTGCCCATACATCTCGGGTGCATGCGACCCCATGGTGGATATCGGGACAAACTTGACTCGCTTGCAGTGCGGGCCGGGGTGAACGTAATTGTGAGCCCGGCGCGGGCAGCAGTGGCCGTGGCACAGGAGTTGGGGTTGGAGATAGACAAGCGGGACGAGTGTTGCGCAGTGAGGCTGAAAAGAGAGGACTGAGATGGTAGAGCAGTTCGACATAGGTATCATCGGCGGCGGGCCTGGAGGCTACGTTGCAGCCATCCGCGCGGCGCAGTTGGGCGCCAAGGTGGCGCTGGTCGAGCAAGAGCGCCTAGGCGGCGTCTGCTTGAACTGGGGCTGCATCCCCACCAAGGCCATGACCAGCGCCATTGAGTTACTCTTGGAGATCGAGAAAGCAGAGGATTTCGGGATCCTAGTGAGTGAGCCGGGCCTCGATTTCTCCAGGATGATGGCACGCAAGGACGAGGTTGTGGAACGGTTGGTGTCCGGAGTGGAGAGTCTGATGGATGCCCGAAAGATTCAGGTCATCGCGGGCCATGGGGAAGTCGCATCCCCCACTGGAATCAGGATTTCCGGGGAATCCTCGAAGGAGTTGGAGGTTAGGAGAATCATTGTCGCCACGGGTTCGGTGCCCGCTAAACCGCCTGTTCCCGGCGTGGACCTGCCTGCGGTTATGACTAGCAGGGAGATACTAGCGCTCCAAGAGCCACCGCACGACCTCGTGATCATCGGCGGCGGAGCCATCGGTGTGGAGTTCGCCAGCATCTTCAATGCCCTCGGTACCAAGGTGACCCTGGTTGAGATGCTCCCTTCACTGGTGGCACCGGTTGACGAGGAGCTAGGGCGCCGTTACACTCAGTTGCTACGACGCCAAGGGGTGGATATTCACCTCCGATCCCCTCTCAAGGCGATCGCGGAGAGTAACGGTTCGGTAGAGGTAGTCTATGAGGGGCCCCAGGGCGAAGGAGCGATTGCGGCAGATGCGGTCCTGCTCGCCACGGGAAGGGTGCCACTTACTGAGGGACTCAATCTGGGTGATGTCGGTGTGAAGCTGGAGAGAGGAGCCATCGCGGTAGATGAGCACATGGCGACCAGTCTGCCCGGAATCTACGCCATCGGTGACGTCACAGGCGGGTGGATGCTGGCTCACGTGGCCAGCCGCGAAGGTGAGGTGGCGGCAGAGCACGCCCTTGGCAGAGACAGCACCATGGACTACACGGCTGTCCCCAACTGCGTTTTCACGCTGCCCGAGATGGCCGGAGTCGGGCTTACGGAGCAGGAAGTCAAGGAACAGGGTATCCCGTACAGAAAGAGCAGGTTCCCTTTCAGCGCCAGCGGGCGAGCCTTGGCCATGGGGCAGACGACAGGCCTGGTGAAGATGATCTGTGAACAGGACAGTAGGCGTATTCTGGGCCTACACATCATGGGGCCGCATGCCACCGACATGATCGCCGAAGGAGCGCTGGCTATTCAGTCCGGCGCCACCGTGGAGGATATCGTGAGAACCATTCATGCCCATCCGACTCTGCCTGAGGCCGTCAGAGAGGCCGCCCTCGGTCAGATGCAGGGAGCCATCCATGTCGTCTCCTGATAGTGTCATGCCCTCGGACTTGGATCGCTTGCAGGAGATCATCGGCGTGCGTTTCGAGGATCAGACCTTGCTGCTAAAGGCACTGGTGCACCGTTCCTACCTGAATGAGAACCCCGACTTCGATCTGCCCTCCAACGAGCGGTTGGAGTTCCTGGGCGATGCCCTGCTCGATTTTGCGGTTGGAGACCATCTGTACCGTCGTTTCTCGGACATGGACGAAGGGGACCTTACGAGTATGCGGGCAGCCCTGATCAGGGCCAGCACTCTCGCCGGGTTCGCGCGGAGCATGGGGCTGGGTGAGTATATGCATGTTTCGCGAGGGGAAAACGAGCGCGGTGGGCGGGCGAGGGTGGGGCTGCTCGCCGATGCGTTTGAAGCACTCGTTGCGGCCATCTACCTAGACGGGGGCTTACACGTGGCAAAGGAATTCCTGATGGAGTTCGTCCAGCCTGAGATCGCCCGGCTCGTGGAACACGGCCTAGAGCGAGACCATAAGAGCCGTCTACAAGAATGGAGCCAGCGCGAGGCTCGCGTTACGCCGGTGTACCGTACTGTCATGGAACGAGGTCCGGATCACGCCAAAGAGTTCACTGTGGAGGTGCGGATCGGAGACAGAACCTACGGGCGTGGTGAAGGGCACAGCAAGCGGTCCGCAGAGCAACGTGCGGCGAAGGGAGCTCTCGACGAGATCTCGCAAAGAGGTGCTTGACAGAAGGGGGGAAAAGCCATATACTGTGAGTAGTCCACGGCAGCGCCACCGCTAGGTGTAGTGTAGGGCGCCGCGCCGTGGCCATATCTAGTGGTGGTTTAGCAGATATCAACTCGGACAGATCCTGTCCTATGGTAGCCGACGGAGGTGTTCTCCGTGGGCTTGTTGCATCTTGGTAGTTATGTATCTAAGACGCTTGGAATTGCAGGGCTACAAGACCTTTGCTGCCCGAACCGAGTTCGAGTTCGACACAAGGATAACAGCGATCGTCGGCCCTAATGGGAGCGGCAAGAGCAATATCGCCGACGCCTTGCGCTGGGTGATGGGTGAACAGCGCTACAGCGCCCTGCGGGCCAGACGCAGCGAGGACATGATTTTTGCTGGTAGCGAGGGACGCACTCGTGTGGGTATGGCCGAGGTGACCCTTACTCTTGACAACTCCAGCAAGTGGCTGCCCATCGAGTATTCTGAGGTCACTCTACAGCGCCGTGCCTTTCGTTCGGGGGAGAATCAGTACTACCTGAACGGGAGTCGCGTACGACGCAGGGACATAGTTGAGCTTTTGGCACAGGGTGGCTTGAGCAGCAACACCTACACCGTCATCGGGCAAGGGGCGGTGGATGCGAGCTTGAGTATGCGGCCAGAGGAGAGGAGGACCATTTTCGAGGAGGCGGCGGGCATCTCCATCGACCAAGCCAAACGCGATCTGTCTCTCTCCAAGTTGCAAGACACCCGGAACAACATCCTGCGCGTGAATGACATCATCAACGAGTTGAAGCCGCGCCTTGAGCGCCTTGAAAAGCAGGCAAAACGGGCCAGGGAATACCAGGCTTCATCACGGGAGTTGGAAGACCTCCTCGAGATCTGGTACGCGTACCGCTGGAGACAAGCTCAGAAACAGTCGAAATCAGCCAAGATGGAGCTCAGCAAACATCACAAGGCCTTGGACGCGCAAAGGCGCCGCCTGGAGGAGACGTCCCTCCAGATAGATGAACTACGAGCGCAACAGGCTGAGGTGCGCGGTCTGCTTCGCCGCTGGCACGAAGAAAGCGGACTCCTGCATGGGCGGCTCGAGGAGCTGCAACGAGAACTGGCCGTCAAGCGGGAGAGGCAGCGCCTCCTCATTCAACGGAGGGAAGAGATCCAGCAGGATCTGTCGCCTATGGTAGCCAGCCGCGAGGCTCGCCTGGAGCGCATCACTGAGATTGAGGTTGAACTCGAGCGCCTGAACGAGGAGCGGGAGCAGCACCAGATCGAGAGAGCGGACATCCAAACGCAAATGGCGGAACTCCAAGATGAGAGCCTCCGCCTCGAGGATGAACTAGCCGCGGCTCGCGAGGTCGCTCTGGGGCTAGCAACGGGATTGGCGGAGCATCGGAACCGTCTGGCTCAGTTGGAAGAGCGCGAAGGGGAGATGGCAAGGGAAGATGTCGAGCACGAAGAGGCGATCGACGACCTGAAGCATCAGTTGGATGCACTGGCAGCGAAAATCCGTGCTGCTGAGGCAGAGCGGGATGCTGTCATCGCGAAGCTGGAGCAGTTGAAGGCTGAGGAACTGGAGAAGCGAACGGCTGAAGAGGCCTCTATGCAGAGGCAGGACGAACTACGGGCTCGAAGAGATGAGTTGCGGCGAGCCCTTAGCGAACTGGAGAACCGCTACGAGTTGTTGAGCAAGTTGCGGCGAGAACTGGCGGACTACCCTCAAGGCCCAAGGACGGTGCTCGGCCACAGAGAGGAGCTGAGTGGCATTGTGGGAACCGTGGCCGACCTTCTCGAAGTGCCCAGCCACCTCGAGAAGGCCGTGGAAGCCGCTCTGGCCAACTCGCTCCAAGGCATCGTGGTGGCGACTTGGAGGGACGCCGAGGCGGCCCTGCGTTTGTTGAAGGAAAAGGAGGCAGGACGCGCGACTTTCATCCCTCTGGATTCGCTGGATATGGAAGTGCCGAGCGATGTGCCCGAGGGCGAAGGCG
This sequence comes from Chloroflexota bacterium, assembly GCA_030613785.1. Classification (GTDB taxonomy): domain Bacteria; phylum Chloroflexota; class Anaerolineae; order UBA7937; family B3-Chlor; genus JAUWLF01. Next base: position 74,196 of record JAUWLF010000006.1, on the reverse strand, counting down.
TGGTGGGGCGGGCATCAGAACTCGTCGCCACACGAACTGGTCTCGAGCGAGTTCCGCGAGCTCTTCTGGGCCACACCCTGGTGGTTGACGATCTGGACACGGCGCGCTCCCTCCACCAGGATCACTGTGGCATGCACCTGGTCACTGTGGCAGGCCAGTTCATGTCACGCCACGGTTTCATTCGGGGCGGTTTCGCCGGGTCTGGAAGCGGTTTGCTGGGCAGGGAACGCGAGCGACGCCAGTTGCCGGAGCAGATCAGGGCCCTCCGCGTTGACGTGGAGGGATTGGAACAGGAATTGGTCGAAGAAGAGGCGCTTCAACAATCCCTGGCGGATAAGCTGGGAGCGCTGAAGCAGGAGAAGGAAGCTCTGGAGCGAACTCTGAAAGCCCAGGATGAACGAGCAGGTTCGTGGCGTCTGAAGGAGGGGAAGGTCAGCCAAGAGATCGAATGGCGCAGGATTGTGCAGACAGGGATCAGAGATGAGATCGAAAAGCTGAAGGAGAAGGAAGGAGCCACAGCCCAGGAGGTGGAAGTCGCCCAATCGCAGCAGCAGGACGCCGTGGAGTCGATCGAAGCCCTCCAGGTGCAACTCGCATCTCTGGACCTTTCCGCCCTGCAAGAGAGGCTGGCTGCGCTGAGGACAGCCATCGCAGTGCTAGAGCGTAGCAGGGAGACCCACGAAACCGCTCTGGAAGGCCACCGATCCAGCCTGGGGGAGATAGATTCCCAGTTGACGGCGAAGGAGTCTCGCGTGGAGGAGTTGGCCGCCGAAGGAAGGGCACTGGAGAGTTCCGTAGCAACTCTGACAGCCCAAATCGAGGAGCTTTCCGGTCGAGCGGGGGATCTCTCAGGCCTAATCGGGCCCGCCGAGAGGAATGTGTCTGAGCTTGAGAGGGAGCAAGTTCGTCTGGAGAAGGACGAACGCGAGGGGCGCCAGAATGTGGTCGACTACGAGGCCACGTACAGCAAATGGCTCTTGAGGCGACAGCGCCGCCAGGACGATCTGGAAAACCTCCGAGAACGCATCGAGGCCGAGATGGAGATGGTGACGCTGTCAACCGAGTGGCCCAGCCAGTCGCGCCTGGACATAGACGCCCGTCTCAGATCGCTGCCTCTCGTGACGGAGTTGCCTGATGGACTGGGCGAGAAGATCAAGCGCCTACGAAAACGCTTGCGGAAAGTGGGGCCAGTAGATCTCGACGCTGTGGCGGAGCACCGGGAGGTGCTGGAACGGTACAGCTTCCTAACGAGCCAGATCGAGGATTTGGAGAAGGCCAGCCAGTCTTTGGGGAAAGTGGTGCTTGAGCTAGATCGTCTCATGCAGGAGAAGTTCCTAGAGACGTTCACCAAGGTGGCGGCAGAGTTCGAGAGCTATTTCGCGCGTCTCTTCAACGGGGGCAGCGGGCAACTACAGTTGACAGATCCGGACAACCCATTGGAGAGTGGCGTGGAGATCCTGGCCCAACCTCCGGGTCGGCGACGGGCGAGCGTCACCACGCTCTCTGGTGGCGAAAGGGCTCTGACCGGCGTAGCACTGACCTTCGCCATTCTCAGCGTTTGCGCCACGCCCTTCTGCCTGCTCGACGAGGTCGATTCGCGGTTGGACGAGGTGAACATCGATCGCTTTCGTCAGGCGGTGAAGGAGCTCGCCGAAAGGACGCAGGTGATCCTCATCACTCACAATAGGGGGACCGTCGAGATCTCTGATGCGATCTACGGTATCACCATGGGACGTGACAGTTCCTCCAGGGTACTGTCCCTGCGCTTGGAAGACGTCGAGGCCAAGGCATCATAGCTATCTGGAGCAGTCTCTTGCTCAAATTCCACGGTCATACGGTGAAGAGGGCAATCGATGCGTAGAATCCACGTCATCACAACAGGTGGAACCATCGCCATGAAGAACGACGAGGGCGCCGGTGGAGCGATACCGGCGCTGCACGGCGATGATCTTCTCGCCCTGTTGCCACGGGATATCGGGGCGGTGGAGGTCGAGGAGTACTGCAATCTTCCTAGTGCCCACTTCACCCTGGACACGATGTGGGGCCTCTGTGCACGTGTGGCAGAGGTCGCCGATGATGATCAGACGCAAGGCATAGTCATCACTCACGGGACCGACGTGATGGAGGAAACGGCGTATCTCTTGGACTTGACAGTTGATACGGACATCCCGATCTGTCTGACGGGAGCCATGCGCACTGCCTCCGAGGTAGGTTATGACGGCGCAGCAAACTTGCTGGCGGCGATTCGAGTTGCCTCCAGCGACGCATCCAGGGGCCTGGGCGCGCTGGTGGTGATGAACCAGGAGATACATGCCGCCCGCCACGTGACCAAGACCGATACGCAAAGCACGGACACCTTCAAGTCTCCCATCTGGGGACCTCTGGGCAGGGTTGACGGTGATGGGGTGGTTGTGGAGCGAAGGGTTGCTCGTCAGCATGTCTACTGCCCTGGCCTCAACCCCGATGTGCACCTGATCAAGCTCAGCGTGGGCATGGATGATGGATTCCTGCGTCAGTTGATGAAGAGGAACGTTGCTGGGGTCGTTATTGAGGCTCTGGGCGGCGGTCGAGTGCCGGCGTGGTGGATGCCCGGTATCCGAGAGGCGGTCCAGAGAGGAATGGCGGTGGTGATCGCGTCTCGCTGCCCCAGTGGTCGGGTCTACGATGGTTACGGCTACGAAGGGGCGTATAGGGACCTCGCGGACGCGGGCACGATCTTCGCCGAAGGGCTCAACGGACAGAAGGCCCGTGTCAAGTTGATGGTGGCCCTAGGCAAACCCAGAGACAGAGAGAGCATCCAACGGCTCTACAAAGCCGGAGCCTAGAACCACTCCATCCGTAGCTGGTCGAGAAAGCCATTTGCACTCAGCTCCAGGATCGCCTCATTGACCCACTGAAAGAGGACAGGACTAGTGAGGCGCGTGGCGATGACATAAGGATCGTCTGTCACGGACGGCCCGACAATCTTTGCCGCTCCGCGCTCCCGCATGAACTGGTAGGTTGAAACCACGTCTATGATGGCTGCGTCAACCTGTCCCTCCACGAGCATTGTCAGGGCCTCCTCGGGCGTGGGATAGGGATACAGCTCGAAGTCCGTCCTCCTTAGGAGTTGGCGCGCCTCCACGTCGCCCATGGAGCCCCACTCGACTCCAACTCTTCGGCCTTCCAGATCATCCACGCCGAAGATGGACTCCTCATCCTCACCCACCACGAGAACCTGTCCTGCATTGAAGTACGGATGAGAGTAGGCCACGTCTTCCGTCAACCGAAGGTCAAAAGGCAAGGCTGACAGCAGCAGATCGACCCTCTCCACCCGGAGAGCATCGTAAAGACCATCAAAGGAGATGACGACGAACTCCGCGTCAACGCCAAGGCGGCGGCCCAACTCACGAGCAAGGTCAATGTCAAAGCCTATCAGATTGCCTTCCTGGTCAATGTTCTCGAAAGGAGGGTAGCTGGCGTCTATACCTATGCGCATCACTCCGTCTTGCTGGATGCGCTCCCAGGTTTCATCCTTCACCTCCTCACCCGGGGTGACCAGCAGCCACAAGGATGCCAGTCCGGTCAGCAGGGCCAGGACGACGATGAGAGCCAGACTCCAGCGCCTGTCTACGCTCCTGTCATCCATCCAACTCCCTCGTCATTGGACCGGTTCCGAGAGCCAATCTGTGACCCCCCGCGCATAATCCTGAATCGCCAAGTATATCGGTTTGACGATGAAGCCTGATGTGACAAGGGTGTAGTAGTCGCGGAAGTTCTTCTCCGGCACAGGGGTGCGGAACGACCAGATGATCAAGGCCTGGCACCAATCCCACTCTTTGGCCATCTCGTAGGCCTGAAGAGTGTAGATGATGCGCTGGTAGGGTCGCACCGCCTTCGTCCAGCGCGGATGGTCATTCCAGCCCCCCTCGGTGATCATGATCTTCTTGTCCCCGTCGCCGTTGAGCGCCATGACCTGGTGTGCCAACTGCACCCTAGAGAAGTTGATCTTGTTCTCGGCTGGTGGGTCATCGGGAGGAAAGACGTAGCCGTAGGCATGGATGGCCATGATGTCGAAGTAGTCCTTGGCGCCGGCATCGTACATTCTCTGCAGGAATATGAGGTCGCTCAGACCCCACTCGTTTCCTTCGCGTGCAATGGTGGGTGCCAACCCCCCGTTGAGGACGTAGCAATCAGGATTGGCCTCTTTGGCCCGGCGATACGCTAGTTTGAGGAGTTCGGTGTACGCCTCGGGGTCCACCGGCCGATAGCCCCACTCGAAGCTGAGATTGGGTTCGTTCCAGATGATGAAGTACTGTACGCGTCCCTTGAAATGCTCCACGAAGGCGTAGACGAAGTCGCCATAGTCGTCGTAGTGTTCCTCGTCGAGGTAGCGGAAGGTCGTGTCCTTGGGACGCGCCCATTCGGGGACGAAATCCAGGCGAGCGATGACGGTAAGCCCTTGGTTGACCGCGTGGTCAACCACCATGTCAGCGTGCTGCCAGTCGAACTGCCCCTTGGAGGGCTCGATGTAGCCCCAAGGGAAGTACTCCACCATCCACGGAGCTCCCATCTCACGGACCAGGGCCAGAGTGCGCTGTATCTTCCACTCCTCCACCTCGTCGGTCAGGCGAGTATGAACCCCCATCTTGGCATTGACTGTCTGTACCTGGTGCGGAGGTCCAATGACAATGATAGGCTTGGGTTTGGCTCCCACGACCATTAAGACAGCTGCCAAGATCAAGGCTCTGACAGCCAATCTGCCGATTTCTTTCCACCGTTCGTGGGCACTTGATGGTCCTGGCTGCGCATGAACAAAGGAGGGAAGAGCAGTCAAGCCCTATCCCTCCCGCGCTACTCTCCAGTTGTGGAGAAGGTCTAGGTTTGCTCCAAGTCGTCAAGGATCCCCTGGGCAGCCTTGCGTGCATCGGCGATGGCTTCCACGATTGTGGCTGGGCCACTCACGTCATCTCCGGCAGCAAAGATCCCTGGAACCGAAGTCTCGCTGGTCTCTGGGTCAACCTCGAAGGTTTGCCATCGCGTGGTCTCGAACTTTGAGTCCTTCTCCAGCCAAGTGATATCGGGCCGCTGGCTGATGGCCTGAATCATCATGTCGCATTCGATCACGAATTCGGACCCCTCTATGGGGACCGGACGACGACGCCCACTTTCATCTGGCTCGCCCAACTCCATGCGCAGACATTCCAAGCCCGTCATCTTTCCATCCTTGCCCAGGATGCGCGTGGGGTTGGTGAGGAAGTTGAAGACAATTCCCTCCTCCTCGACCTCCTCTATCTCAGCCTCGTCGGCTGGCATCTGTTCTCTGGCTCGACGGTAGACGATGAAGGCGTCTGCCCCCAGGCGGCGGGCCGTCCGAACGGCGTCCATTGCCGAACTACCGCCGCCAATGACTGCCGTCTTGTCTCCTACCTTCACGTCTTTGCCCATGTTGACATCCCGCAGGAAGTCTACCACGTGTACTACCCCGTCTAGGTCCTCTCCCTCTGTGCCCATCCAGCGGGGCTCGTGGGCGCCGATGCCTATGAAAACCGCATCGTATTCCTCGAGAAGATCTCGTATCTCTTGCTCTGATGTGATTGGAGAACCGACGAGCAACTCCACGCCCAGGTCCAGTATCCTCTGGATATCTCTGTTCAGTTCCTCGCGAGGCAACCTGTACGGAGGAATGCCTGCCCACAACATCCCTCCTGGTGAGGGCAAGCCCTCGAAGATAGTCACCCCGTGGCCAGCTTTGGCGCACTCCCAGGCCACGGTGAAGCCGGCAGGCCCTGCGCCGATGACAGCAACTCTCTTCCCTGTAGGTTCCCTGGGAGACACAGTCGCCTGCCCGTAGTCGGCGGCCGCCCTCTTGAGCCAGGCTATGGCCAAGGGAGTGCCCTTCTTGCCCACGGTGCACTTCTCCTCGCAGAAGTGAACGCAGACGCGGCCACAAGCCGAGGGGAACGGATTGTACTCCAATATCTGGGCCAAAGCCTTGTCGAAGTCTCCTTGTTCGATCAATGCTATGTACTCAGCCGGTCGACAGTGAAGAGGGCAGGCCTCGTCGCACGGGACCTTCTTGCAATACAGGCACCTCATCGCCTCTTCGATAGCTTGTTGTCTGGTGTAGCCCGACGCAACCTCGTCAAAGTTGTGGATGCGTTCGCTCGCATCCTGCATTCTCATCTTGACTCGATCGGGCCTCATCTTCCTTTTCTTCTTCTCGGCCAAGGTGACCTCCTCATGAATCACTGCATGTCAGGGTTGGGATTGGGTCCGGAAACATCGATCGCTATTGTATGTCGCTGCGATCGGTTTGTCAATCACAGGGTGATCTCAACGCGCTAGTTGAACCAGATGCTCCGCTCGATACGTGTAATACTCAAAAATGCAGTCGAAGGAGGCTGTCATCCCTGGGGCAATGCGCGGCGGCTGCGCGTGTGCGAAGTTGGCGTTTGAGATCTTGCCGAGCGCATCGTAGAGAGAGACCACCACCCTGACGTAGTACGCCGTGTTCGATCCGTCGTTCCGTAGGGTGCCAACCACGTGATACAATCCGGCATCGTCCAGGCGCGCATAGCTGTGAACGACGGTCACCCCCTCATCCGGTCGCGCCGTTGTACGTCGCCCCGTGGCCCGCAGGCTGAATCTCTCCCACTCACCGGCGTCCTCCCAGAGAATGACGAAAGGCGTTCGCTGGCCGGGCACCAGCAAGTCCAGCAGAGTGGAGCTAGTGCTCTCCTCAACGACATCTCCAGATTCATCGTAGAAGGTGATCCGCACCCGGATTCGATCTACGTTGTAGTTCATGTCGTTGTGCACTTCCCCCACGACATGGAGGTTGCCCAGGTCATCCAGGTAGTCATTGGTGCCCATCAGCCCCAGCGCCACCTCCGATCGTTGAGGTACAGCCTGCGGTATGGGGGTAGCAGGTGGGGGAGTCAGAGTCTCCGTGAGTGGGATCCGCGAGTCCTTGGGCGCAGTCACCCTGAGCAAGGGAAGAAGAAGCCAGGAGTGGGTCTTGACGGCCACCGCCTGAGGATGGGATTCGGACTTGCCGTCGAAGGTCGTGATGAGATACCGATAGACCGTCGACGGGCGTAGCCCACTCTCGCTGAATCTAGGCTGGCCAACGCTGGTCTTGAGAGTGTACATGTTGTATCCCTGCCCCATGTCCCAGTATATGCGGTAGATGGAACCGGGCACATTGGCAGCCGCTTCCCAACTGAGGTCGATCTGATCTCCTCCCACAGCCGCTCCGACCAGATGTGCCGGTGGCGAGAGCATCGGTTCCGGCTGAGGACGAGGGGTCATGAGGGCGGTCACGGTGGGTGAAGGCGCCGCATGCGTGGGTGTATATGTTGCTGTCGAAGTGGAGGTGACAGTATCTGTAGGGGCCTTGGTGCGCGTGGGGCTCCGTGTGGGGGTGCTGGTGTGAGTGGAAGTCGGTGTCCAAGTGCCGGTGGGTGTAGCAGTGCTAGTTGGCGTCTGTGTCGGTGTGGCGGAGGGAGTAGCCCGCAGCACTCTAGTAGGCGTGGCAGTTGGCGTTCCAGTGCGAGTTGGAGTACTGGTTCGTGTACTGGTGGCTCTAGGAGTGCTCGTTGGTGTGTTGGTGGGCGTCTTCGTACTGGTAGGCGTCCACGTGGGTGTGTGAGAGTGCGTGGCTATCGCCGTAGCCGTCCACGTGCCAGCGGGGGTTCGCGTGTTGGTCGCTGTGGCAGTCGGTGCCGTCGTCGGTGTGCGCGTGCTGGTCCAAGAGGGCGCGGAAGTCACCGTTGCTGAAGCGCTGGACGTTGGCACGGTGCGGCTTGGGCTCCCAGTTACTATTGGACCGTGTGATGGACTGATCTCCGCTTCGATGCTTGGTCGTGCGGCCGTGGGCGGACTTGTGGCCGTCGGCGTGAAGGTAGGTACGATGCCCAGAGACGGTGAAGGGAACGGTGAGGTGGACAGTTCTGCGACGGCAAGGGTGGGTGCTGTCAAGCCCGATCTAGGCGGGATTTCGTAGATTACCAGTAGGATGAAGGCCCCGAAGACGAAGAAGTTGAGGACAGCCAGAGTGACGATGACGAGGACCCATGACTCCGATGTGAGTTTCCTCATCTTCCAGCGGACTAGCCCGGTTCTCTTCTACTCATCTGTAATAGGCGGCGCGTGAGTGTGATGGTCGGCCCGCTCAGCGTGACTACGTCTCTCCAAGGCATCTCTCTGAGGCCCACGCTGGGTCTGTCCTCAGAGCGTCGGATGAGGATGACAGCTATGATTCCGCCCAGCGAAGCACCAAGCACGATTCCCAGCAATATGGCCGGGTTCCAATCCCTCGTCTTCACAGACTACCTCCGAGTTGCCAGATAATCCAAGGCTCTCTTCAACCCCACTGCGGACGCAGCCATCCACAGGAGGGGTTGCACTACCATGCCCAGGACCAGTTTCGTCACCTCCTCCACTTGCTTCATTATCCGTCTCACCTTCAGCAGATTCGGCCTGATGGGTGCCCTCACCTGGGGCAGGTATTTGATGACATAGAACAGTATGACCAAGAGAGGAATGGCGACTATCACAGCTTCAATGACAAGCAGGATCAAGGCCAGATTTCTTCCCAATGCCAGCGCTTCGACGTTCATGGCCGCCTCCGTGTCGCGAAAAGACTACGATATTGTATACGCCAGGGCTCCCATTGTCAATCAAGGTGATGTTGCCAAGCCTGCGACGTTCTGTTATAATAGACCCCATCTTAGTGGCAGAGACGAGTGGGGAGAAACTCATTGTGAAGTGTCCGAATTGTGGCGCGACTTACAGAGGAGGTCAAGGGCGATGCCCCGCTTGTGGGTACAGGGTGAAGGTGAAGAAACTGGCGAGGCGCTGCCCGGTCTGTAGAGCCAGGGTTGCTGAGGGAGCAAAGACCTGTCTGATGTGCGGAACGGCCTTGGAGGAGGGAAGGACCCTCTTTCCCCGCATCTCCCTATCCATGGTTCCACCCGCGCCAGTACTGGGAGGTGTCCTCGGGATTCTACTGTTGGTCGCAGTGTGGTTCATCAAGCCTTGGCGAGTCATACAGATAGGCACCTATGACACCCCGACACCGACGTTGACGCCGACGCTCACACCCACGGTCACCGCCAGTCCGTCCCCCACAGCCACGATGCTTCCACCCGGCACGCCCACACCGGAGGTCACAACCTACATCGTTCGCGCGGGTGACACGTTGAGCCTTATTGCGGGCCAGTTTGGCGTTCCCGTGGAGGCTATCATGGAGGCGAACGGCCTCACCGATTATATGATCCGGGTTGGTCAGGAGTTGCTGATTCCGGTAGAGCCCGAAGGTCCCAGTGGCAGCCCAGGGCCTGGAGAGCCCCCCGAGGCGCAGGCCCCCCCGCAGCCAGAGGCCGTCTATGTTGTACGAGCGGGCGACAGCCTATCAGGGATCGCTGAGAGGTTCAACGTCTCGTTGGATGCCATTATGGAGGCCAACAACATCACGGATCCCGACTCGCTTCGCGAGGGACAGGAGTTGGTGATACCTGCGCCTGTCAGTTCGGCCGAAACACCTGGGATAGGAGGGCCTCCCACACCCACAGTCCCGTCTCAGCTTGTCTATCCAGCTCCGCTTCTGCTCGGACCTCCAGAAGCGCACGAGTTTCGTGGAGACCAAGCGGAGCTGCCGATCCTACTCAATTGGCTCTCAGTGGGACTGCTGGCCGAAGACGAGTGGTACTCTGTCACCGTACGGTACGTGGTTTCGGAGGAAGCTGAGGGGGAGGAAACCATCGGGTTCACAAAGGCCAACTCCTTTCACGTCTCCGCTGAGTTGCGACCGTCCACTGAGGTCGGATCGCATCTCTTCGAGTGGGAGGTGCGTGTTGTGCGGCTCACTGACACCGAGATTGAAGGTAGCCCCGAGGTCGTGCCTATCGGTCGTGAGAGCGAGACACGCACGTTCTCCTGGTACTGAAGTCCAGAGTGGACCAAGGGGTGCAGAGTGTATGAAGCTGTCTTCTGGCAGCGTGCGTCAGGGGCCGAGAGGGACACACGCAAAGATGACAGCATTTGTCTGTCCAGTGCACACTTGGCTCGCATCCTCGCATACATCGCCATCCACGGAGGTGTGGACATAACGGATGTGTGACGCACGCCTCAATGCACTCCTCGACAGCACCTGAACTGGCCTTGGCCCCAAGCGAAGGTTCGAAGTTACAACAAGCGCTAAGCGGAGCCGGGGTCGTGGGCTCTTGTCGTGGCAGCACGAGTGGCGCCCATCCCTCCGACTGCAACCCTAGAGTATGACTGCACTTGGGATGCTTCTGCAATTCCCCAAGCACAACGCACGATGGGGCTAGAGATGAACGAGGACAGTGTAGGGAGAACACAAACGAATGCCTGCCGAACGGCCATGTCCATTTGCAGGCCTACAGGTCCCACCCGTTGGGTTCTTTCATCCACCGGACTCGGGCTCGGCTTGATGCAGCCTTCTGAACAAACGTGACTTCCTTCGGCTCGCGTTCTTCTTGCGAATCACGCCTTTCTGGGCCGCCTTATCCAACGCACTCGCCGCCGATTGGGCAGCGTGCTGCGCTTCGTCCCACAGTCCTTGGCTGATTAGGTTGTTTGTCCTCTTGACGTAGGTTCGAGCTCGGGACCGATACATTCGGTTGCGGAGTCGCCTTTTCTCCCCCTGTCTCAACCTCTTCTTGGCTGACGCGGTGACTGGCAATCGCTTTACTCCTCTCAGGTTTGTGTTGACCAGCTAATCATACACCGTTTCGAAGGATTTGTCCAACTTTGCATTCGAGTGAAACGATGATATAATGTATAATGTAGACGGTTGGGTTCTTGGAGGCGTTACACAGTCATGAGGGATATGCGGCTCGATACTTTGACGCTGAGGTATTGGCAGAATTTCGAACTCATGGACGGAGACTTGGAGTACCTTTCCGAGTTGCTCATAGAGGAAGAGTCCCCCCTCACTGTTCAAGGTCTGGCCCACAGGCTGATCCAAAAGCGCGTTGAAGAGGAGAAGGCGGTGTGGGAAGACAGGAAAGCCAAGGGCGTGACCTACCAACCTCGAGAGGCGTACGTCGACGGCGATCGCCTGGTGTTCCCGGCCTTGGATGACGCGGCGGGGAGTGTGATCGGGGTGCGTTCAGGTCGTCATCCTGACTACGCTCGGTTCGACGTGATCAAGGTGAGGATGGAGGGCGACAGGGAAATCAGGGAATTCGCCGCGAATCTGTCGCACCCACATGCACTGAACTTCATCGACGTGGATGAGGCTCCAGACCTGACACTGGACGACATGAGCAGACTGAGCGAGACACTGTACGAGAGGTACGGGCAGTACGTGACGCCAGTGCTTCTGGACAAGATGAGAGAGAGCCCTGAGTTCGTCAGCTTCGGCGAGGAGTGGTTCCTACGAGGTTTCTTGCTGCCAATCGAGGGAGGGCACCTCAACTTGGCGGAAGCCGTTCTGGACTTGGCGGCCGGGTTCTCCACTGTGGATGAAATACTACGGATCCTGGAGATGCCGGAGCAAAGCGGGCGAGCCGTTCAGATCTTCTCCTTGAACTACGCGCTGGGCACGGACGAGCAAGAGAGGTTCAAGTTCGCAGGGACGGAAAGCAGAATGGAATGGTGTTTGCCGCAAGTGGCACAGACGAAAGCACTACGCTTTGGCAGAGCACCCAAAGACATCTCCCAGGACCACGTGCTTGACGACGTAGTGGAGATCGTGGCAGAGGCCACGCCTCGCGCCGAGGGCACACAGCCAGTCAAGCGATGGTCTCATGTTCTGACATTCTATGATTGGTACTGGGGTCATCTTCCGTACGACAAAGGGGCAAAGGAATTGCTGGTGGGGCCTTTGCTTGAGGGCCAGCTATGTGTCCGCTTGCGTCTCCAATTCGCAGGATCTGATCAAGCCTTTCCAGTCGTCCTGTACTACCCCCGTGAACGCGAACTGGGTTGGTGGGGCGGCGCAGAGCTGAGGGAGTTCTTCGAGGCTCAGGAACTCGCGCCTGGCGCCACAATAGTGGGGGAAGCGACACCTTCCGCCGACTCCGAGGGTTTGTATCAGATCGACTACGCTCCCGGGCCACCTGCCAAACTGGAGATGCTGGACTACGAGGAGAACGGCCAACCAGTGTTTCGCAGGGTTGCGGTCAGGTGCGAGATAAACGAGAACATGAGCCTTCGGAGATCTCGCTTCAGTGCTCTGGAGACGTTGAAGCTCCTCGATGAGAAGGAGCGCCCGATGACGTCTTCGCTGCTGGCTGCCGCCTTTGAGCGGGTAGGGGAGAAGGTCTTGAGAGGTCTTGGGATAGTGTATCGGGCCAGCATGGCGGATCTGCTCGTGGCTGCCAATATCGAGCGGCCCTTCACGAACACCGTTCTGAGAGCCATCTTCGACCAAGGAGCGTACCCGTGTTTCTATCGTGAGGAGGATGGTCTCCACGCATATGATCCCAGCCGGGGCCATGTGGAATTGAACAAGGTTAGGCTGACCATGGATGAAGCCATTCTAGACGCAGGGAGCTTGGCCGTCTAGGCAGGAGGTGCTGATGGCAAAGTTGCTGCGTGCAGATGTCAACACCAAGTTCCACATAGATTACGACTGGTGGACAGACTCGGGCAGGGATGTACGAGTGCTTGTGTGGGAACATCTCTGTCCCGAGTGCAAAGCCAAGTACGGGACTCATGCAGACACGGCTGACATTGATTGGGTGGACTCCGACACAGGCGAGATCACGGTTGTGGATGGGTTGAGATACTCCCTACGTGAGTGCTGCAGCCAGCGTGACGACTATATCACGCCGAGCACTCCGCTCTCAGCGTGCATCTTTCGCGTTTTCATAGCCAACGGCAACGCTCCTTTGTCAGCGACGGAGATGCATGAGCGGATTGGCAAGAATGACCCGCGAGCTGTGCTACGGCTTCTGCTAGGGAAACAGATGCGCACGCACTACGGGATAAAGCCCATCCTAGAATAGCCGATGAGGTTCCACGCAAGGAGCCGCTATCAACGGAAGAGACTCCGGGGTGCGGGGCGGCTCCTTTTTTCGTCGGTGTGGGTGAACGTCTCGGCGGGCAGACAGACGCCGCGCATCTCCAGCCTATCCATGAATTGGGGTTGGATGCCAGTGGGGACCAGCAGGTTGACCGCTTCAGTCCCTCCCTCGTCCACTGTCCGTAGGAAGAAGATGTTTCGCAGCATGAGACTGTCGCTCTCGACTCCAACCACCTCGGTGAGGCTCACGATCTTGGTGCCCCCGTCTCTTGCCCTGTCCACCTGAATGATCAGATCGAGCGACTGGGAAAGAACTCTGCGTACTATGCTCGAATCCAACCGGGTCTCAGTGAGCAGGACCATCTCTTCGAGGTTGCACACGGCGTCCTCAGGAGAATCAGCGGCGATGGAGAACACGATGCCATCCATTGCAAAGAGTAGCCGGAGCAGTGGGACAGCTTCGAGGCCCTGCACGCGGTCAACAACCAGCCCGCGGGGATGCATCTTGGGTGCCAAGGATAGGAGATAGCGGCGCGAGATGCCTGGCCCGTCTCGGTCCAGAGACAGATTGGCCCTCAGGGTGGTGATTCGTCTCCCTTCGAGACATGGATCGTCAGGGTTCTGGACCACCAGTACTTCCTCATCTTCGGTGAGTAGCGAAAGGAGAGCCCACAGTAGCGTCCTCTTGCCGCTGTCCGGGGGACCCGATATGGCCACATTCAGTCTAGCGACCAGGCAGCCCTCAAGGAACTCCATGGCTTTGGGTGTGATGACGCCGTGTTGAACCAGGTCATCTGGGTTGAGCGGCATCTTGGGTACACACTCATCTTGGGGCCAGCTGTCCACCGTCGTCTCCAGCCGAATTGTATCACTGATCTGAGCGACATTCAATGATGGACCATTCGGGTATCATGATCCGTTTGGCGCCGTATCATCATTTCGGCCAAGGCACTGGCAGCAATGGATGATGCCCGCAGGGTGCAGATGGCGCGGGCTGCGACCGTTGTCATGCTGGCCTTCGTGGCGAGTCGCGTCCTGGGCCTGGGCCGGGAGATGATCATCGGCAATCAATTCGGCACCAGCAGGGAATTGGACGCCTATCTGGCTGCCTTCCGCATCCCGGACCTCATTTTCCAGCTCATTGCTGGGGGTGCGCTGGGATCGGCCTTCATCCCGACTTTCACCAGCTACCTGGCCCACGGTGATCGGAAAGAAGCCTGGCACGTAGCGAGCGCCGTGGGGAACATAGCAGTCGTGGTACTCACGGTGTGTGCCATTGTAGCTACACTACTCGCTCCCCAGTTGGTCAGCTACGTGGTAGCACCAGGCTTTACTCCCGAGGAACAGGTTCTCACTGTGCGCCTCATGCGCTTGATGCTTGTCTGTCCCATAGTCTTCGGAATCAGCGGCATCGTCATGGGCATCCTGAACTCATTTCAGCACTTCCTGCTACCTGCGCTGGCCCCAGCGATCTACAACCTATGCATCATCGCCGGGGCCGCACTGCTGGCTCCTGTCATAGGCATCTACGGCCTAGTGGTAGGTGTTGTAGCTGGCTCATTTCTCCACCTCCTGATCCAATTGCCGCAACTTGTGCGCAAGGGGATTACATACCAGGCGACGCTTGACATAAGTCATCCAGGTGTGCGGGAGATCGCCCGCCTGATGCTACCGCGTGTGTTCGGCTTGGCGGCAGTACAACTCAACTTCCTGGTTAGCACTTTGCTGGCATCGACACTGGCCGCGGGAAGCCTGGCAGCCCTCAACTACGCCTGGATGCTGATGCTCTTGCCACAGGGGATATTCGCCACCGCCATAGCGACCGCAGCCTTCCCCACCTTCTCTGAGTTGGCGGCCACAGGGCAGCTCGAAGAGCTCCGGCGCGTGCTATCCTCGGCCCTCCGCCTCATACTATACCTTACGATTCCCGCGAGCCTGGGCCTGATCGTGCTTGGGAAGCCTCTCATACAATTGCTCCTCCAGAGAGGGCAATTCGATTCTGCGTCCACGCAAGCAGTCGCATGGGCGCTCCAGTTCTTCGCTCTTGGTCTCTTTGCCCATTCCGCTCTGGAGATCGTCGCTAGGGCCTTCTACTCCCTCCACGACACGCGCACGCCCGTCTTGGTGGGCGTCGGTGCCATGATACTTAACATAAGCTTGAGCCTACTACTCATTGGGCCCATGCTCCACGGAGGGCTTGCGCTGGCGAACTCAATCGCTGCCATCATCGAGACAGTGTTGCTGCTGGTGATCTTGCGAACCCGGTTGGGGGGTATCGAGGGCAAAGGACTCATACTCTCAGTGACCAAGACGAGCCTCGCCACGCTGGTGATGGGTTCAGCAGTTCTTTGGTTCCAAGCTCTGGCCCTGGACAGCCCCATGATCATCCAAGCGGGCGGTGCGATGCTCTTTGGTGGAGTTCTGTTCGTCGTGACATCGCTTCTCCTGCGGTCGGAGGAGTTGGTGCTGTTGAGGGACATCGTGAAGAGATAATGGTCAAGACCAAGGCAAGCGGCCGGACCGAGGTGCGCAGACCAAGCGAGGCCGCCGCGGCTACGACCACCGAAAGCTCCCTCACAAGCCCCTGAAGAGCCTCCGATTCTGGGACTTCACTCGCTACTGCCTTTGGATCCCGGTTGTCGGGCTTAGGGACACAAGCATGTGGCAAGACACTGGCCTGGATTCTCAAGACATGTCACCAAGATCGTGGGCCTACAAGCACGGGATAGCCTTCTCGCCCGGCCCAACAATGGGCTGAGCCGTGCCGCGAACAGCGACATCGGCGTAGCCGCACGGCAAGCCGGGCACAAGCGAAGCTCCCTTGGCGTCGCCCCGCAGTTGCCACGTGCCAGGCCAGTCGGCTGATTGCCAGATGATCTCTCGAGAAAGGTCCACATTCCTGTCTTGCGGCGCGATTCGCACTCCGCCTGGGCTCCGCAGCGAGCCCACCCAGAGTCTGATTCCTTCAACCAGCAGATCCCTCCTGTGGCGCTTCGTGCTCTTGCCCTAAGGTCGCTGATGGAAGAATCGCCGCGCCAAGGTCAGGTAGTCGCTGCGTGACCTCAGTCTTCTATCATGGAGCAGGGTTTGCAGCCTCACCCGAAAAGAGCCGACTTCCATGGCCTGTCGGACACTTCGGCAGAGCACCTGGCGTCCAGACTGCGCTGCGTTGCGGTCTTGGGTCCCTGTGGTTATCTAGCCAGCAACCCGTGGAGGATGAGCAATGCAGCCTCTTTGTCCAGGGGCTGGTTGTTGTTGCCACACTTGGGGCTGTGGGTGCAGGAGGGGCAACCTGCTGCACAAGGACACTCCGCGATTGCCCGCCTCGTGGCTTCCCATAGCTCCAGAAGTAGTTCAAAAGCCTTTTCCGCTATCCCCACACCTCCAGGAAAGCCATCGTAGATGAAGATCTGCGGTTTACCCGTGTCGGCGTGGTGCGGCGTGGAGAGGCCGCCAATGTCCTGTCGGTCGCACATGGCAAGAAGAGGGAGGATGCCGATGGTGGCGTGTTCCACAGCGTGAAGGCCACCGCGAAAGTCAAGAGACACACGACCACGGACCATTTCTCTGATCTGTTGCGGCACATCAAACCACAGAGCGGTGGTGACGAACGACTGAGCGGGCAAGTCCAGTTGTTCCTCGCTAAGCACGGTATCTGTGAATTGCTGTTTCCGCCTGTAGCTGATCACTTGCTCTGTGACCCTGACATCGCCGTAGTAGGCGTGCGTGTTCGGGTATGCCTGGCTGCGTCGTGAGCGGACGATGCTCAAATCGTTGATCTCTCTGGGCTGAGTGTAGTAATCGGCGTCAACTGGCCTGGCATAAGCCGTCCGAGTGTGCAGGTCCAGGCGAGTAACCAGGTAGGACGCACCCTGATGCAAGTATATCGCTCCAGGATGGATACGGTAGAAAGCCATGCTCGCCTCGATTTCTTCCAGCACGCCGCAGCCTTTCGATTCATCCAGCAGAAAGAAGCTGTCCCCAGATATGGAACGGATGCTCACTTCCTCGGCAGGGTAGCCGCTGAGGGAGTAGTACCAGCGGGTATTGCGGTATTGCAGTTTTCCGTTTCGTTGCAGCTTGACCAAAGCTTCTCCAAAGCTTGGGTCGAAAAGCTCCTCGTCACGATTCGTCAGGGGCATCTCGTAGGCAGCGCAGGGCAGATGCTTCTGCAAGAGATAGATGTTGCTGGGATCCAGCAAGGCGTTTTCGTGGCTCCGACGGAAGAGATCCTCTGGGTAGCGCATGAAGTACTGGTCCAGCGGATTGTCGAGACCGATCAGGAAAGATAGCGAGTGACTGATCCCACGGCCCGACCGGCCGGCCTGCTGCCAGGTACTGGCAACGGTGCCAGGATAGCCCACGAGTACCGTGGCGTCGAGACTACCGATGTCCACACCCAGTTCCAGAGCGTTGGTGGCAGTGACCCCCAGCAACCGTCCGTCAAACAACTCCTGCTCTATCTGTCGCCGTTCCTTGGGCAGGTATCCCCCGCGGTACGACTTCACGAGCGGGATTAACTCAGGGTTCTCCTCTCGCAGCAGATCCCGACTATAGCGCAAGATCAACTCAGCAACCTTGCGCGCCTTGGCAAAGGCGACGGTCTGGATGGCTTGGCGGACCAGTTCGGAGAATAGCTGCGCAGCCTCGACGTTGGCGCTATGTCGAGCGCTTCGCTCCTCATCGGTGAAGGGCGGGTTCCAGAGGACGAAGTCCTTGGTTCCTTGAGGTGAGCCGTCCTCGTCCACAACCAGAGTCGGCAGGCCTGTCAGGTTCCGGATGTGCTCGGCCGGATTCGCGATGGTCGCCGACGAGCAGATCAGTATGGGTTGCGAACCGTACCGTTCGCACAGCCGCCGCAGACGGCGCAAGATGCAGGCCACCTGAGAACCAAAGACTCCTCGATACATGTGAGCCTCGTCAATGACTACGAAGCGGAGAGTGGACAGGAATCTGGACCACAAGCGGTGATTGGGTAGGATACCCAGATGGAGCATGTCGGGATTGGTGAGAATGATGGACGCCGACTTGCGTAGGCGAGCCCTGGCTGATCGAGGAGTGTCTCCGTCGTAGGTGCCGAACCTGAGGTCTTTCGGAATCTGGCGTGTGAGGACGTGTAGACCCCGTAGTTGATCCTGGGCCAGGGCCTTGGTCGGATACAAATACAGAGCGCGGGTTCGCCAGTCGTTGAGAATAGCCTCCAGAACGGGCAGGTTGTAGCAGAGCGTCTTCCCGCTGGCGGTAGAAGTAGTTACGACGACGTTATGGCCTTCGCGGATGGCATCGATTGCGTCAACCTGATGGGTGTAGAGCTGACTGATGCCGGAGGTCTTCAAAGCCCCGGCCAGTGTTTCTGGCAATGGCTTCGCCAGACGTCCATACTTGGCCTGACGGGCTGAGATCCGTTCCACGTGAGTGATCTGGTCTTGGTAAGAGGGCAACGTCTTGAGGTGACCTATGAATCGCTCGGTTTCCACCACTCTGGCCCTCCAGACTGGAATGTAGCTCGTCTTCTCTGTCTTGTCAACGCGTCGATTGGCGCGAGCAGAATGTAGCCCTGCTTGCTTGCCCGTCAGGCGGATGCTATAATCCGCAGCCGATGGCATTACCTCGGGAGGCGCCAACGCTACGGTGAAAGGGTGGAGGAAGGCAGGACTGATGGGGGGAGTCTTTCTCATCAGTCTCTCTGCGTTGACGTACGAACTCGTCTTGACCCGCATTGCGTCTGTGGTCATGATGTATCACTTTGGTTTCCTGGCAGTTTCCCTAGCCCTCCTCGGGATGAGCGTGGCCGGGACATACATCTATCTGCTGGCTCACCGGTTTCCCAAGGATAGGGCTGCTCAGCAGGCCTTCCTGTCTTGTCTTCTTTTCTCCCTCTCCCTTCCGCTAGGCTTGGTGATGGTGTTGAAGGTCCCTCCAGAGTTGGAACTCTCTGTGCGTTCACTGACTACCGCGCAGGGGCTGGGGTTTGTTATCATCGTATGCGCGATGGCGCTCCCGTTCTTCTTCAGCGGTCTCGCCATCTCCCTGATACTGACCCACTTCGGCGACGCGGCGAGCAGGATATACTTCGCTGACCTCGTGGGAGCCAGTTTGGGTTGTATCCTAATCGTCCCCGTCATGAACCTGTTCGGTGGTGTACAGGGAGTGCTAGTTGTTTCCATCCTGGGGTCCGGCGCGGCCTTGGTGTTTGCCTGGGTGACGGGGGAAAGAAGATGTGTCTACGCTGCGCTTGTGGTGGGGCTGATTCTGGGACTCTTCACTGCCTTCAATGCCAACCAAGGGTTGATAGGGATCAGGCAGGTCAAAGGAACCGCTGAGGAGGAGCCCATCTACGAGAAGTGGAACTCCTTCTCCAGGGTGGCAGTTTATGCCTCGAATCCCCTGTCGGAGGACCTGGAAAGGAAATCCATCCTCATAGATGGATACGCTTTCACGGCCATGGTTGGGTTTGACGGGGACTTCGCGAAGCTGGAACCTCTCAGGTTGGAGCTGGCTTCGCTGCCTTATCACCTCAGTGACAAGAAGGACATCTTGATTATCGGCTCGGGCGGGGGTTCAGAGGTCTTGATGGCCCTGCTTTTTGGAAGCGAATCCGTCACCGCGGTGGAGATAAACCCTCTGATGATGGATATCGTCGATCACCGGTTTGCCGATTTCTCTGGTCAGCCATATAGCAGGCCCGATGTTGCGGCAGTGGTGGATGAGGGCAGGAGTTTCATCCGCAACTCGGACAGAAGGTACGACATCATCCAGGCGACGCTGGTAGATACCTGGGCGGCCAGTCAGGCGGGAGCTTATGCCCTGACGGAGAACTATCTCTATACCAAAGAAGCGTTTGTGGACTACCTACAGCATCTAACCGACGATGGCGTTCTTGCCATGACCAGGTGGTATGTTGACAGTCCGGAGGAGATGTTAAGGATGACGTCCTTGGCCCTGGATGCGCTGATTGAGTTGCAGATCGCCAATCCAGAGGAACACATTGTGGTGGCCAGGCGCGAGTATCTGGGCAGCTTGCTTGTCAAGAGGACCCCCTTCACCCCCAACGAGTTGCAGGCCCTGGAGGAGGCTGGTGACACTTATTGGTTTGCCTTGCTGTACACGCCGGCTAGACAACGGGAACAGATCTTCAAGGATTTCATTGAGTCCACCGACAGGGAGGATTTCCAGCGCACTCATGGACTGACTTGCAGCGTGTCGTCGTCTACCGATGATCGGCCTTTCTTCTTCTTTTGCGAGCAGAACGACACACTGATATTCCTGTTCACCATTGTATCTCTACTGGCCGTTCTCTTGATCCTGGCGCCCTTGGCGGCCCTGAGAGGGAGATCATTCCGCGAACTCGTGGCAGACTATTCTGGGGCCTTCCTGTATTTCGCCTGCCTGGGGGTGGGCTTCCTACTGGTGGAGATCATATTGATCCAAAGATTCGTTCTGTTTCTGGGTCATCCTGCCTACGCCATCTCAGTTATTCTCTTCTCTCTCCTCTTTTTTGGCGGACTGGGGAGTTACCTGAGTGGCTGGTTGGGTTTGCTGAAGAGAGGCACTTGTCACAAGGGGATTCTCCTCAGCATCGTGTTGCTGCTGGGTCTCTACAACTTCGGCAATTCTTGGTTCTTGCAGACGTTCACCGGACTCGACGTAGCCCACAGGATAGGGTTGACGGTTGTTCTGCTCTGCCCTCTGGGCTTGCTAATGGGCATGCCGTTTCCACTGGGGATAAGGGCGCTCCATCGTAGAGAGCCCAGGGTGGTACCCTGGGCCTGGGGCATTAACGGCACCCTCTCGGTCCTGGGTGCGGTGCTGGCGGCCATGTTGTCCATACGCTTCGGATTCACTGTGGCTTTGCTCGCTGGGCAACTGGCCTATCTCTTGGCCCTTGTAGCGGTAGTAGTCTGGCCGACGAGACTAACCGCTGCGGCTTGACACACCCTGTGCGTCTTAGCGCCTGTCACTCCCAGTTCGTGCGTGGTTTCCCCCTCTGTTGAACATGCCCACAACATCGCCCATGGCTCCCCCAAGCTCTCTAGCTACCTCTGGGCACTTGGCCTTCAGTATGAAGAAGATCGGGGCTGAGGTCTCGTTGAGCGTTTCGAAGTTCGCCTGGCCCTTGCTGACGACGAGGTCCGCATCTTCGAACTCTCGCAAGAACTCCGCCGAACAGGTCTTCAAGTCCGTGCCTATCATCGGCGACCCGTTACTCACGATTCGAGCGACCTCATCCATGGCGACCACCAGGGCATCTTTCATCGTGGCATCATTTAGGATGGGTGCACCCTTGACGGCCAGCACCACATCTACCCCTCGTGTCACCAACTCCTCGATCAACAATTTGTCGAAAACGGTCTCTCCGGCATTGTCAGCAAGGTACAGGACTCGTTTCGTCTTCTCAAGTTCACTCTCAAGAAGCCCGATCTCATCGATGGCAAGGCCTTGGGCTAGAACTTCCTCCAGAACCGCACCCAGATCGACATCGTCTTTGTCCAGGATTCCAAGATCGATGATGTTTCCTGCGGCAGCGACCTTCACTGCGGTCTGGAGGGGATTCTCAGATCC
Organism: Chloroflexota bacterium; assembly: GCA_030613785.1. GTDB lineage: Bacteria > Chloroflexota > Anaerolineae > UBA7937 > B3-Chlor > JAUWLF01. Next base: position 52,655 of record JAUWLF010000006.1, on the reverse strand, counting down.
TTGAACCACCGCCTTGAGATCAGCATACATGCTCAGAGCCAGTTCGTTGTAGTGACGTTTCTTGGCCGCGAAGGGGTCGTTACAGTCCAGGAGTTCGTGTGCTCGCCACAGGACATAGGTAGAATTCTCAGCCGGACTGTTCTCCAGGGGTAGGTCGGGCAACAACTGGGCCACCTCATTCAGTACGCGGCGCTGTGTCTCCGGATTGTCGGTGACTTCTCGTGCGGCTGACAGGGCCTGTTTCAGGTAGCAGGGTATACAAGTCGTGGTCGCTCTCATCCGTTCTTCTCCAACAGATACCGTCGCGCTGTCTCGGCCAGGATCGCTGCCCCTATGGGTAGAGATCCCTCATCAATGTCGAAATCGGGGCTATGCAGAGGGCGGACATCGGTTCTTCCCTTGTGCTTCACTCCTAAGGAGAACATGGCCCCTGGTGCCTCGCTGGCCAGCAGACTGAAGTCCTCAGCCCCCATTTCGGGTTCTTCGATGTGCACGGAATCGGCTCCCAGAAGGTCGCTACCCACCTCGCGGATGAGTTGCGCTACCTGTTCATCGTTCACAAGCACCGGATATCCTTCGCCGATCTCGAGCCGGAAATCGCCGCCCATCGCCCTCGATATGCCCAAGGCTCTCTTCAATTCATGCCGGGCCTCGCGACGAACATCTTCATCCAGACTCCGGATCGTGCCCTTCAGCACCACTTCGGAGGGAATCACGTTGCCAGCGGTCCCCCCGTGGATCGAGCCGATGGTTACAACGGCGGGCTGCGTAGGGTCCAGTTGGCGGGCCACAATGCCCTGGATGGCGCATATCACTTGCGCGCCAATGAAGATGGGGTCCACCCCCAGGTGAGGGAAAGCGCCGTGACATCCTTTTCCAAGGATGACGGCGTGGAAAGCATCGGCGGCCGCGCAGATGGGACCGGCCGCCACCTTGATCTGTCCTGTTTCCAATCTCGGCTCCACATGGAGCGCCACAATCGCGTCCACACCACGCATGGCTCCGTCCTCGACCAGGCGTGCGGCTCCGCTCTTCCCCTCTTCATCGCATCGTTCCTCGGAGGGCTGAAACAGGAACCGCACTTGTCCAGGCGACTCCATCTCCCTCAGGAGCATGGCCGCACCCAAGGCCATGGCAGTGTGGCCATCGTGACCACAAGCGTGCATCACGCCTGGAATCTGGGAAGCGTACGACACGTCGTTCTGCTCCTGGATGGGTAGAGCGTCCATGTCCGCACGGATAGCCACCGTCGGTCCGTCTTGACCAAGGTAGCCGATGACCCCCGTCTTCCCCACGCCGGTGTCAACTTCGAGACCCAGAGATTCCAGAGTTTGGGCCACCAACTGGGCCGTTTTGAACTCCTCAAAGCCTAGCTCTGGGCGCCGATGGATAGCCCGGCGCAGTCTGACCAACTCGTCTGCGATCGCATGAGCGCGTTTCAACATCTTGTGACCCTCCAGAATGGTCCCAGTGGCGTTTCCTTGCACCATTAGCCACGGCGGTGGCCTGCGGGGCCGCAATGCAGATCAACCCTATTATACTCAGCGAAGCGATCCTGGGCCACTGGCAGCGGCATGCCACCTCCGTCATGCTTTGTCCAGAGGATAGAGTTGGACTATAATACGCCTTGAACAGCGGGTAGACCGCCGACGTGACTAGCGAGAAGGGTCAATTGAAACTATCAGTTCTGGTTCCCGTCTACAACGAAGAGGCAACCGTAGAAGAGGTCTTGAAACGCGTCGCCGCGGTTGACCTGGAGAAAGAGATCATCGTCGTAGATGATTGCTCCACGGACAGAACCCCCGAGATACTCTCCAGCCTGCATGAAGACGGGCTTCTCGTGATCAGGCATCACCACAATCGGGGAAAGGGCGCGGCAATCAGGACAGCCCTTGCTGCGGCCTCGGGGGATGCGGTGATCATCCAAGATGCTGATCTGGAGTACGATCCTCACGACTTCCACAAGCTAGTGGGAGCTTTGCGGGAAGGTGAGGCTAAAGTGGTGTACGGCGTGCGGTCGCTCGCCGGACAGAAATGGTACCTCCGTTGGGGCAATCTTCTCCTGACCATGCTCACCAATCTACTCTACGGCTCCAATCTGAGGGACATGGAGACCTGCTACAAACTCATGGCCAAGGATGTGCTGGATAATACACAACTCAGATCTGAGGGCTTCGACATCGAGGCCGAGATCACAGCGAAAATACTGAAGAGGAACTACCACATACACCAAGTGCCCATATGGTATTCCCCACGCACTGACAAGAAGCTTACTCCTTTGGATGGCCTGCCCACCCTGTGGGCGTTGATACGATTCCGCTTCACAGATTGAGTGAACTGACCGCCTGCGTGGTGCTGGCTGGTTCGAGAAGAGGATGCAAAGGCCGGGGTCCCAGTGAGAATCCCTGCACCGCGCCTTCCGGTGCTCGAGGCGGCCGGGCCGCTTCTGGGCGCCGGTCGAGAGCACTTTGAGGGAAGCAATGCTCCCGGTGATCCCGGATTCGCCGATCGGGCGACTCATCCAACAAGGCACGAACCCATGGCCCCGTGATACTGGTCTCTGAGTCTTGAGAGTGCCGCCTGGGGAGTCTAGTTCGGCAGCCGAAGTGCCGCCATGGGGTGCGTCGCGTATCATACAGAAACATGAGAGGCCCTGACGGCGATATGAGGAACACACTGAACATACTAGACGTGGGCCTGGAACCCTACGACAGAATCCTCGATCTGCAACATCAGCTGGTCCGAGCCAGAAGGGATGGTCTCGTCGAGGATACACTGATCCTGGTCGAACATCCGCCGGTGATTACTCTCGGGCGGCGCGGGGACGAGAAGAACATCCTAGTTACTGAACAATGGCTGGCCGATCATGGCGTCGAGGTGCGTCGTGTGGAGCGCGGAGGAGACGTTACCTATCACGGTCCCGGCCAACTGGTAGGCTATCCCATTCTGGACTTACGACAACACCGGCAGGACGTAGGTTGGTATATGCATTCCCTGGAGGAAGTGCTGATACGCACTCTAAGCGATTTCGGCATCCCTAGCAAGCGCTTGCCTGGGAACATCGGCGTCTGGCTCGACGAACACAGGAAGATCGCTGCTCTTGGGGTCCGCATCGAGGATTGGATCACCTACCACGGCTTCGCTCTCAACGTGGCTCCTGACCCGTCTCATTTTGAGCTCGTTGTTCCGTGCGGTCTTGTGGGCAAGGAGGTCACCTCCATGGCCGCGGTGTCGGGTTCTGTGGTGAGCATGGCCAGGGTGCGAGAGCGAGCGAGTCGCAACTTCGCCACGGTCTTTGGCATGAAGATGCGAGGAATCGCCTTGGCCGATCTGCCGCCCGTCGTGAAACGCGGAGAGCGAACGGTGGCGTCGGCCCAGCCGGACGGCACGTCGTGCGGCTAGACAAGGCGCTTGGCCTCAGAGGACACGTGTCAAACCCTGTTGGCTGGAATCACCACGGAAAGCATGTCGAAGAAGGCCAATAGTCTTGTGCTGGGGAGGCATCTACAACCTGCACCCAGCTCTGGGGATCTTCCCTCCACACCCCATGGAGGACCGCTTGTCAAAGAGGCATGGATGCGCTATAATATGAATAGTCAAAGATGACCCAACGGGGCGTAGCGCAGCCAGGTAGCGCACTTGTATGGGGTACAAGTGGTCGGAGGTTCAAATCCTCTCGCCCCGACCAGACGACAAGTTGCGTAGCGGGGAAGTCACCCCTCTGCTCCAGGATGGGCGCTATGTCATCAGCGAATGGTCGGCAGCCCGCTATGCTGTCGGCCATTCTCGGTGTTTCAGAAGCATACAGCGGTGGAAGTAGATCATGGACGATGTGGTTCACAAGTGTCCGGACTTGACTGAGGACGACATCGACATACTGGAGAGGATAGAGCCTAATCTGGCTCTCTTGGCTGACCTCAGCGGTGCCGACATGCTCATCTACTGCTCTCTGGCCGAAGACCGAGCGGTGGCGATAGCGCAGGCAAGGCCCCATTCCGTACCGCCCATCTATGATGAGCCGCTATGCGGCAAAGTGATCGTCCCGCCCGAAAAGCCAGCAATGTTCGATACGCTGGAGACTGGCAGTTCCACTCGTGGAACACAGGGCATCATCTCCGAGGGCGCGCCCATCGTTCAGGACGCAGAGCCCATATATGGCGTAGATGGAAAAGTGATTGCCGCCTTGTCTGTCGAGAAGACGATGATAGAGAAGGAACGAGATCGCCATAGGCCCATCAGGTTCCGCAAAGCGCTCGAGCGATTGCAGGCGATGGTTCTACAAGGCGAATTGGAAGGCTTGAGTACGCTTTCTCCTTTTGCGGAGGAGGATGGTGTCTTGTTGGTTGATCACAGGCGTCGCATCCGCTACGCTAGCGACATAGCCACCAACCTGTATCGCAGGCTGAGGTACATGGACACTCTGGAGAAGAAGGACCTCTCCAGTCTCGACACCTCAGACGGCGCACTCGTGCAGAAGGTGCTACAGGAGAAGCGTTGTCTGGAGATGGAAGCCCAAGAGGGCAACAGGATATGGATCAGGAAGGCCATCCCCATCTTCGCCCCAACGGACTCGGTGCCTCTGTCAAGGCGGCTGTTGCGTCTGCCAAAGACGCCTGACCGGACGATCACCGGTGTGCTGATTCTGATTCATGACGCAACGGCGTCACGACGCGAGGAGAAGGAGGCCAGGATAAGGGCCGCCATGATACAAGAGATCCACCACAGGGTCAAGAATAACCTACAGACCATCGCCTCACTTCTTCGTCTACAGGCGCGGAGGACCGATTCCGACGAGGTACGACATGAGCTGGCGGACAGTGTCAGCAGGATACTGAGCGTGGCCGCGGTGCACGAGTTTCTGTCTGAGCATGAATCGCGGGTGATCAACTTGAAAGATGTCAGCCGAAGAATCCTGGACCAGTTGCGGCAAGGGGTCATGAGCGGGGAAGAAGGGATCCGTTTCAGACTGGCTGGTCCAAACGTGTACTTGCCGACTCAGCAAGCGACCGCCTGTGCGCTGATTATCAACGAGCTGCTGCAGAACGCGTTGGAACACGGGTTTTCTCCCTCGGAGGGAGGTGAGATTTCGGTTGAGCTACAGGACGGTGCTGATACGGTCACCATGAAGATCAGCAACACGGGCCGAGGACTGCCTGAGGGGTTTGACCTTGAGCAGGACATTCATCTCGGACTGACAATAGTGCAGACCTTAGTAGAGGACGATCTCAGGGGAGGCTTCGAATTGAGAGATGGCGAAGGAGTGCAGGCCATCGTGACCTTCCCCAAAATACCTTTAGGGGGTGAACGAAAGTGGAGCGACCTAGAGTAATCGTGGCCGATGATGAGTCCATCGTGCGTATGGACCTCAGGGAGATGTTGGACAGCCTGGGCTATCTGGTCGTCGGAGAGGCCGGTGACGGCGAGAGCGCCGTGCACCTGTCTCGCGAGTTGCGGCCAGACATCGTGATCATGGACATCAAGATGCCAGGCATGGATGGCATAGATGCGGGCAAGATCCTGACCGAGGAACGGATCGCCCCTGTACTCCTCCTCACTGCTTACAGTCAGCAAGATCTGGTGGACAGGGCTAAGGATGCTGGGGTCATGGCCTACATCGTCAAGCCATTTCACGAGGCAGACCTGGCGCCTGCCATCGAAGTTGCCTTGCGAAGATGGAAGGAATTCCGAACTCTCGAGCAGGAGGTGGAGGACCTCAAGGAGGCTCTGGAGACCAGGAAACTGGTTGACCGAGCAAAGGGCATACTGATGGATACCCAAGGTCTGAGCGAGGCCGATGCCTTCCGTCGAATTCAGAAGACGAGCATGGATCAGCGCAAACCGATGAAGGAAGTCGCTGAGGCCATCGTCCTGGCTCATGAGGCTGGAAAAGGAGAGTAACCAAACGCGTAGGAGCCTCGTTGAAGACATAACCCGCTGGATTGGGCTTCAGGTGAGTAGTGCGGCCGCCAAAGGCGCCGTCGTTGGGATGAGCGGGGGTCTCGACTCGTCAGTGACTGCTCTCCTATGCAAGCGAGCTCTCGGGGATAAGCTTCTCGGTCTCATCCTACCGTGTCATAGTCATCCCCTGGACCAGCAGCATGCTGACGTGGTTGCCCACCGGTTTGACATAAGCGCGGAGAGAATTGACCTCGGCCCCGTCTTTGACCTAATGCTGAGCACTCTTCCCGCTGGCGGCGAGTTGCCTGTGGCCAACTTGAAAGCGCGGCTGCGGATGATGACACTCTACTACTATTCGAACCGTCTTGACTATTTGGTCGTGGGGTCAGGGAACAAGAGCGAATTGATGACCGGCTATTTCACCAAGCATGGAGATGGAGGGGTCGACATACTGCCGCTGGGGCGGCTGCTCAAGACCGAGGTGAGAGAGTTGGCGCAAGAACTGGGTGTGCCCGAAGAGATCAGAGCCAAGGCGCCCAGCGCAGGGCTGTGGAGCGGGCAGACGGACGAGGGGGAGTTGGGAATCACTTACGAGGAGTTGGACCGTGCGCTTCAAATGGTGGAATCTGGTGAGAAGGGCGAGCCCGACGATGAAAGCCTCAGCAGAGTGAGAGAACTGATCGAGCAGAGCCAGCACAAGAGAGCGCCGATGCCGATCTATGAGCCGTGAGTTCCGAGTTCATTCTGAGCCAGCAGATGCAGCACTGAGCGGCACGCGTTTTGGAGGCTGGCTCTATCGCCCAGAGGAAGCCAGAGGGCACTGAGACGTCTCAGTGCCCTCTACGTTGCCAGTGGTGAGTTTGCCGGACGGCATGGGCTGGACTATAATCCCAGTGACTGAGGAGCACGAAGTTGCTGAATCTGGGCTATCTATTCGATCCCCGGCCGGGCCCCTTGCCTCCCCATGATCTTCACCTTCAACTCGCTCTCATGGCCTTGCTAGCCGTAGGGATGGGAGCAAGCCTCTTCTGGTCCTCTTCTCGCCACCAATCTCTGCCGATGCAAAGGGCCCTGCTCTGCCTGATCTCCTTCTCGCTTCTTCTCCTGGGCCTGATGTCCGCCCGTCTACTGAGCATCCCGTTCCTCTCGATGAGAGTGCTCTTCTATGCGGTCGCGTCAGTCAGCCTATGCGGGTGGGCGGCCTATCTTCTGGCTACAGCACACCGATCGGGATTCTTGAAGCGGCAACTGGGCCTGCTGGCCTTTGCCTGGGGGCAAGACAAGCCTGTCGTCCCAGCACACGTGGCAGTCGGCCTGCTCATCATCAACGCGGTGGGGCTCATACTGATCGCCGACCACCTTGGACGCTCCTATGCTTGGATAGCTGCCTTATTCCTACTGCTACTCAGCCCGCAGTTGCTCCATTCCTTGTGGGTAAGGAAGTGGTTGGTGCATATCGAGACGATGACGCCGCTCTGGTTCGCTTACGCGGCGGCAGCGGCCCGCCGTCTATGCGCCAAACTCCTCACCCAGCCCCTGCCTCTGTATGATGGGTTCGCCTATCCGGAACTGGTCTCATCTCTGCTCAACATCGAGGCCATCTTTCTGGCCTCCGCGATCTACGTCCTCCTTTGCCAGGGATACCTGTTGTCGATTAGGGCGAACCGGGCACAGCAATTCCCCTTGTACGCTGCGGCCGCTCTCCTGACGGTTTCCCTCGTATGGTCGGCCGCAGAGTACTTCGGCCATCGCACCCATGGGGTCACGGCAAATGATCCCTATGCCTACGCGCAGATGGCGGTGGACATTGCTCAGCAAGGTCATCCCATGCACCGTTTCCCTCTTTTCCCTCGCATCAGCAATCTTGACATATCCTGGTGGCCCGTCGTTCACTACGGGTATCAAGTGAGGGTGCCACCACTGCGGGGGGACGGGAGCAGCGCCTCGGATTGGCCCCCGGGCTGGCCTGTCCTCTTGTCGATGGGATATGTGCTGCTAGGGGAAGGAGGTCTGTATTTAACCAACCCAATGATGGGCCTCTTGTCCCTCGGCGCGCTCGTAGCATTGGTAGCAGAGATCCTTCACGACCGACCGTGGGGTCAGCGATTGCTGGGCGCTGCCTTTGGCGCGTTTGCCCTGGCTACCTCCTACGAACAAGTTGACCGCCTGTTGGTGCCCATGGCCGATGCGTCAGCCCAGTTGTTTACTACACTGACCTTGTTCTGTATTCTGAGAGGCATGAGGCGAAAGCATCGGCTCTATGCCATTCTGGGTGGCCTGTGCTTGGGCTGGGCCTATTTCATACGCCATACCCAGCTCGTGCTGGTGCTCTGTGTCCCCATCGCGGTCTTGGTGCTGAGCCGGGACAGACTGTCGGCGAAGCAACGCTGCACCTTTGTGGGCCTTTTTGGCCTCTGCGCGTTTCTAGTGGCGATTCCTGACCTCCTCTATCATCAGTTCGTCTTCGGCCACTTCCTAACCCCGGAATCGACGGAGTTGGACCTATTCAGCGTACGTCACATACCATCCACCGCCAGGCTCATCTGGGAGCGCCTTCTATCAGGCAATGAGTTTGGCTTCCTGCTCCCGCTGATCGTCTACGGGGCGTATCGGATGTTCAGAGAGAGGACAGGCGAGTTCCTCGTTCTCGTGACTGCCGTGGTCGCCATTCTCTTGGTTCACTTGCCATACGCAGCGCTTCGGCTTCGAGACCTGCTGTCGCTCTTTCCCTTGCTGCTGGCGTGGGCCGCTTACGGAGTGGTAGCCCTGTGGAGACAGCTTCCGTTGGAGACGAAGAACGTCTCTTACGGGCGCTATGCGCAGGGTATAGTGATCGTTCTCGTTCTCGTATTGTTGCCCGCGTTCCGCACCTGGCCGATTCTGCCTCGGCCTCGCGGTGAGTACAGAGCCAGCTTTGGGTATGTGTCCGCCGAGGAGAGGAGGGCCTTTGACCTGTTGGCGCAACTTACCCAGGAAGGGAGCGTGATCGGCTCTTCACTCAACGGTGGGCCGATTGATCTGTATGCGGGGAGGCAGTCTTTTCGTCCTGCCTTCTGGTCAGAAAAGGAACTGGAAGTGTTCCTCAATGAGATGTTCGGTGACGGAACAGCGGTGTACATCCTCGATGACGGGGAGATGTTGGAACCTAGCTTGCAGCACGCCGAAGCACACCACGACGTTGTCGGCTTGGTCCGTCTTGCAGTCCCTATCTTCGGCAACCCAGACCGCGTTTCCGGAGTCCTCTATCAAGTGAGGCCGCGCTCCGAGGTGTCTCAGTGACCAGGCGTTTCTACCCTCTCATCCTGCTGCCCGCCTCCTCGCTGGCCGTTTTCCTGTTCGAGCTCATGCGAAGCCATGGCTACGACAGCCCAGGCCATCGGCTGTCATTATTCATCGTCCCCATACTGGTCGTGGTCCTACTGCCTGCTTTCTGGCGCCTCTATTCGGGACTCCTGAGTGGATTCGCGGACATAGGCCTGCATGAGGCCCTATGTCTCGATTTGATCTCCTACGCGCCCTTCTTGCTGCTGCTGGTCTACTTCATTCCGACCAGCGCCAATGTATTGCACATCGGAACGATTCTGTTTGTTGCATCTCTGGCAAGTGCAGCCTCGTTGAAGCTCGCCATCCTGCTGTACTATCGCCGCTCCATGCTAGCTGAGATACTCTCGCGCCCCTATGTGGTGCTAGGGCTGATCGTGGCAGTGGCGGCAATCTTGAGAGTCAGTCTCATCGCCGCCAACCGTTTCCACGGCGATGAAGCCCTCTATAGCCATTGGGGTCTGGTCATCGCCTCCGGAAGGGATGTCTTTCTGAGGAGCGGGCTGGTAGTGGACAAGCCCCCCGTTTTCCTCTACACCCTGGCGTTCTTCTTCAAGGTTTTCGGGCAGTCGGAGACTGCCGCTCGCCTACCGAACGTGCTGGCCAGTTTGACAGGTATCGTCATTGTGTACGGGATTGCAGATGAGTTGTATGATCGGCGTGTCGCTACGCTGAGTGCGATCCTGCTCACCTTCTCCCCTTTCGATATCCAGTTTGCTCCTACCGCCTTCACCGATCCCCTGATGGTGACTCTGGCATTGGCCTCCTGCTTGCTCGCCCTCAAGTGGCGCTACCTGGCCGGGGGAACAGTCTTCGGTTTGGCGGTGATGACGAAGCCGACGGCGGTCATCTTTGCGCCGTTGCTATTGTTCCTCACTGTCGTGCCGTTGAGGGCAAGGGACTCTCGACGAAAGGCAGGATGGTCACCCCTTCTTCTGGGGCTAGGCTTCGCAGCCGTGATCTTGGCTGTGGTCTGTTGGGATGTGGTGATTCGGATCAATTGCGTCAACTTCTTGAGTGCCAGCGCGGCGCGATACGGCGGCCTACACGTGGTGGCTCTGGACCGCGTCCTGCCTCGAGCTCAAGGCTGGATGAGACACCTGCAGTATCTAACTGGTTCGAGAGTGCTGAACATCACCTTGATCGCGGGGGGCATTTGTCTCCTCGCTCATGGGTTGTGGCGACGGAAGACACGAGAGGGCTGGCTCTTTGACTGGGTCTTGGCGGCTTTTTCTGTCTACTTCGTCTCTGTTCACGCTCTCCTGAGCTTCGGCATCTGGGATCGCTATTTATTGGGCCTGGCTCCCATAGTGGTGATCCTCCTGGCTCGAGTCCTGCTTTTGCCTCAAGACGCACTCCTCAAGGGGCACAAGGTCGGGATAGGTCAGGTCGGTTACTTCGCAGTGCTGGGCATGTTCCTGGCGGTGACAGTACTGCACCCGACTCAAGTCGCTCTGAGATACGGCTTCCCTGTAGGAGGAGACCACGGCTCGTTTCAGGGAATAGACGACGTAGCTGACTATCTCAAGGGGAATGCCCCGGCTGGCTCCGTGGTGTTTCATAGGTGGTTGCTGTGGCACTACATGTTCTATTTATTCGACGTTCCCTTGGACTTCTACTACTATCCGTCCTTTGAGTTCGTCCTCGATACCTCTCGGCAGCTAGCCACCTTGGAGAAGTACGTCGTCTTTCCTAGTTGGACCAACCCTGACGACCTGGCGAGCTACTTGACAGATGCTGGATGGGAAATGCACGAACTGTACCGCACCTACCGACCCAATGGGACCGTCTCCTTCACGATCTACAGGATTCAGCCTCTCGAAGAATGAAAATGCGAAGGGTCACGAAGGAACTCCGTCGGGTTCAGGACGGGATAGCGATCTGCTTCCTGTTTCTTCTGACCGTCGCCTTCTTCTGGAAAATCGCGCTCACCAATCTGATTCTCTCAGGATTGGACGTATTCACCTACTTCTATCCGTACAAGGCTTACGCAGCCGAGGCGATACGCCACGGCACCTTGCCCCTGTGGAACCCCTGCCTGTTCATGGGTGTGCCCTTCCTGGCCAACATCCAGTCCGCCACGCTCTATCCCCTCAGCCTTCCCATGTACTGGCTCTCGGTACCGAAGATGGTCAGCTATTCGATCGTCCTCCACATCTTCATGGGAGCGGCGTTCACCTATCTCTTGGGCCGCCGGGTACTGGGACTGGGGCCCTGGGGGGCTTTTGTCGCTGGGACAGTCCTGGGTCTGGGAGGGTTCCTGGGAGCCCAGGCTGAACACGTCAATCAGTTGAGTGTCTTGGTCTGGTTGCCCTTGACGCTGTGCCTGTTCCACCTCAGCTTCACGCGTCGAAGGCTTCTCTACCCTTTGGCGACTGGTCTGGTGATAGGGCTTCAATTCCTCGGCGGACACGCTCAATCCTCCTACATCAATCTTACCGCGCTGGCTTGCTTTGCCGTCTACCTCCCACTGGCGCAGAGATCGCGTGCTGCAGACTCGCGCTGGCGATCTCGAGATACCGCCACGGCGGTGGGGCGCAGCTTGGGGCTCTTCGTGCTCGTTGTGGTGGTGGGAGCCGGACTGGCCGCCTTTCAGCTCTTGCCCACGTACGAGCTCTCGAGCTTGTCCATACGCAGCGCCGGTCTGCCCTATCGTCAGGCGGTCTCGTTCTCTCTGCGTCCTTCCATCTTGGCGCGTTCTCTATTGCCTAGCTTCGCTGATACGCCTTTCAGCGAGTATGTCGCTTACGTGGGCATCATACCTCTGCTCCTAGCCCTGCTGGGCGTTTCGCTCCGCGGAAGAAGGGGACACGCAGCTTTCTTCATCGCGCTTGCGGCACTTGGCCTTTTCCTGGCGCTCGGGATCTACAACCCCATCTACTTTCTTCTCTACCGCCTGGTGCCCGGCTTCAACCTCTTCCGCGCCCCCGCCCGCTGGCTCTATCTGTATGTTCTGGGGACGGCCGTTCTGGCAGGACTGGGAGTTGAGGAGTTGGCATCACTCACGACCGGCCCGTCTGTGTCCCGAAAGCGACTAGCCCTTGGCAGCTTAGTCCTTGTCATGCTGGTGATCCTTTTCGTGGTGATGGATCCACCGTCGCCTACGGTCCTGGGAGCTTGGCTGGCGCTGGCGGTCCTAGGGGGCGCAGTTCTCTGGATCGGTCTCCGTGCTCAGCGGGGAGCGGTCTATCTGGTTGTGTTGGCTTCACTGGTGGTTGCGGAGTTGTTGGTCGCCAGTCGCTACCTGGCCTACAATGAGGCCACGGCGCCCGGGGCATTTTCCTCAATGCGCACCTCGGTAGCACATCTGCTGACCCATAAGGGTGTTCATCGGTTCCTGAGTTACTCCGATGGTTCCTTCGACCCCGGAGACCTGCACGAGATCCAGGAGATCTATGGCGGCCAGTTGTCGGAGGAAGCGGTGTACGACTACGTCGTCGCGACCAAGCGAAAGGAGACGATCACTCCGAATCTCCCTTTGCTGTACCGTCTACAGAGCGTAGATGGATACGATGGCGGAGTGCTGCCTCTGGCCCGATACGTGGAGTGGCAACGGCTGCTGTTGCCAGAGGAGGACATCTCTCCCGACGGACGTTTGCAGGGGCGGATAACGGAAATCCCCAGCGGTCGAATGCTGAACTTGTTCAACGTGAAGTATGTCCTGACCGACAAGGTGTACGATGCGTGGGTTGACGGCGTCTACTATGACCTAGGCCATCGGGCAGCACTGGGTGGTGAGGAGCCACTTTCAATGGTCTTGGATGACATTCCTCATTTTCCCGCCACTGCACTGGGAGTGGTGTCGTATCTGGTGGACGCGGAAGATCTGGAGCAAGGAAGTCGTGTGGCTAACGTCACGATCACTGGCGGTGATGGAGAAACCCGTTCCTTCGTGCTGCTAGCGGGGGAGGACACCGCAGAGGGGGAGTACAGGGCCGCTGGCGCTCGGCATCAGGCAGTGCGCATTGTGGGCCACTGGCGTGGGAATCCGGAGGGAAACGACTACCATACTCTCCTTGAGTGGGAGAAGGCCATCTATCCCCGTCGTATCACAGTCAGGTATCTGGCCGATGAAGGGCAACTTCGGCTGCGAGGTCTGACGCTTCTCGACCAGCGAACGAGGACCCACCGAGCATTGATAGTCTCGACCGAGGGCCGGTATCGGCTGGTTCACAGCGGAGACGTCAAGATCTACGAGAATCTGGACGTTCTGCCACGGGCCTTCGTGGTGCATCAAGCTCGAGCTGTCCCCGACGATGAGGGGATGATCGCGGCCATGCAAGAGAGGTCTTTCGCACCGGACGAAGAGGTCATACTCATCTCAGAAGGCTCGGCTCTGTCAAGTGACGGTGCGAACGGTGGAGACAGAGTGCGCATTGTGCGGTACGAACCCGAACGAGTGACCATCGAGGCCGCCCTCGCAAGCCCCGGTTATCTTGTCGTGACTGACACTTACTATCCCGGGTGGCGCGTACTCGTGAACGGCCAGCCGGCGGACATACTACGCGCCGACCTCTACTTTCGTGCTGTTCATCTCCCCGAAGGCGAGCATGTTGTGGAGTTCATCTACGATCCTCTCACATTCAAGTTGGGTTCCTTGGTGAGTGTGATCTTCGTGCTGTTCGTTGCCGGCGGGCTGACATGGGATCGATTGAGAAGCTAGGTCTTCGCCTGTCGAGGACTCAACAAGGCAGTCCTGGACTACGACCTGATCCGCGATGGAGATGGAAGGATGAACCTCTTCGGAGCCACTCACGGCCACCGGAGAGCAAAGCGACTCTGACGCTGAGAGCTGGCCTCGCGAGAGTCAGCCCCTTGTCATGGACAAAGACGCCCCCTTCGCAGCAGAGGGCGCCTCATACGAATGGTCCTAGAACCATTTCTCATCGCGACCAGGAGATTTGCTCGTCGTACCAGTCTCTTCGTTGCCAGTTCTCATCGCGGCCGGCCCATTCGCCGTCAAAGCCCTCGCCGGTGGCATAGGTGGCGGAACCCGTGTCGAACAGCTTGCGCTGATTGGTGCCGTCGGCCCCCATTACCCAGATAGCCCAGGATCCGCCCCGGTTGGAGAGGAACGCTATGTGGGTCCCGCTAGGTGACCAGGCGGGCAAGCCATCAATGGAGCCGTCCGTCGTGAGCCTAGTCTCGCCACTCCCATCACTATTGACCACCCAGATATCCCAGTTAACGCCGGTCTGACGCATGAAGGCTATCTTGTTGCCGCTTGGCGACCAGTCTGGTGAGGAGGCGGTGGGGTTGCCGATCAATTGCCGGCGGTTGCTCCCCCCACGATCCATCACCAGCAGCCCGATGGTTCTGGCCACAATCCGTTGGCCATCGGAGGACCACTCGGGATTGTCCGCATCTCCCAAGTCCTGGTCGGAGTGTTGCGCAAGCGCGTGCGTCAGTACGTGGGATACGCGGTGCGGCCCGAACCTCTTGGTGGCGTAGACCAGCGACGAGCCGTCAGGCGACCACCGAGGCAGGCTGTCCTCGTTTGGGTCAGCTCCCCCGCGAGGTCGTTCCCGGCCACCTCCTCCCACGTTGGAGATCACCATGCCCCTGAGACTCGTGTCCCAGGATCGGTAGGCGATGCGGTTGCCGGGCAAGTCCAACGCAGGTTCGCTGGCGGCGTAGATCACGTTGATGTCATTGCCGCTGACGTCAGCGATGTGGACCTCATAGTGAGTCTGCCCGCCGACGTATCGCGGGTAGGCGATCTTGCCACTGAGGCCCGTAGGCTGTGGTGTGGAGGTGGGAGCAGGAGTGGTAGCGGTTGCGGTGGCGCCTGGCGGTGCGGTTGCCGTTGGTGCTCCAATTGTCGCTGTCGCCTTCGGCGAGGCCTCAGGGGTCATCTCCGGGGTTTCGACCGACGGAGATCCCTCTGCCGTTGGTGAGACCTCGGCCATCACCTGACCCACTTGCACGCTATTGGCCATCATTCTGAAAATGGGCCACGACGTCTGCTCCCAGGTATCCGTGGTGCCGATGGCCCAGATGCCGTACCAATGGGAATCCCTCACAGTGGCGGCGATGTAGATTGTGGTGGGAGACTGCAACCCCACAATCTCCCCCTTCACTGCGGCCCATTCCCATCCAGCCAGGGTCACCATTTCCACTCCCCCTAGCTGGGAGCCCATGGGGAGGTTGATCAGTTGGCGGGCCTTGACCAAGGCCCCCATAGCGTCCATTCCTTCCTCTTCGGGGTCCAAGGGCAGAGAACTGATGAAGAAGATGTTCCCTCCCAGGTAGTCTATGTCTTCCTCTCGCTCAGCGAAGATAGTCTGCAACTCCTCTTCGCGCACGAACCAAGTGCTGGGATAGAGCAGCGAGAAGCTAAGGTCGGCTCTGCTGTGGGAGGAAAAGGATACCTCCGGCGGCAACGTGCCCCCACACTCCATCAAACCGGCTTGAGCGCTCTCGAGATCTGGGTCTAGAGCCAAGGCTTGCTGGAACTCGGGAATCGCCCGGTCGCAGTTGCCCAGTTGCAGGTAAGCCTGTCCCAGCCGGGCATAGATCTCTGGGTTCTGGGGTTCCATGCTGAGCGCCACCTGGTACTGAGCGATGGCGTCTTCGTACCGGCCTCTGCCGAAGAGGTCATCGCCAGCGCGAATGTAATCCTCGGCCGAAAGACCTGCCGTCCGCGAAGGCTGAAGGGTTGTAGCTGGCCTGGGTGTCGATGGGCGTCCTCCGACAAGGCCAGCAACCAGGGAGCTCAGAGGTCTGCTGGGCACAACGAACTCTGAGACCACGACTGAAGCGGCGCCAAACAGACAGCACAGGGCAACCAGTCCAATGATCACGGGGATGACAAGCCCCGACCTCGTGCGCTCCTTTGCGCGCTCGGCACCTGGCTCGCGGGGTTTGACATCAGGAGGCGCAAGCGGAGGTTTGACTGGCGGTGCCTCGGCGGAAGGCAGCCCCTCCTCTTCAGGTGGCTGTGCTTGGACCCACTGAGTGCCGTCGTAGTAATACCACGAACCTGTCTGCGCTCCAATCATCCAGTATCGGCCTTGTCCATCAAGCACCTGGAGTTGCCGCAGCTCCGCCTCAAACGCACCTTCATCTATCGCGCCAGCATCCAGTCTAGTCTTTAGCTCCTGGAACCGTCTCTCGACCTCACCGAACTCCATAGCATGCCTCCTCTGGGACGCGTCACGCAGCTACTCGGTCAATAGGATGAAAACCAGAGTTTCGCTGGATGGGCTGACAGCGGGGTCCGTCGGACCGTCGGGCGCCTCCCCTCTCTGAGCCCTCACCATGACGTGCCAGTAGTACTCGTCGTCAATGGGCCGGCCGCGGTAGATCCACGACGGGAACACATAGCTGGTATCCCGAAGGTAGTGGCCGTGGAAATCGTCAGGGCCATCGCAGCCATTCCAGCAGACCTCCACGTGGTAGTACTCACCCTCCCGCAGCTCACCAAACGGCTCCCAGGTCAAGACAGCCTCATACCCAGGCCCAAATTGGGCGCGATTTTCAGGCCCCACCAGAATGGGCGGACCGTACTCCATCTGCGGTGTGGGTGCAGAAGTGACCGTGGGCTGAGGCGTAACGCTCGGCGGAGTAGTGGGAGCAGGTGTGCTCTTCTCTCGCGTGCTTGTTGGCAGAGGCGACGGTGAGCTCTCCATCTGGGTAGGCACAGCAGCGGGCGCGGTAGCCTCAGGAGAAATGGTGGCTTGGGCGGTGCGGATCTGAGTGGCCACGATGGTGGGAGAGGCGCTGTCCTCCGCAGTCGCTGTCATGACCGACATCCTGCCAAGCTGGAAAGACACGAGGCCAACGGCCACCAGACAGACCAGGAAGAGGACGCTCACCAATCCCACAACCCCACGGCTGCCGGGTGCCCACTTTCTGTCTTGAGGAAGTTGGTCCGATTCCATGTCCGAGGTCCTGGTTTCTCTACCCACAGGATCCAGGGTAAGCGGAGGCGAGGCCTCCACCCAGTCGCCGTCATCGTACCGGTACCACTGCTCTGTCCTGGCACCGATGCTCCAATACCGACCCTCGTCATCCTGATACAGTAGGTCCTTTGTCTCAGCCTGGAACTGCCGCTCGGTGATGGCTCCAGATTCAAGAGCGTCCTTCAGTTCGTGGAACACCTTCTCAATTTCGTCGGTTTTCACCGGATTCCACCGCTTGTCACAGGAAATCGACTCATCTCAAGGCCAACCCGCAGCGGCTGCAGAACCTCTCGTCCGCATCCACGGGATCTCTGCAGCGGGGGCAGTACAGCTGTCTCTGGACGAGTGCGGCACCGCACTGTCTACAGAACACGTCCTCGCTCCCAGTGGGATAATGACACTTGGGACACTCTTCAGGCGATGACACGGCGTCGTTCCCGGCTTCTGCCTCTACTCGTTGGGGAGCGACGCTCTCTTTCTTTGGCGTGATCTCCTCTGGGAGACTGGAAGGAGGCGGCGGGGCGGATGGACCCGGCGTTTGCAGCGGGTTGCCACAATTGCCGCAAAATGTAGCCTCTGGCTCATTGCTGTACCCGCACTCGGGGCATTTCTTTTCAGCAGACACCTTCGCTCTCCCAGGCGTGAATTGTAGCACATGTGCAGTGGGTGAGCAAGGATGGCGACACTTCAGGCGTGGACTTCGGTGTCGACAACAGCTTGGCGTGTTGCTCCCACGGCCGCCGCTACCGTGCCGCTCTTCGTCCATGGCTGGGAAGCCTTCCTCAAGCAAGCTCTTCGGCCCCACACCAACCATCTGCTAGCCTGTTGCGTCTGAGGCCGCTCTGGTTCTCGCGACCGCACACGATCGAAGAGCCTTGAAGTCGCCTTGTCGGTGTAGTAGAATTGTGGCCAGCGGAGGCCGGGCCCATGCAGTTCGACATCCTCACTCTGTTCCCAGACTCGTTCAGCAGCCCCCTCGGGCAGAGCATCCTCAAACGGGCTGTGGAGAAGAACCTGATCTCCGTTGCCATCCACAACATCCGGGACTATGCTACCGGCAAACACCGCATCACTGATGACACACCGTACGGCGGCGGAGGTGGGATGGTCATGAAGCCCGACCCCATCTTCCAGGCCGTCGACGCGATCCTGGGAGAGAACGCTGCATCGTCGGTGCCTGTCATCCTGCTGAGCCCCCAAGGACGCCTCTTCACCCAGAAGGTGGCCGTGGAGCTGTCGACCTATCCACGTCTTCTGCTCATTTGTGGGCGCTACGAAGGGGTTGACGAGCGCGTTCGGCAGTTCCTAGCCAGTGATGAAATCTCCATCGGCGACTACGTACTGACCGGCGGAGAGATCCCGGCGATGGTCATTCTGGATGCTGTCACCCGCCTCATACCCGGAGTACTGGGTGATCCAACCGCAACCGCCAGAGATTCCCATTCACAAAGCCTGCTGGAACATCCCCAGTACACGCGACCACCCACCTTCCGAGACCACGCTGTGCCCGACGTGCTTCTCTCCGGAAATCACAGAGAGATATCGCTGTGGCGACGTCGGGAGGCGCTGCGGCGAACCCACGAGCGTCGGCCGGAGTTGCTTGAACAAGCGGACTTGACAGAGCAAGACCTAGCGTTTCTGGAGTCTCTAGAGCGGGCCAGCGACTGATAGACAAATGGCTAGAAGGAACGCCGTAGTTGTTCTTCTCTGTGTGGCAACCCTAATCACCGGGTGTGGCGACACAGCAGGTAGCCCGCCGGAGATCCCTCGCCCTCAGGCAACACCGACGATCGCTCCCCCGCCGTCACCCAAGTTGGCCCCTCGTCTGAGATTCGACATCTGGGGAGTGAATTCCTACCAGGACGCCGTCGGCAGTCTGCGGTTCCTGTTCGAGGTGAGAAACCTGAATGACTCCGCGGTGGAGGACGTGAGGGCGCAAGTCATTCTGAGGGATGCTGAGGGACACATGGTAGGCTCTCAGCGGGCATACGCGAGGCTAGATCTTCTGGGGCCGGGTGACACAGCCCCAATCATGATCGTCTTTTTCTTGACGGCCCCGGAGTTCCACACCTACGATGTGGAGATTGAGGCAGAAAGGGCCGACCATGTGCAGTCGCTCTTGCATCCCGGTCTACACGTTGTCGACGACACCGGCAGAGTGGGGGAATGGGTGCCCTACGAAGTGCTGGGGTCGGCCCGCAATGCTGGGGACTCGGATGCGGAATCGGTCTCGCTGCACATCACCTGCTATGATGAGGAGGGGACAGTGGTGGCGGTGGGTAGTGGGGCGCCGGAAGAGCGCACGATCTTGGCCGGTGACTCATCCGACTTCCTGGTCAGCCTGGGAGCCGTAGCGGGCCAAGTCTCCAACTGCAAAGTTCAGGTCGAGGGATTGGTCGTCACCAACGACTAGGAATCCTCCTCTTTCGCTTCCTCCTCGTCCTTCTTACCGAAGTCCTTCAATTTGATGGCTAGCTGTGCAAGCTGCTTGTCCACCAAGTAGTCAACGGTGCCTTCAGGGTAGGTGCCATCCTCCTGGCGCTCTCCAGCATCCCGGCCAGTGAGGATCGCTATGCCCTCATCGATTGTGCTCACCGGATAAACGTGGAACCTGCCCTCTCTCACCGCCTCGACTACGTCATCTCGGAGCATCAGGTTCTTCACATTCCGTTCCGGGACGATGACACCTTGCCCTCCGGCTAGCCCCTTGATGCGGCACACATCAAAGAAACCCTCAATCTTCTTGGTCACTCCACCAACGGGCTGGACCTCCCCCCGCTGATTGACAGAGCCGGTAACGGCAATGCCCTGCTTGATCGGAAGTCCCGACAACCTGGACAAGAGGGCGTAAAGCTCGGTGGAGGATGCGCTGTCGCCGTCAACGGGCCCGTAGGACTGCTCGAAGCAGATGCTGGCCGACAGGTTCATCGGCTTGTCCTGCGCGTACTTGCCACCCAGATAGCCTGACAGGATCATCACGCCTTTGTCGTGGATGCTGCCGCTCATCTTGGCCTCGCGTTCAATGTTGACCACGCCTTTGCTTCCCATGAAGGTCTGCGCAGTTATCCGAGATGGTCTCCCGAAGTAGTAGTCGCCCAGATTGATGATCGAGAGACCGTTCACCTGGCCCACGACCTCGCCCTCGGTGTCCACCATGATCAAGCCCTTCTCTATCTGCTCACGAATCCTTACTTCAATCTGGTTCGCGCGATACACCTTCTCCTCGATGGCCCGCTGCACATCAGCCGCCGTCACTAGGTCGTGGCCGTTACGGCTGGCCCAGTAGTTCGCCTCATGGACGGTGTCGTTGAGGTGGCCAAAACGGGTCGTCAGTTTCTCCTGATCCTCCACCAGGCGGGAGGCATACTCCACAATCTTGGCCACGGCCTCCAGATCGAAGTGCCTCAAGTTCTCATCCTGGCAACGGTCGTGGACGAACAGTGCCACCTTCTCGAGATTATCCGAAGTCCAGTCCATATCCACGGCAAAGTCGGCCTTGACCTTGAAGAGCTCCTGGAAGTCCTCGTCCAGGCTGTAGAGTAGATAGTAGGTCTGGGGATCGCCGATCAGCACCACTTTCACCTCCAGGGGAATGGGCTCTGGGGCGAGACTGGCAGTTGCTATCAGGCCCAGTTGTTGGGCCATCTCCTCGATCTTGATCTCGCTGTTTCTCAAGGCTCGTTTCAGCCCTTCCCACGCGAGGGGGCTTCTCAGCAGATCCAGGGCTTCAATGATCAGATACCCGCCGTTGGCTCGGTGGACTGAGCCAGCCTTGATCGCGCCGTAGTCCGTCACGAGAGTTCCAAACTCGGCCCGGTGCTCGATGCGACCCAACAGGTTGTGATACGTGGGGTTGCCATCCTCAACCACTGGAGCACCTTGTACATCGCAATTGTCAACGATGACATTAATCCGGTACTTCTCGAAGGGCGATCTCCGGAAGCGAGCCATGAACGCAAAGGGGTCCTCATCCGAAGGCGCCTTGCCCTTGGAAGCGGGGGGTTTCTTGAACTGCTCCACTTTGGCCAGGATGTCCTCTCGGACCGCGTCCAGGAACTGGAGCAATCCCTCCAGATCTGGATACTTGGACCTGAGAGCCTCGAAATGGTGTCCGATGGTGTAGTCGGCGGTCTCCTGGTCAACGTGCCGCAGTTCTTCCTTGGCCTCCCTCTCCAGTTCGCGCACTTCTCGCAGCGTCTTCTCCAGTTCCGCCTGTAGATCTGGTCGGTACTTCTCCAGGTCCGATTTCTTCTCAGGAGCCAGCTTCTCGTACTGCTCTCTGCTCAGCACCTCTCCGTCGATGACCGGAGCGATCACCAAGCCCATGGGGGTTCTCAACAAGGCGAAACCACGCTCTATCATCTGCGCCTCCAGACCCTGGAACTTCGCAGTTCGTGCCTCGTCGAGCTTCCTTCCGATCCTGTTGTAGTGCTGCTGATACTGCTCACTTTCGAATGCTCGGAACAATTCCTCCCTCAGCACTTCCAGTAACTCGTCCATTTCGTCGCGGATGGTGCAACCTTCATCTGAAGGCAAGCGCACCGCACGCGGCTGATAAGGATCATCGAAGTTGTTGACGTATGCCCAACTGTCGGGCACCTTGCCGGAGGACGCTTTCCTCTGCAAGAACTCCTTAATGGCGGTGGCTCTCCCAGAGCCACTGGGGCCAAGAGCGTAGATGTTGTAGCCCTGGCAGGGCATCTCGATGCCGAAGTCTATGGCCCTGGTGGCCCGTTCCTGACCGATGATCTCAGACAACTCTGTGAGTTCCTCCGTCGATTTGAAAGAGAACTGCTGCGGATCACAGACTCGTCTAAGCTCCTCTGGTCGGAGTTCTCTAATCTCCATCGCTTGAGTGTCTCCTTTCACACCATGGATACGCTCATGGTCTCGCTGGTGGCTTCTCCAGTAGCATGAGTTCGTGCAAGGCTGACACTGCCGCCTCGGCGAAGGCTGGCTCGTTGATGTGAGCATCCACGAGCTGCACGGGGATGCCAGGCCTCAGTAGTCCTTGCAGTTCGGTCACAAACACCCGATTCGTTTCGGGCTCATAGAGAGGTCCGTCCTCGCCGTCGGCCTCAGACCAACCCTTGGTAGGGATGACGACTCTCACTGGCCCTCGGGCTTTGTTGAGCTTCCCCGCGATGGTCCCGGCCAGGATCGTCAACTCCTCAGCACTGGTCCTGACCCCTGAGCGGAAGTCATACCAGAAGATCTTGCGGCCCTTGAACTTCGGGGGAATAGTCTCGGGGGAGTCGAATTCCAGGACTATGCAGTCCAGACCCCCGGGGACAACCACCTGCGGTATTCCCACCTTGCCCGCGGCTTCGAGTCTGCCTGGGCCGATGTTTCCACAGTAGCCTTCATACAGATGATCGGCGAACTCGTGCGTGGCAAAGTCAAGGACCCCAGACAGCAGGCCCTGTTCCACCAAGTCTTCCATGGCCATGCCTCCGATGCCATTGGCGTGGAAGGCGACCATCTCGTATCCGTGCTTTTCCAGGAAAGAGCGCACGTGCATAGCCCCCGCGGTGCAGAAGCCAAAGGACGTCACGCCGATCAACGGCCTGCTGGTCTCGAGAGTGACGTCACCTTTCACCATGCCGACTATCGCTCCGGCGGCGTTGTCCAAGATCATCTCACTGACCGTGTTGAGACCGACCATGTCGACTACTGAGTGCATCATGGTGATGTCTTTGGTGCCGATTTCCTCACTCATGTCCCTTGAGGCAACCGTGGAGATCATGAGCTTGGGAGCACCCAGGGGCAGCGTCCTCAGGACGCCAGTGCCGATGTGCGTACCGGTGCCGCCGCCCAGGGCCACGGCTCCTGCCAGTCTGCCCCTTTCACATAGGTCGCGGGCTATCTCACTAGCCCCTCGTAGCATCACCTGCACGGCTCTCCTCCGGTCCCGCCAGGCGATCAGCTCGTCAATCGTGGCCCCACCCGCTTCGGCGATCTCCTCTCGCGTGATGTCCGCTCGCGTCAAAGGCTCGTCCAGAACGCCAACATCCACCACTATGGTTTGGTGGCCCCTACTTTCTATCCGGGTCCTGAGGTATTCCACCTCCTCGCCCTTCGTGTCTAGCGTTCCGATGACCATTATCGTCTTGGGCATGTGTCTGTCCGTCACTTAGGCTGCACACCCGGGTTCAAAGGATCACGTGGTTCCACTCCCAGGCGCCCCAGGGCCTGCACCACAGCTTGGGAGCAGGGTGGATCATTGATGTTGGAGGCGACCTCGATCACCTCTACATCTGGCTTGAGAACCTCGCGGAGGGCTTCACCGAAAGCCCGATCTGTCTCTGGGTCGTGAAAGAACATACCTTCTCTGCTGTACTCGGAGAAGCCCCCAGTGGGAATCACCACCGCTGCCGGACCATGTCCCTTGTTGAGCTTCGCGGCCAGCGTCTCGCCGAGGAGTCGCATCTCTGTAGCGTTGGTTCTTACCAGGCAAATGCTGGGGTTGTGCATGTGGATATGCCTCCCCTTGTGCTGCTGCGGAAGCGTCTCTGGCGGGCCCCAGGCGATGAAATCGGCGTTGCCGGGAAGCACGACCTGAGGAATTCCTGCTTGGCCTGCATTCTCAAACCTGTCCGGGCCAGCGTCATAGGGAGTGTTGAAAATGTGACCGAACAGTTCCTGGACCGACGTTTCTAAGACTGCCTTGGTTACACCCTGCAGTATCAGCTCTTCCAGCGCTCTACCTCCAGAACCCACGGTATGAAACACGATGACTTCGTACCCCATGCTTTCTAGCATGGGCCGTGCACCTTTGACGCAGCCTTCAGTCGCTCCCAGTGCGCCCACGCCGATGACTGGCTCGTGCATCACCAAATCGTCGACATGCGAGTTGACCATGCCCACTATGGCTGCCGCTGCACCGCCCAGTGTCCGCTTGGTCATCCGGTTGAGGCCGCATAGATCGGTCACCGACGGGAAAACGACGATGTCTTTGTGACCAATCCAGGGGCTAATGTCGCGAGAGGCCATGGTGGAGATCATGAGTTTGGGCACGCCGAAGGGCAAGGTGCGCATGACCTGAGTTCCCAGAGAGGTGCCCATGGATCCTCCCAGGCTGATTATCCCGTCCAACTTACCCTGTCGGCATAGTTCCTGGACGGCTCCAGCTGCCCCTCTGCTCATCACGCCCATGGCTTCGCCTTCGTCCCTGGAGGCCCGCAGTTCCTCGAGGCTGGAGCCCCCCAGTCGAGCTGTTTCTTCGCTGGCGATGTCCGGCGTGAAGCAAGGCTGGCCGAGTACGCCAGCATCCACAACAAAGGTCTCAGCACCGCCCTCTTCGATCCGCTCCTTGAGGTACCGGACCTCCTGACTCTTGGTATCCAAGGTGGCGAGGATCACGACCGTCTTGGTCATCACTTCTCGAACCTGTCGGTAACCACGTACACACCTTCCTCAAAGTCAACTTTCACCTTTCCAGCCATCTTGGTGAAGACGTGCAAAGCCCGCCTGTTCTGCTCCAGAATCTCGGCTTTGAACCCTCCAACCTTGCGACTCTGCGCTATCTGCGCCAGGTACTCGTGAAGGATCGTTCCCAGTCCCTTCCCTTGCCAATCGTCGCGGACGAGAAGAGCGAGTTCGGCCAGATCCGAGTCCTTTTCCCGTATGTATCTCGCCACAGCAACCATCTCGTCATCGCCGTTCTTCTCCACGACGGCCACGATGGCCATCTGCTCGTCATAATCAATGGTCGTGTAATACTGAACCCTTTCGTGGGGCATGGCGCCCAAGGAACTGAAAAAGCGGAGATAGATGCTCTGGTCCGATAGAGAGTAGAACAACTCCTGTTCCAATCGCTCGTCCGTGGGCTTGATGGGTCTCAGCAGCACCTTCGTACCGTCAAGCAGGGTCACCCTCTTCTCCAACTCGGCGGGATACACTCCCAGGGGTGGCAACTGATCTATGAAGGCATACCTGCGAACTTTCGCCTCCTCTAGAAGCTGCTTCCTGAAGTCGGGATGGGCGATATTGATCAAAGCGAGGGCCCGCTCTCTGATGTTCTTGCCGTGCAGATACGCGATCCCATACTCAGTAACCACATAGTGGACGTCGCCCCTGGTGGTCACCACGCCCGCACCCTCGGAGAGGTGGGACACGATCCTCGACGTGGTCCCTTCCTTTGCGGTGGAAGGCAGGGCGATGATCGGCTTTCCGCCCTTAGACCTGGCAGCCCCGCGAATCATGTCCACCTGACCACCTATGCCGCTGTAGAAGAGGTATCCTATGGAGTCGGAGCACACCTGTCCCGTGAGATCGATCTCCAGCGCCGAGTTGATGGCCACCATCTTGTCATTCTGACTGACGACCAGGGGATCGTTGACGTAGTGGGAGGGATGGAACTCGATGAAGGGGTTGTGATCCACCCAGTCATACAGCCGTTTGGTGCCCATGACGAAGCTGGCGATGATCTTCCCTCGATGGAGGGTCTTTCTAGCATTGGTGATCACGCCTGCCTCCACCAGGTCTATCACACCGTCGGAGAGCATCTCGGTATGAATCCCCAGGTCCCTCTTGTCGCCCAGAGCGGCGAGCATGGAATCGGGGATGGTCCCGATCCCCATTTGCAGGGTGGCGCCGTCATCAATCAGCCTGGCGATGTTCTGTCCTATCCTGCGGGCTATCTCGTCGGCTTCGGGGTAGCGGAGTTCGAGGATGGACGTGTCATTCTCCACCAGAGCGTCTATGCTGTTGACGTGGATGAAGCTGTCGCCCAGGGTCCACGGCATCTGGGGGTTCACCTCGGCAACGACGTAGTCCGCGCTCTCAGCGGCGGGCTTGACGATGTCCACGGAGACACCATAGCTGCAAAAGCCGTGTATGTTAGGCGGGGTCACTTGAACGAGGGCCACATCTATGTGCATGCGCCCCGACATGAACAAGTGGGGTATCTCTGAGAGGAAGATGGGCGTATAGTCGGCTCGGCCCTCGGCCACGGCGTCTTTCACATTGTCGCCGACGAAGAAGGCGTTGTGTCGAAACTGGTATTTGAATTTGGGCTGAGTGTAGGGAACGACCCCCAGCGTCCACAGGTGCACGATCTCGGTGTCGGCGAACTCCATGGACATCCTGGCCAGCTCCCTGACCAGGAGCTGAGGCTCAGCAGCGCCGGAACCGATGAAAACGCTGTCTCCGCGCTTGATAACTCTCAGAGCCTGTCTGGCGGGCTTGACTTTGTCTGCGCACCGTTCTCGCCAGGACACTGTCTCCACAGTGCGATGTCCTCCAGGTTGACCCGGTAATCCTAAGCACCGCCATAATATATCGCATCCACAAGCAAGAATCAAGCCCTCCCGCATTCCGACACCGGGAGGGCTTGCGCGTTGCATGGCCTCGGTGAACGCTACGTCAGAGCACCGGCGGACTGGATGGGCCGTACGTCTTGACCTTGTAGACCTTGCACTGCAACGTCTTCAGAGGCCAGCAGCCCAGGGCCGCGTCGCACAGATCCAAGTCATCGTAGGTCAGTACGTTGATGTTGGAGATCCATGCGCCGTGCAGCCAGGGCTCTTCACCAGGCAACTCCGGATACCACCAGCCATGCTGTGCGTGAACGACCCGGGGGTCAATGCCCTCGAAGTACTTGCACTTCTGCATCACCCGCCCTCTGGGGGATTCAATCCACACCCAGTCGCCTTCTTCGATGCCCAGATTCTTGGCGGTATCAGGGTGTATCTGGGTGATAGGGTAGGGATGTCGCTTGCGTAATGTGTCTATTTGACGCAGCTCCGAGTGGAAGAAGGGCAGGAACCTCCCGCCAGTGATGAGGATCAAAGGGTACTCCTCGGCGATCTCCGGTGTGCTGATGGGGCTTTCGGGCGGCTCTATGTACCGGGGGAGAGGATCATAGCCCAGTTCCTCCAGGACTGTGGAGTACAGCTCAACTTTGCCCGTGGGCGTACCGAAGCCCGTCTCCAGGTACTTCCTGGATTTGTACTCTTCAGGCGCCCAGCCGCCCATCTCCACCAGGTCTCTGAAGGTGAACCCCAGAGGCTCGAGCCTGTAGTCGTAGTATTCCTCTGCCGTCTCCCAGGCCCAGTGCTCCTCCTGTCCCAGCCTGATTCCCAGGCCACGCCAGAAGTCGAAATCGGTCCGACGGTCGTATTCGCCAGGCATCACGGCGGGCAGTGCTGCCTCGCCCGCCTTCATCACTGGCGTCGTATTGTGGTAGTTGAAGAGGAAGTCCCTCTCCAGCCACGAGGCAGCCGGAAGCACGTAGTCCGCCAGCGCTGCGCTGGGGGTGGGAAAGTAGTCCACGACGACGTACAGATCCAACTTCTTCAAGGCCTCGTAGACCAGCTTCACGTTCCCTACGGTGATCATGGGGTTGCTGGATAGGGTGATCAGCCCCTTGACAGGGTAGGGCGTTCCGTAGGCTATGGCTCGATACAGAGCGGGAGAGCTGGCCAGGCAGGTATAGCCGTACATGTCGCACCGCTTCCCCCAGACGCGCTCCACATTCGTCTGAATCATCTCATACCCAGGCCAGGTATAGAGCTTGTACCTGTCCGCGCCTAGCATCTTGGGCCTTTGCTCCACCGGGAGGGCCTCCGGCATCTCTATCTCGTGCTCGGTGATGAAGGGAGCCGGGCCGAGGAGTTCCTCACCACCTTCCACGTCAACATTGCCCACAATGGCCGAGAGGAGATGCTTGGCGTGCAGGGCCTGTAGCGTGTTGGGCTGGTGCGCCACACCCATGCCCTCGATGGCGCAGGAGGGCAGGTTCGTGGCGAACATCCTGGCCGCCGCCCTGATCTGGTCGCTAGGAACCCAGGTGATCTCTTCTGCCTTCTCCGGCGGGTACTCCCTGACCCGTTCTGCTAGCTCGTCGAAGCCATGGCACCAGTTCTGGACAAACTCCTTGTCATACAGCTCCTCTTCGATGATGACCTGCATCATGGACAGCAGTAGGGCGGCGTCGGTGCCGGGCCTCAACTGGAGCCAGATGTTGGCTGCGGACGCCGCGGATTCGCGTCTGGGATCGACGACGATCAATTTGGCGCCTCTTTGCTTGGCCTTCACGATGCCTTGCCACACAGTTTGATGGCTCGGTTTCGGCTCACGGCCTATCAGCATCACACATTTCGTCTTGTCCAGTTTTTCAGTGGACATCCAGTAGGGCCACCAGCCATAGGTCATGGTGGCCACCACTGCCGAGTTGCCATGACAGATGTACCCCTGGTTGGTCTGATTGGGGCTCCCAAAGAGGTTCAGAAACCTGGAATTCAGCTCCTCGTACGTGCGGCTGGTGCCCCCAGTCACGCCCACGGCCTCAGCACCGTTGTTGTCTTTGATCTGCTGGAGCTTGGCCGCGATCTCGTCCAGGGCCTGGTCCCAGGAGATCTGCTCCCACTTGCCCTCGCCCTTCTCTCCGGCCCTTTTCATGGGGAACTTGAGCCGATCAGGGTGGTAGAACCATTCTCCCGCCGTTTTCCAGCGCGTACACATCTTCATCGCAGGCGGGTCGAGCTTCACCAGGTGTCCATCCCTCACGTGCACGTTGACGATGCAGCGAGGCTTACAGAAGAAGCACATCGCTTTCTTCACTTCGGTTGCTTCGAGCATGGTTTGCCTCCTTGGCGCTTGTCTAACGAAGATCCAGGCTCAGTTGGCTAGCAAGATTCACATTGCCAGGAGTTTACATAACACGCCCACACCCAAGACACTACGTGTCTGACTTATGGCAAGTGCCAAGAAACTAGACATAACCCAATCCCTCATGTGAAATGTATTGCACATCATCGATAGCTCGCCTAAGATGCCGGTTTGGAGGGAGCTGGCACTGCGTTAGGGTAACGTTGGTGGGTCGGCCATGATAGACAGGTGGAACTGGAAGGTGACAGCGTTCATCAAGTCCTCATTGAGACATATCCACAGGTGGGGGTGCCCAGCGGGCACCAGAGAGCCACCATGACAGTCATGAGTTAGTCTCACCGTCGGTGTGTAGTCACCGAGAAGGCCGATGCCGATTAGTCCACTGTGGGACGTTGCGTGTCTTTCAGTGAGCCTGATCGGTCGGCGACGTCCGGGTCAGGTGAAACTCGCACGTGCTCGGACTTGGGCGGCCCAGCAGTTTGACACTGGCTGCGATGAGAACCTGGGTCTTACGTTCCAAGAACCCGCCACTGCTGAGCTTTGTGGATCCTCACATCATCGGGCTTTCATCATCTGGTCCAGAGCATCCACGGCGGCCCTGGCAAACTCGGGTGTGTTGAGATGGGTGTCCAGTTCCACCACCTCGATCTCTGGCTTCAGGTACTTCCTCAGCTCTGGCGCGAAGACCTGGTCCGTCTCCGGGTCGTACAGATCGGCGCCTTCGATGCTGAGGACCGACCACCCCTGTGTCGGTATAAAGAACTTGACCGGCCCCTTCGATTTGTTCAGCTTCTCCGCTACGATCCTGGCGGTCTCCTTGAGCTCCTCCGCATTGGTCCTGACTTGCAGCCGAAACTCGTCAGGGAAGAACATCTTCCGCTGAGCCAGGTTCCTTGAGGCCCAGAGAGGGTCCCCCTGGTCCTTTCTGGAGAGCGGCCCGGCGCTGATCATCTCGAACCCGCAGGGCACCAACACCTGGGGGATTCCCCTGCCACCGGCGGCCTCCAACCGTGTCGGCCCCGCCGCGCGGTTGCCGCCGATCCACTCCTCGCTCACGCCCGCCGGAACCAGGTCCAGCACGCCGTCGAAGATGCCCTGGGCAATCAGTTCCTCCATGGCCCTGTCTCCTATGCCCTGGGCGTGGATGGCGATGGGCTCATATCCCTTCTCCTTTAGGAGTTCCATGGCGATGTGTCCAGCACCTTCGGCGAACTTGAACTCGGTGATGGCGATGAGAGGCTTGTCTCTCCCCTTCAGGGCCTCGGCCGTGATCGGCGGACCCGATTCCACCATGCCCACGATGGCCCCTGCCGCCCGCCGCAGGGCGTCCTTGACCAGGTCGTTCAAACCCGCAATGTCCAACACCGAATGCATCATCGCGATGTCGGAGGTGCCGATGTACCTGGCGGCGTAGGCTGGCATGGCGGCCGTGCTGGAAAGCATGAACTTGGGTACGCCAAAGGGGAAGGCCTTCATTACGCTCGTGCCCAAGGTGGTGTTGCTGGCTCCTCCAAAGGAGAGGATGCCGTCCACCTTGCCCTCAGCGTCCAACTCCTTGATCTTCTCGATGGCCCCTTTGATCATGATCGGGGTCAGTTTGCCCGTCTCCCGTGAGGCTCGCATCTCCTTGATGTCGCCTCCGCCGGCTTTGGCCACCTCCTCGGCGCTGATGTCTGCCGGAATGGCGGGCTCTCCACCCATGCCGGCGTCCACGAGAATGGCGTTGTGGCCCCTCTGCTCGATCAGCTCTTTGAGGAAACTGGTCTCCTCCGCCTTTGTATCCAGTGTGGAAACGATTACGATATTAGCCACCTGGCTCCTCCTTGCGAAAGCTACGTAGGATTCACGGCAGGGAACGTACTTCGCCGCAAGCCTGTGCTAGTAGATCAACTCGCCCTCGAAACCGTACTCCTTCCACCGTTTCTTCATGGTCTCCACCACATCAGTGGAGAGTTCGATAACCTCCGGCTTCTCCTTCCACTCGTACGGAATGGTGGCGTCCATGATGATGCGGGAAGTGATCTCCCTCGCCTCTATGGGCAGTGAGGGATCCAGTGGTGTGGAACGGCCCCGCTTGATGATCTCGCTGTCGCGCCGTGGCTGATACCTCGTGCTCAAAGCCCAGAAGACACGATCCATGTCATCGGCGGGGATGTCGTCGTCCACCACGATGACCACCTTGACGCCGTAGGCCCCGGTGCTCGTGGAGATGACAGCGTTGCCCACGTGGGACGAGTGGCCAGGGTACATCTGCTTCACCGAAACAATGACCATGAAGCGTCCACACGAAGCGGGAGGGATATACACCGACTGGATGCCGCGTATGCCCATCGTCTCCAACTGGCCCCACAGGGTCGCCGTGCGGTTCATGGACTGAATCATGTGGGTATCGGTTATGGGGCGGCCCACAGTGGTGGAGTGAAGGATGGGGTTGTGGCGATAGGTGACGGCCTTGACGTCTATGTAGTGCCTCGGGACGACGCCCTTGCCAGAGTAGTAGCCTGTGTACTCCCCGAAGGGCCCCTCATCTCTGAGCTTCTCCGGCCACAGGTCCCCCTCCAGGATAATCTCGGCGTGTGCCGGCACGGGGAGGTCTACGTACTCACCTTTGACCACCTCCATGGGTAGATTGCGCAAGGCGCCAACGTAGTTGTATTCGTTCTGTCCCGGCGAGAAAAGGGTGCTGGAGCACAGGAACAGCACCGGGTCGTATCCGATCACAGCCGCGATGGGCATCGGCTCCTTCAGTTCTGCGTACCTCTGGCGGTGCAGGTCTGCATCCTTGCCTTTGATGATCATGATGCCGGTCGTCTTCTTGTCCAGAAGCTGCATGCGATAGGTTCCGGCGTTGATCCAGTCGCTGTCGGGGTCTTTGGTGATGACGCTGACAAAGGTGCCGATGTACCGTCCGCCGTCCTGCCCGTAGAACCAGGGGACGGGGAACTTGTATAGATCCACATCGTCGCCGGTGTCGATGTTCTCCTTGCAGGGACCTGTATCCACCCATTTGGGCGGGAGTTGCTCCCTGGTGCGATTGACCCACTCCCTGGCCAACTGGCTGATGCCCCAGTTGGTGGGCATGTCGAGGGCTAGTGCCAGGCGCTCGGTGCTGGAGAGGGCGCTGATGAAGACCGGCGTATCATATCCCTTGACGTTCTCGAAGAGCAGAGCTGGTCCTTTTCGCTCTTCGTTGATCTTGGCCACGTGGGACAGTTCCAGGTTCCAGTCCACCTCCGCCGTTATCCTCTTCAGTTGCCCTGCGTCTTCCAGTTTGGTGAGGAAGTCCCTGAGGTCCCTGTCTGCCATACTCGCGTTTCTCCTTTCTGATCTGTGGCTAGCGCGCTAGTTGAGCTTCTTGCCCTTCATCGTGGTGTCCAGGATCGTGTCCAGCACGCTCTTGCCAGGTTCCACGATGGGCTTCGCTTCCTTCTCGCTCCACACGGTCTCCGGGCGGCTTTGCAGGATCAATACGTTCCCTGGAAAGGCCAGATCCCGATCCACAGCCCACTCTATGTCCTGCGGCTGGCCGCCGTAGTACTTCTCGATACTCTTGGCCAGGCGAGTCAACTCCATGATCTCTTCATCAGTCACACAAGGCTCTTCGCACCTTTCCTCTGGAACGTCTGACTTCACAACCTGGCCTGTCGCTTGATCTACCACGTACTCCACACCCTTCGGCGAGATGGTTCTTCTGGAGATACTGAAGGTGACTTTGTCCACTAGGTAGTTGTCCGGCGTGACCTCACCTTTGACCACGCTCTCTCCCAGACCCCAGTTGGCATCAATGACGATCTTGGAGCGATCCCCCGTGAGGGGGTTCAGAGTGAATATCACGCCCGCCGCCTTGGCGTTGACCATCTTCTGCACGCCGACGCTGATCAGCACCTCCTCATGGGGAAAACCCATTTTGAGGCGATAAGTGATGGCGCGATCGGTGAACAGGCTGGCCCAGCAGTTCCTGGTGCTCTCCACCACCTCGTTGGGACCCATGATCCACAGGTACGTCTCCTGCTGGCCAGCGAAGCTCGCCCCGGGAAGATCCTCGGCTGTAGCACTGGAGCGAACGGCGACAGGCATCCCAGCCAAGTTGGACTTCTCGCACAGGCTTGCGTAGGCTTCTTTGATGGTCTGCTCCACCTGCTCCGGGACCGGTGTCGACCGCACCAGCTCGCGCACCGTCTTGCCCGCCTCCTGAACCGTGCTGACGTCCCCAGGGTCAACCTCGGCGAGGGTTTCCAGTATCTCTCGCTTGATCTCTCCCTCGGTCAGGAAATCCTGGTAAGCGTGGGTAGTGACGGCAAAACCCGGCGGAACAGGTATGTCGGCGGTGGTCATTCGACCGAGGCTCATATTCTTGCCCCCCACGAGGGGCAAGGAGTTCTCATCGCATTCGTCGAACCAAAGTACATAAGGTCGCGCTTCACTCATGTCCTCTGACCTCCCAGGTGAGTATGACCGAAACCGAGAGGCACCTCAGGCTAGGTGCTCCAAGGGTTCGTCGTCAGCCAGTTATCGTCTAGGTGAGTTCGGGGCCTGAGCCTTCCCGCGAGACCAGACCCCGAACATACTCGGACTACCTTACCTTTCGATGGTCACTATGCCTTCGTCGGCGTTGACCTTCAGCATGTCTCCGGTCTTGATCGCCTTCGTTGCGTAACCGGTCCCCACTACGGCCGGTAGGCCATATTCCCGGGAGACGATGGCGGCATGGCAGGTCATGCCCCCGATGTCGGTCACTGCGGCCTTGATCTTGGTGAAGACAGGAGCCCAGCTAGGCGAGGTGATGGGGCAAACCAGGATCTCGCCAGGCTGCACGGTCCTCAGCTCGTCGATTTCGAGGATGACCCTGGCCGGGCCCTCGACCTTGCCTGGGGACGCCGGCATGCCTCGCAGCTCGGTTATGTCCTGAGGCTTCTCCGCCGGTGCCAGCCATTGCTTCACGGTATCGGTGGTGACGCCCCACAACATGATAGTGAAGGGTTCGGTGACCGTCTCAGGTGTGGGTCCCAGCGCAGGGCTGGGGGCCCACTCACGGAACTTCTGGAAGATCTCCTTCCGCCGCTTGACCTCTTTGGGCCAGTACATGGGCCCACGGGGTGGTACCCCCGGTCCCACCGCCCAGGCGGTGACCAGGTCGTACAGCATCTGCGGGATGTCGAAGCGGTGGAAGTAGAAGATGTCCTCCTTGTCCTCCAGAAAGCTGTGATCAACGAGCAACTGGCCCAGGTCCCTTATCTTGTTCCAGAAGATGGTGTGATGCCAGTGCTCCACGTAGAAGAGGTGGTTCTCAGCATAGGGGTAGGTCCTGCGTACGATGTTGTGGAGTTCCCCAAACTTCTGCCTGTCCTCCTCCGTCAGCAGTAGTTCCTTATACTCAGCGACTATCCTTTCCCTTTCGGCATTGATCTCATCCAGGGGCCTGTCCAGGGACTCCCCCCTCTCCACCCTATCGATGTAGGTCCTCACATGCTCGAAGGGTACGTTGAGATCGTCTATCCAGCCGATGTGGGTGTGATAGAACCCGGTGCCGGTGGATACGTAGAACCAGGGATCCTTGGCTTTGTCAAGGGCCTCTAGCCAATCCTTGCCGGGGCTGGTCTTCGACAGTTCGGCCAGGATCTTGTCTGCGTCGAGGCCCTTCTTGAAGACGTCCGCCACGCCCAGGTCCACGGCCAGTCGCGCCAGCTTGCCTATCTCCTCCTCGGGTCGGAACATGATCACGTCGGCGCCGGACACCATCTTGGCGATGGTCTGGTCGCCGATGTCGGGAAACGCTTCTTTGCAGAAGCCGAAGAAGGTCAGATAGGCAAGATAGCACAGGTTCAGAAACTCGAAGTGGTACTGCCAGGCCTTGTACATGTTGAGGATCAACTTGTCGTAGACTTCCAAGAGCTCGTAGCCGCTGCTAAGGCCGAGCCCTTTGAAAACCACGTGGTCCGGTTCGTACATCGGCAGATCGGGGATCTCCATCGCCTTGAGGTCGTCTATGACCCCCCGCATCTTCTCTTCCCATTGAGCGTAGAGGCTTTCCCATTTCTCGTAGTAGAAGCCCACTCTCTTCTCGAAGTACTTGACCCTCTCTGGGATCAAGTCCGGATCCGGTGCGTGAGCGCTGATGTAGGTGTAGCCGTTTACGATCCGGTGGGCGATGCCCAGTGCAGGAGGGATGGCGAATATGCGGGAGGTGTTCTGGGAGAGAGCCACCCACCAGCTCTCGGCCGTGATGGTATCGAAGGGATACATCGGGTCGGGATGGTGCATGGCGTCCCAGAACCAGAATTGGCCCTCCTCATACTCCTTACGATCTTCGCTGAAGAGATAGTAGTAGGGGTACATGTCCCGCCAACCCTCGGTACCAGGGATGTCCTCCACGTCGAAGGGGCTTGGGAATCTTCTCTCTGCCACTTTCCTCTCCTTTCACATAGCGTTCATTGAGCTTGATCGGCACGCATTATCCGACCAACCAGATACTGTTGATCCCTCATTGTCGAGCATAGGGTTTGCTATCTTCCATCACCTCCTTCCTTCAACTTACAAGCGTAGACTATTCCGCAAGTTGACCAACTTTGCCGTTGATCAACTTGCGGATCTACTTGCTCCTACAGCCTGCAAGTTCTCCCCAGGCCTAGTCTGCTGGTGGGGGAGGGGGCGCCGGCGGCGTGAACGGCCACCTGTGCCACACACCGTAGTACAGGATGATGCCCGCCGTGAACAGGTTCAAGGAGCAGATCGCTGTCCATAACTGGGGCGGGACACCCGCAGCTTGCCAGGTGGCGGCCGGCACAACAGCCTCGAAGATGGCCTTCATGATGAAGTACCAGACGAGGGCCTGTGCCACCGCCAGAATGGGCAGCACGGTACGCTTGATTGCAGCGCTCGCCGCCTGGATCGGCCAGGTCTCGAAGGCCATGCCCCAGGTAAAGGTGCCGAATATCGTGCCAGCGCCCAGAGCAAACACGACGGGCACAATCAATTCAGGTGGAATCCCAACGGCTGGCAGTATCGCTGCCAGGACCACCCACGTGATCCACCCCATGATTATGATCCCCACGCTGGCTACGATGCCATTGACCCAAGCGTTCTTGAGCTTGCTGAAGGGCCATCCCTGCCACAGGATCGCCACGATCATCTGCCACACGATCATCATCAGTATCGCAGCCGCAAAGTCCAGGGCAAAGAACATCCCGTGAGGGCTACCAGGCGCATCTGCCAGGGGTGGAATGGCGCCCCAATTGCAGAACAGGACATACATGATATACCCCACGACCCAGGAGGTCAGGAAGGCGCATACCCCGGCCAAGCGGTACTCTAGCTTGTGGAACGGCTTCAGGCCGAGGATGAACGTCAGGTGCAGCATCACGAAGAACGCCAGGATGGTGAAGATCGCCACCCTAGGGAACATCCCGATGGGTCCAGCTGTTGGATCGGGTCCAAATGTGAACCCGCCGGTGATGATGGGCATCAAGATGATGAGCGTGATGAGCATCATCACCAACTGGACTACCCAGTTCACGATGCCCTGTGCCGGTTGCTTCATCGTGCCGCCCGGCCAGCCTCGCCACCATACCATGTTCGTTACCAGATATACTAGCCATACCAAGGTTGGTGCCCCTATCAGGTAGACCGTATTGATCGGGCCCGGACCTAGCGAAATGATGAACGCACAGGCCGCTACCACGATTATGGTCAACAAGCCGATTAGGGGCTGTGTCATAGCTTTCTTCTCTGCCATCCGCTGACTCCTTTCTCCATACTCCAACTACATCGACAGATGGGGCCCTGCGTTCTATACTCTCGTGGAGATCGCCTCCTTTCCTTTGATCCAACTGATTGACTACATTTCAGATTGTATCATCCCATCCCTCGGGGTCACAGTGACCCTCCGACCCTTACGGAGCTTGACCACGAGATGAACGTCATAGAATGTCCAACACATCAGTAACGTTTATCTCCAGCATCTTGACGCTGGCCAGGATTCTGTCTGCGTTTCTGTCCACGGCCTGGATGCCAGCGGAGAGGTCCTGCAACTCCTGAGCTGCCGTCTTGATGGCCTGGACCCTTCGATCCAGTTCCTCGAAGAGCTCTTTGTCCGCCTGAGTGCTCATAGGTCCCTATCCTCCTAGTGCTTGGGGCGCAGGTCCTTGAATCGCTTGGCCTTGAGAGTATATCTGGGTAGTGTGTCGTAGTCATGGAACTCGATGTTGTACCGCAGGTTTGTCTTCAATCTGAGTTGATCTACCAACCTGGCTTCCACAGCTTCCCGGTTACCGGCTTCTTCCGGCATCAGTTCGATCTTCAAGGTGATATCGTCTAAGTCGCCTTTCTTGGTGACCTCTACCTCGAACTCATCGCTCAATTCAGGGAACCCCCTCACTACTTCCTCGATGGCCGAGGGTGCAAGCAGGACACCCTTGACCTTAGTGATGTCGTCGGCTCGGCCCACGACACCTCCTCTGATCCAGCGGAAAGTGCGACCGCAGGGACATGGTTCTTCAGCCCACTCGGCCACGTCTTTGGAATCGAAGCGGATGCAGGGCTGAGCCTCTCGATCCAGAGCGGTCATGATGAGCTTACCTCTCCTGCCCGGCTCGGTTATGATCTCCCCGGTCGCGACGTCTTCGAGTTCCACGAGGAATAGGGCCTCGTTGACGTGCAGCCCGCCCGGCTGAGCTGTGCACTCATACCCCCACGCTCCGATCTCGGTGGCTCCCACGTGGTCGTATACCTTGGCCCCCCACGCCTCCTCCATCCTCTTCTTGGTGGCAGGAATGCTGGCTCCAGGCTCCCCGGCACAAAGGATCTTGCTGACGCTGAGGTCCTTGACCGGATCTATGCCCATAGCCCGAGCCTTGTCTGCCATGCCCAGCACGTATGTGGGGGTGGCCATCAGCGCGGTGGTATTCAGTTCCTGCATCTTGAGGATACGGGCCTCGGTGTCCAGCACCCCGCCCGGCACCACCTCGCAGCCCATCTTCTCGCCGCCATAATGACCGGCCCAGTAGGCTACGAAGATGTTGTAGCCGAAGGGAATGAAAATGCGATCCGTATCTCTGAAGCCCTGGGCGTACATGATGTAGGACCAGGACTCCGACCACCACTCCCAGTCTTGCCACGTATCGGGTTGGTACACCGGCTGACCTGTCGTGCCACTTGTCTGGTGGAATTCGGTCACTTTCTCCAGAGGCACGCATAACATATCGCCATAAGGGAAGGGATCTTTCCTCTGGATCTCGCGCATCATCGCCTTTTCCACCTTGGGCACCTTCCTTACGTCGTCCCAAGTCTGGATGTCTCCCGGCTCCAGGCCAGCGTCCTGATACAGCCTACGATGGAACTTGGAGTTGTCATAGGCCCATCGAACTATCTTCCTGAATTTCTTCAGTTGCAGTTCCACGAGCTTCTCTCTGGGCAAGGTTTCGAGCACTGGATTCCAGTATGTGTCCGCTCCTTTCACTTGTGCCATAGTTTACCCCCTGTTTCGGTAGTCTTTCTCTCTTGACGCGTAAACAAGAACTGGCTAGCCCACACGACGGTGGCTAGCCAGCTAGAAGTCCCTTCTCAGGATGGCGTCCGATGGGGGATAGAACACCGGTTCACTCCGCACAGAACAGGTCAGGTACCTATCTGATTGTCTGCGACCCAAACGAACGGTACGACTCAGACACATTATACCCTTGATTCGATTCCCTGTCAAGCTATCGAACCGAATCCCACCCCTGAGCACACAGCATCACGGTTCTACCAACCCGTGCCAGCGATTGAGCAAGTTGTGCTCGATGTTGAACAGATCGAGGATCTTCCCCACGCTATGGTTCACGAGATCGTCGATGGTCTTGGGCATGCTGTAGAAAGCCGGCACGGGGACATAGATCACCGCTCCCATGTCAGCAGCGGTGTGCATCAGTCGGAGATGACCCTTGTGCAGCGGCGTTTCCCGTACCATCAGCACCAGTCGCCTTCTCTCTTTCAACGTCACGTCCGCCGCGCGAACCAGAAGGTTGTCATTGTAGGAGTTGGCCACAGCAGAGAGCGTCTTGATCGAGCAAGGGATGATCACCATGCCGTCGGTCTTGAAAGAACCGCTGGCGATAGCTGCTCCGACGTCATCTATGGGATGAACGTGATCGGCTAGGGCTTCCACCTCCGAAACCTGATAGTCGGTCTCCAGCGGGATGATCTTTCGAGCCGGCCCACTGATCACGAGGTGACACTCCACTTCTGCGCGCCCCAAAGCTTCCAGGATCCTGATCCCGTAGATGGCGGCTGACGCCCCGGATATGCCGACGATCAGTCTCATCATCCTTCCCTCTCCACCACATCTCCTATCTTCTCTGCTAGGACGCGGCAGTTCTCCATGATCTGGGTGACAGCATCCTCGTCGAGATGGTCCCAGTGAATCCCGGCCGCCGCGACTACCTTCCTGTTCAACCTGGCGGACAGTGTCTCGGAGACCATCTTGACCACTTCATCCTCCTTGTGTCCCACAAAGGTGAACACCGACGACGTCGAACTCGTGACGCTGGGATCAGCCATGCTCGGCCGCGGCAGGGCGACCGCTACGGCCCCAATATGCGGCTGCGTGCCCCCCCAGATGCAGGTTAGGAGATCGTCTCCGAGGAGCATGGAAAAGGAGTGTATGGTGTAGTCGCCTTCCGAAGTTGAGAATCTGAATTCCTTCATCTAGGGCGCCCGTTCCGGACTCTGGCTGCCCATGAAATACCAGTAGAAGGCCAGTATGACCATGGCATTCGTGATCTCGCCTTCCCGTATCATGTCGGGAATAGCCGACAGAGGCACCAGGACCACCTCGATGTCCTCGGTCTCGTCTAACTGGGGTGCGTGAGTCTTGCGCACTTCCCGGGCCAGGTAGGTGATGGAGTGGTTGTTCAGAATCGCTGGTTGTGGACATGCAGAACCAAGGAAGATGAACTCCTTCGCTTCGTAGCCTGTCTCTTCGAGCAGTTCGCGCCGAGCGGTATCTGCTGGTGTGTCTCCTGGCTCAGGAAGGCCGCCAGGGATCTCCAGGCAAATCTCACGGGTACCATGACGATATTGATTGACCATGACAACTTGATCGTCGGGCGTTAAGGGGATGATGTTGATCCAATCACGTGATTCCAGCACATAGAAATCATATTCCTGACCATTTTGGGGGCAACGGACTGTATCGGTGCGAAGGCAGAATGCGAAGCAGGACTTGTCGAGCGTTGATCGTATGAGGGGCCAGGGTTCGGGCATGCAAACCTCCCGCGATGAACAATGGGTCGCCCGATTATAGCCCCTTGCCGAGGTGTTGTCCAATGGCGCTGGTGACCTGGCTGACCTATAATGTGATTGCTTCGACGAGCACCGTGGCTCGAAGACCAGTGGGCTCGCTCCTACAAGAATATGCTGTTGTGAAAGCCGGAACTCGTTGAGAGAACCTGTGGAGGACCACATTGCCCGAAGAGATCAACGTGCTGGTGAGGGGAGGAGGCGATCTAGCTAGCGGCGTCGTCTATCGTCTGCATCGCTCAGGGATGCGGGTGCTGGTGACAGAGCTTCCACAGCCGACCGTCATTCGTCGGGCCGTCTCCTTCGGTGCGGCGATGTACGAGGGGGTCGTGGAGCTCGAAGGTGTAGTAGGTCGCCGGGTGGCTTCTCTGGACCAGGCACTGGTCTCCCTAGGGAGAGGAGAAGTGCCCGTGATGGCTGATCCCGAAGGAGAAATCATCCGCGAGTGGCGTCCGGACGTACTGGTGGACGGTATCCTGGCCAAGCGGAACGTGGGAACCAAAATCAGTGACGCGCCCACGGTGATCGGACTGGGTCCGGGGTTTGTGGCTGGAGTTGACGTCCACGCTGTGATCGAAACCAAGCGCGGTCACTTCCTGGGGAGGGTGATCCTTGAAGGAAGCGCCGCACCCGACACCGGCGTCCCCGGAGCGGTGATGGGCTACACCGCTGAACGGGTCCTTAGAGCACCTTCTGAGGGCGTCCTACGAGCCAAAATGCGCATCGGCGAAGAGGTGGAAGCGGGTGAGCCAGTGGGCCACGTTGATCGGTCGCCGGTTGTGGCCAGCATAAGCGGGGTGATCAGGGGGTTGCTCGCGGATGGGCTAACGGTGAGCCAGGGGATGAAAATCGGCGACATCGACCCTCGCGGCGTGAGGGAACACTGCTTCACGATTTCAGACAAAGCCCTCGCCATCGGCGGCGGCGTCTTGGAAGCGATTCTGTTCCTGCGTCGCGGGCTACCAGCGTAGCCTCCCTCTGGAGCTGGCACATCATGAGCCAGGCAAGCGTATACATTCACATTCCCTTTTGCGCCTCCAAGTGCAGGTACTGCGCCTTCAACTCCTACGCCGGACTGGACCATTTGCACGAGGCGTACACGGCGGCTCTGCAGAGGGAGATGGCCTTGTGTGCCCAGACGCTGGGCCGCCAAGAGGTCAGCACCGTCTATCTGGGCGGCGGCACCCCGACTGTGGTGGACGTCGAACTCCTGGCAAGGTTGCTGGAGTCCTGTCAGGAGCAGTTCGATGTAGATGACGATGCCGAGATCAGCGTCGAAGCCAATCCGGGAACCGTGGACGCCGCTTATCTTGCTGCCCTGAGAGCACTGGGTGTCAACCGCCTGAGCATCGGGGCGCAGAGCTTCGCTGACCAGAAGTTGGCATTGCTGGGTCGGTTGCATACCGCCGCTGAGACAGAGGAGACCTACTACTTGGCGAGGAAGGCCGGCTTTCGGAACATCAATCTAGACCTGATCTACTCCCTGCCCACACAGACACTCGACGAATGGAAGGCTGACATCTCCGCAGCCATGGCCCTCGACCCAGACCATCTATCGCTCTACAGCCTCTCCGTTGAGGAAGGCACCCCGCTAGCGCGCATGATCTCAAGTGGAGAGCTTGCCCGTCCCGATCCCGACCTAGCTGCGGAGATGTACACCTGGGCAGAGGGCGCTCTGGCCGATGCCGGCTATGACCACTACGAGCTCTCCAACTGGGCAAGAAGCAACCGCGAATGTCAGCACAACCTCTCCTACTGGCGAAATGCGCCCTATCTGGGCTTCGGGGCTGGAGCACATTCCCACTTCGCCGGCTGCCGCTACCACAACGTGACCCGGCCTGAAGAATACGTCGCCCTGATAGACCGGGGAGAGAGTTGTGTTGCCGGCAGCGAGGAGATCGATGCCGAAACCGGGATGAGCGAGACGATGATCATGGGATTGCGCCTCCTGAATGGGGTGTGCCGGAACGAGTTCGAGGAGCGCTTCCATCGTCCGCTGGTCGACGTGTACGGGGAGCAGCTAGGCGAATTGGTTGACCTAGGACTTCTGGATGTCAACGCGAAGAGCGTGGGACTGACGCCTCGCGGGCGTCTGCTGGGAAATGAGGTTTTCGAGAGATTCCTGCCAGGATAGAACAGACCACCCCGCCGATTGAGCGGGGTGGCTTGCAGTGCGCTCCTCATCTGGGCCTGAACAGCCCGTCACTTGAGGAAGATAGCGATCACCACCAGGGTCATGCTCAGAATGAACCCGAAGAGGACGATAGCCACCGCCACGTTGCCGCTCTTCAACTCCTCCATTTCATCAATCCCTGGTGTCAGCAGGTTGTACAGCTTCAGCGCGATGGGGATGATGATGGCGAAGCAGATGGCGGCCACAAGGGCCCAGATGATGGCGAAGAGCGCGTTCAACACGAAGCTCTTCACATCAACTGTTGTGCTCACCGCTGTGGGCAACGGTGGGGGCTCCTGCAGGAATGGCAATAGAAAAGCAAACATCTGTAATCTCCTCCCTTTCTAGAATTCTACCTCGACTACCTGAACCATTTCTTCCTCGTAGCCTCACCTCCTTCGTCTTGACAATGACGATGCTCCATTGACTCAAGTCGTCAGTATACCAGGTCTCTCGTAAACTACCGGACCCAGGTGCTGGCGCTTTGCATGAGTTCGCCCTCTATGTACAACCTCACCTCATACTCGCCAGATGGCAGCGGGGTGCCGCCCCCGTAATAGATCCAGCTTGCCTCGCTTCCGGTCTGCCCTCCTGCCCACTCGTACTCATCTCTCGAATCAAGCACAACATCACCCTCATACAACCACGCGTCGCCCCACTTGAGCCCGTCCTCCATATTCTCGTAATCCCAGACGGCGGTGAGCACCGTGGCTCCAGCAGGATATTCGGTGACAGGGTCTTGCCACTCCCCGTCCTCACCCAGATACCGGTACCAGGTGATAGGGCCGAAGGCTCGCTCTCCGGTGGCCGGCCCCGTCCGCACATCAGAAGGGGCCTCCTCGGTCCAGACGGTCAGGTTATCGAAGGCGACATGAAGGTGCGAATCTTGGTAATTCTGCGCGTAGAGAGCTATCGTACCAGCGCTGAAGGAGTCATCATCCACTGTAGCCAGGGGCTCACCATTGACCAGGAAGGACATCGTAGAGCCACTAGCCTCGACCCGCAGCAGGTCCCACTCCCCGTCACCGTTGATCTCACGCGACCACTTCCAGCCGACAAGCTCGGTCCAGCCGTCGCTTGAGCGCTTGTAG
Organism: Chloroflexota bacterium; assembly: GCA_030613785.1. Classification (GTDB taxonomy): domain Bacteria; phylum Chloroflexota; class Anaerolineae; order UBA7937; family B3-Chlor; genus JAUWLF01. Next base: position 9,381 of record JAUWLF010000006.1, on the reverse strand, counting down.
ATTTGGTAGTAGCCATCGGCGGTGATGCCGAAGAGGTAGAATTCGTGGTTATCCGGTTCCACGCGGATGAGCAGACCGCAATCCCCCTGTCTGGAGCCTCCCACCAGGCGAGCCTGGACCTGAACGGCGAAGTCGTCGAACTCCATGTCGGGGTAGGCTGACCAGACGACCAAGCTTTCCACCAGTACACTGATGTGGTACTCCCCGTTCACATAACCAAGGTCGTATCGGTTATCTTCCTCTTCTGCCGTTAAGCCGCTGTCGTCGTGGCTGAAGTCATCGGAGAAAGCTGGCTCCGCGGGCTGCTGGCCGACTCTGGGAATCAACCCCTCCTCCTCTAGGACGGGCTCCGCCCCGGGGAAGTAGATATGGATGAAGTCAGTCTCGCTGATCCAGTCTCCGATCTGAGCATCATAGACCGCATAGGTGTACGCTGAGACGAACTCGCTATCGCTCATCTCCCCGTCCAGCCAGGCCCCGAAATCACCCCTGTCGACGAAGAAGGTCAGGAGATACCGGGCTTCATATTCGAGGGCTGTTACCAACACCTCTGGGTCCTCATAGGCAGGATAGAGACAGTACCAGCCCCAGACTATCTGGGTCCGCAGCTCCTCATCCCATTCATCCGACACAATCTCCATCAACACCATGGCCGCATCCTCGTCGCCATAGACATCTATCACGTCGTAGCCCGCATCCGTTAGGCAGTCGAAGACTAACCCTTCAGGATTGCTCTCTTGCGCCTGGGCCGGTGAGGTGACCAACTGTGTCAGCAACAGAAGGGCCAAGAAGACCACAGCCCCTATACAATATCTCCGGATGCTCATTGTGATTAGTCCTTCCTTGTTGTCTGATGTATGCCACTACACCTGCTGATTATGCCCGTTCTTGCCAACGATGTCGAACTGCCGCCGAACTCTTCATCATCTTGTCTTGCGAAGGGTGCGCCTGCGGTGAATCCCAGCCACCAGCACTAACCCCACGGGCAAGGCAGCACCCCAGCATAGTCCGCCACCACCCGGTGTTGGCTCCGGAGCCACGTTCCCGGTTACGTCTCCCGCATCCCCCGTCAACACGAAGGCAGCCCAGTAGTAGGGGTGGGGATACTCGTCCCGGACGTCAATCTGCGCCTGACGTAGCGCCTCCCCCTTGCTCAGCCCGGCCCGAAGATGGGCGTAGAACCGCTCCATCAGTAATGCCGTCGCTTCGTCATCCACGTTCCACAAGCTGGCAATCACGCTCGGCGTCCCGGCGTAGAGGAAGGCCCGGCTCAGCCCGACAACTTCATCCCCCGCACTTACCTCGCCCATCTGGGTCTGGCAGGCGCTGAGCACCACCAAATCCGTGGCCGCTGTCAAATCGAGCCCGTAAATTTCGTGAACTTCCAGGCGGCCATCGTTCTCGGCATCTCCCGCCAGATATATTGCGCTGAATAAGGGATTGTAGGCGTTGTAGGCGCCATGGGCCGCCAAGTGCACAATACGAGCGTTTCCGGCTCGTGACCAGACGGCACTTTCGGCAGCATCCGCGCCCACGAGCGCCTGAGTTCCGTATAGCTCTGCGATGCCTTCCGCTTCCTGCTGGGCAAAGTGCAAGACGGGCAGCGGTTCGGCAATGGTCGGGTTGCCGAGGGCCAGCAGGGTGTCAGCACCGGGCTTGCGTTTCTCTTGGATGAAGGTCAGCACGCTGGCGCTGGGGAGGGTGAAGAGCACGTAGTCGTCACTCAGATAACGTTCGCCGTCGGTCAGGGCGGCAAAGGGCAGATAGTGGAGCACGCCGTGGGCGACGATTCCCACCATCGAGGTCGTAAGATGAGATTCGATGGGAGCGACTAGCCAGGAGTGTAGTTGTTGAAGGCTGGCCGGGTGGGGGTCCTCCAGGCTGGCGAAGTCGCGGAAGCCAGTGATCGTATCCGTCAAGGCATCACCACTCACGTCCAAGGCCACCGTGTCGAACTTGTCTTGGGTGATGACGAAGACCAGCGTGCGCTCTTCGGTGACGAAGTACTCCAGCAGCGTCGTGTCGGCGCCGAGCAAAGCCTGGATGTCAGCCAGCGAGGCCACGTCTACGCTGATGAGCGAGGCGGCTTCGGGGCTCTGGAGTTTGAGTTGGGTGAGCAAGTCTGTATAGTCTGATTCAAGAGTAGCGAGATCAGCTTGCGTGGCTGCAATGGCCTCGGTGTCCCATTCATCGCGGGGACGGTTTTCGAGGATGCCCAAGTAGGCGCGCTCCGCAGCGATTAGAGCTCTAAGTCGCTGCTGTTGACGCACCAGAGTGGATTCGGTCCCGGCGCGGAAGTCTACGCGTCCGCCGGCCAATTGATCGAGGAAAGCGCGTGCCCGCGCCCGTTCGCCGTACTCGAGCGCCTCCTCGAAGCGACCCTCCTTCCACAGTAAGTCGATCAGGCGTTCGTAGACCGGTACCTGTTCAGCTGCAAAGGCGGCCTGCAGTTCTTCGATCCTAATCTCGCTCTGAATGGATTCACTGACATCAATTGCCTGCTGATAGAAGATGATGGCCTGGGTAGCTTCGCCCTGGCGTTGGTACGTCTCCCCGATGTTGCTCAGCGTTATGCCTTCCCCCACCCGATCGCCGATCTCTTGGAAGATGGCCAGCGCCTGCTGGCAGTAGTCCAGTGCTTGATGGTATTGTCCCAGACTGGCGTGAAGGACCCCCATGCTGTTCAGAGGCATACCTTCCGCCCACACAGCGCCCGCTTCCCGGGCCACAGCCAGCTGCTCCTGGTAGTACTCCAGGCCCTCTGGATACTGGCCCAGGGACCGGTGAACCTGACCGATGTCGCCGAGCGCGACTATTTCCGAGGTCCAGTCACCCATCTCCCGAGCGATAGCCAGCGCCTGTTGATAGTAGTCCAAGGCGCTCTCGTACTGCCCTACGTCGGCGTAGGTGGCCCCTATGTCCCTTATGGTGCTTCCTTCCAAAGCCCGCTCGCCAGTGTCTTGAAAAACAGTGAGCGCCTGCCGGTAGTAGTCCAGCGCCTCCTCGCACCGTCCTCCATCCCGGTAGGTGGCCCCGATGTCCTTGAGAGTTAGTCCCTCCCAAAGGCGGTCGCGAGTCTGCTGAAAGATCGCAAGCGCCTGCTGGTAGTGATCCAGCGCCCGCTCGTACTGCGCAAGATCCCGGTAGGCGCCGCCGATTGCGCCAAGCGTGGTTGCCTCTCCCCACCTGTTGATGATTTCTCGCTGTACTACCAGTGCCTGGTAGTAGTATTCTAGTGCCTTTTGGTACTGCCCCAGGTGCCCGTAGACCCCCCCGACATCACTCAGTGCCGTCGCTTCCCCTTCCCGATCACCGATCTCCTCTGAGATTGCCAGGGCCTGCTGATAGTAGTCGAGCGCCTGCTGGTATTGCCCTGCAGCTACGTGGGCCAGCGCAATGCTTGTGGCCGTCGTCGCTTCCCACTGTCGATCGCCAGTTGCCCGAAAGACGGAGACCGACTGCTCGTAGTATTCCAGCGCCTCCTGATGCTGCCCCTGGCGGTAGTAGAGGAGCCCGATCAAAAGTAGGGTCTTCCCTTCCCAGAATCGCTCCTCCGTCTCCTGGGCGATGGCCAGCTCCTGCTGGTAGTAGTCCAGTGCGTTCTGAAATTGCCCCAGATCTTCGTAGACCTCAGCTATGTCCTGGAGGGCAGTCCCTTCCCATAATGGGTCGCCCATCTCCTGATACGCAGCCAGCGCCTGGTGGTAGTACTCCAGAGCCTGTTCGTGTCGTCCAGAGTCTCGGTAGACGGATCCGACGCATCGCAGCAATTTCCCTTCGCTCCACTGGTCGCCCGTCTCCTCCGCAATGGCGAGCGCCTGGCGATAGTAGTCCACCGCCTGCTCGTACCGAGCGCCATACTCGTGAACCCAAGCGATGTCCTCGAGCGTCGTCACTTGCCACTCTCGGTCGCCGATGTCTCGAAAGATAGCCAACGCCTGCTCGTAGTACTGCAGCGCCTGCTCGTCTGGGCCCAAGCCGTGCAGGATGGACCCGATGCGGTGGAGAGTGCGCCCTTCACCCGGTTGGTCGCCGATCTCCTGGAAGATGCGCAGCGCCTGCTGGAGATAGTCCACGGCCTGCTCGTGTTGCGCCATGGACCCGTAGACCGCCCCGATATCGTGCAGTGTATTCCCTTCCTCGACCCGGTCGCCGATCTCCCGAAAGACGGCCAACGCCTGCTCGTAGTACTCCAGGGCCTGGTCGTAATGCCAGAGCATGTAGTGGACCGTGCCAATGTTGTCGAGTGTGTTGGCCTCCTCGTACCGCTCGCCGATTTCCTGGAAGATACCCAGTGCCTCCTGGAGATAGTCCAGCGCTTGCTCGTATTGCCCCAGCTCGTGGTAGACACTCCCAATGTCGTTAAGCGCGACTCCTTCGCCAGCCCGGTCGCCAATGTTCTGATATATGACCAGGGCAACTCTGAATTTGTCAAGTGCTCCCTGATAGTCTCCTTGATAACAAAGGGCAACGCCTTCCTCATAGAGGGTATCAGCCTGTTCCTGCAGGCCATCTTGGATCGCTGGCGCAGCGACGACTTCGGCAGGGAGTGTAGCCAGACCCACCGCCGCTATCAGTAGACAGGCGCCTATCCAATTCAGATACGACCTTTGCATGCTCGCCTCATTCCCGTCTAAGGGTGCAATGCCTCTACGCGCTCTGCGAGCTCGCTCGCGCGCTGGGCATCGCCCAAGGCCTCATACCCGGTCCGCGCGTCCTCCAACCAGCGTACTGCCTGGTCCACGTTCCCCAGCGTGGCGTAGACCTCCCCCAGTTCGGCCTGTGCCGCCGCCTCCCCTTCCACATCTTCGGCGGCTTCCGCGAGTTCGACTGCCGTCAAGTACCGGGCCTCGGCGTCAAGGCTCAGTCCAACGTGCTGGTAGAGATCGCCCAACGTGCGATAAACGGCGCCTGCTCGGCTTCCAGCCTGGGCCAGAGGTTCCAGCGTCCCCATCGCCTCGGCGATGACGCCGTGAGCGGTGTAGATTTGAGCCAGGGCAAGGGCTTTCGCCTCGTCACGCAGTTGTAGCCCGCCGACCTGCGCAGCGGCGGCCCGCACGCGCTGGGCATCACCTTCATCCAGCAGGCTGAACCCCAGTCCAGGCACGCCTTCATCCTGGGACGACCTACCGTTGTCGGCCTCGACAATCAGCAAATAGGTAACTCCAGATTCCAGGGGCGGCTCTCCCGGATAAGGGAGACCAGACCCCGCCACCATCGTCTCCCAAATGATCTGGCCTGTGTTTGTGTCTTTTACCTGCACGGCGTAGCTGGACGCGCCCGGGATTTCATTCCAAGAGAGCAGGGGGCGGTCGTCCAGCAACCGGGTCTTGCGTGGGCTGATGATGTAGGGAATAGCAGGATCAGTCCCACCGCGAGTGCTGCCGAGCTGGCTTTCGCCGCGCACCAGGACTGGTTCCGGTGGTGGCGGGCAGCCATTGGTCAGGCCAGATGGGACGCCAGACGGCACAACCCAGGTTCTCACGTCGTCGCAGAGGACCACGGCGCTCGCGCCGCTCCCCGGTCGCAGCAGATCGCCGCGATGGAGCACCGCACCGAAGGCCGTGCGGTGGTAGTCCGACCACGCCTCCCGCCTGAGCTCCACTTCGCCCTCGGCCACCACCAGTAGATTGACCCCAGGGTCAGTGGGGACGGTCGCAGCTGGCTCAATACCCGGGCCGCTCCCGCAAGCCGCGGTTGCCAGGATCAGGGCTAGCAGTATCGAAATAGCCACTCTCCGTTTCATCGCTCCTCTCCTTCCATTTCGATACGTTGGCGGGCTAGACCAATCCAGGCATCCTCATCTGCATTGCGCGCATCGGCAAATCTCAGGCAGTTCTCCCATTCAAGCAGCGCGCTCGCCGCCTCACCCAGGCCATCTAGTGCCTGCGCCAGCAAGCAGTGAGCGGGTGCCTCATCGGTGGCTAGCTCGATGGCGGCCCGAAGGTAGATCTCAGCCTCGCCGTACCGAGCTTGCCCCAGCCGCGCCCACCCCAGGTTCTTGAGCATGTCGCACTTCACCTGGTCCTCTTGGGCCAGTTCCAGGCCTGTCAAGAGCAACGAAACGGAAGCCGAATAGTCCTCGCCCAGAATGTGCAGCCGAGCCAGGTTATTGTAGGCTGCGTCGAGGCCGCCCTGCACGGCAATCTGGTATTCGGCACGGGCACGGTCGAAATCTTGCAGGTCTTCATACAGTAGTCCCAGGTTGTAGTGAGCTTCCACATAGTCTGGGTTCAGCTTTAGGGCACGGCTGTAGTCGAACTGAGCGCTATCTAAGCGGCCGGAAAGGTAGTTCTGGAGGCCGCGATTGTTGTAAGACACAGCGATCTGGGGCAACGAAAGTCGGAACCCCAGGAGACCCAGCAAGAGCACCATCGCCAAACCCACTCTGACCACTTGCCAAGAACGCCTGGGGATATTCAGACCTTGGAGAATACGCTCAACCCCTTTCCGGCCAGCTCCGGTCAGTGCGCCCCCGGCCGCTACCATAGTCAAGAGGCCCTGAGCGACGACCGCAAAGGCCCCCAGCGCATCTGGGCCCTCGCTCAAGAAGCGCCACGAAATGTCTATCATCAAGCTGAGAGAAGCCGTCAGGCACAGAACAGCCAGCACACTCCACAGCCAGTCAAGGCGGTCCGACCAATGCGGATGCCTGGGAGTTTCAAAGAACCACCACCAGGCTCCCTCGGGGGGATTCAAGCTAGCTCGCCAATCGGCCAGTTCGACCGCCTGGGCGATGGAGTCAGCCTGTTTCCTCAAGCGGCTATCCAACTGGACGAGGGTGATCAGACTGTTCGTGGAATCCCGAGTCTCGTCGGTCAGCGATGTGTGGACCGCATGGCGAGCGATGACGACATCCAGGGCTTGTTCAGGTGATAGCTGCTCGGCAACTTCTTCCAGCGCGGTGAGCTTGGCGGCATAGTGCTCAAGGGCGCGGTCCAATCGAGAGATCGTCATCTCTACGCTCCTCGAAATCTGTCTGGTGCTTGGTGAGACAGGTAGCGGTGAGCGATTGGAAGCCGGTGCGAGGAGCTGGGCCTTGCCTCACGAAAATGCACCACTCCTCGTTTTGCCTATCTTGGCAAATCAGTATTGTCTTTCAACAAGGAGGAGCGCCAGCTCCCTCAGCTTGTCCTGTGCTCGGTTCTTTGTCCCAGTACTCTCTAGAGTATCCAGCGCGAGCTCCGAGTGTCGACTGGCCATCTTGGTCGCATACTCACGGGCTCCCAGCTTGTCTAGTCTTTCGATGACCACCTGAACCTGTGGAATCCGTATCTCATCCTGTGCGTAGATCTCGCGTAGCTCGACGTCGCCGGTCTCCAAGGCGTAGACCACAGGCAGGGACTTCTTCTTGCTGACGATATCCTCACCAACGCCCTTTCCTGTGGTCTCCTCCTGGCCCCAGATCCCCAGGATGTCGTCAGTGATCTGAAAGGCCAATCCCAGTTGGCGCCCGAACTGGCGATATCTACCGATGATCTCAGCGTCGTCCGTGGCGAGCAGCGACCCTAGGTGCGTGGCGCATCCGATCAGCGCCGCAGTCTTCCCGTCGATCATTTGCAGATACATCTGGACACTGACGGTGTCCTGTTCTTCGAAACTAAGATCGAGATACTGACCCTCAGTGAGCTTGAGGCAGGTCTCATCAAGAGCCCTCAAGGCGCGGACTGCCTTAGCGGTGGAGACGCCTTGGGTGAGAAGATGGTGAAGGGCAAGATGGCCAATGATGAATAGCCCGTCGCCGGCATTGATCGCCTGAGCCGGGCCCCAGAGGCTCCAAAGCGTCGGGCGGTGGCGTCGTTCGAGGCTGTGATCCTCTATGTCATCGTGAATGAGGGAAAAGTTGTGTACGATCTCTACGGCGGCAGCGGCGGGCAGAGCCTGGCGCCAATCGCCGCCGCAGGCTTCACAGGAGAGCAGGCTCAACAAAGGACGCACCCGTTTGCCTGACCTTTGCGTCCGGGGTGAGAGGGTTTCATCCATCCACCCCAGATGATAGAACATCATGCCATAGTAGGGGGATAGCTCCTCGGCCCGGGGAAACGCCATCGCCGCTTTCATCTGCTCCTCGATGGCAGTCAGATAGGGTTCTAAACCCTGGAGCACCATGGCAGGCTTTGTGCTCATTCCGTCTCTCGCAGTAGTGGGGTGTCCCTCAGCTGCTCCACGTCGGTGATGCCGACGCAGAACATGGCGATCCGCAGTTCCGCGACAAGTTCCTCCAGTTTGGCTCTCACGGCCGAGGAACTAACGGTCGCGGGCTCGAGGAACGGAGCCGCCATTCCAGCCGCATCAGCGCCCAGGGCGATGACCTTGGCCACGTCCACGCCGCTGCGGATGCCTCCGCTGCCGATGATGGTCATCCCTGGCGCTCCCTGGCGCACCATGCGAATGGACTCTGCGGTGGGAATACCCCACTCGGCAAAGGCCTGCGCGACTCGGCCCCATTTCTCCTCAGAAGCTCTATGCCCTTCCACCTCACTCCATGAGGTTCCCCCCGCACCGGCCACGTCTATGGCCGCTACGCCAGCGCCGGCCAGCATCTCAGCCACTCTATCCGAGATCCCCCAACCCACCTCCTTCACCACCACCGGCACCTGAAGCCGATCGCACACCTCTTCGATCCTGCCCAACAACGACGAGAAGTCCGTGTTGCCGTCGCGCTGGAGGCACTCCTGGAGAGGATTCAGATGCAGAATCAAGCCGTCTGCGTCGATCATCTCCACCGCTCTGTAGCACTCCTCTGGGTCGTATTCATAGTTGAGCTGCACGGCGCCGAGGTTCGCCAGGAGAAGGATGTCGGGAGCCACTCTACGTACCTGATAGGTGTGTGCCAGGCTTGGATCCTCCAGCGCCGCTCTCAGCGACCCTACGCCCATCGCGACTCCCAACTGCTGGGCAGCTTCAGCCAGATTCAAGTTGATGGCTTCAGCTTCCTGTGTGCCCCCGGTCATGGAAGATATGATCAACGGAGCGCGCAGGACCTTGCCCAGAAGTCGGCAAGACAGTTGGACTTCGGCTAGAGCGATCTCCGGCAGCGCTTGATGGACGAAATGGTACCTTTCAAGACCCGCGGTCAGTTTGGTGAACTGGGGGTCTTTGTCCAGGCAGATACGGAGATGATCGAGCTTCCGCTGCTGATGCATGGGGGTGCTTTCGTAACTCGTGACCTCATCCGGTGTTTTGTAGCATGGTGAGGATCTTCGTGGGTATTATTGGTCTTCTTGCAGGAGTTGTCAAGCCGTGTCCAGTCAAATAAGAATGTTACCGAAGGGAAGCCATTCTTTCAAATGATAATGTTACCATGGCGCCCTCTCCTTTCTGGCTCTCAGTAGGTGCAAATAAGGTCTCGTAGACGTCCTCCGTCTCCCCTGGGACGGC
>JAUWLF010000055.1 GCA_030613785.1 Chloroflexota bacterium | reverse complement strand
GTGCGTCCCCGCTCGTGAAGTCCAAGCAGAATATCGACGATCTCCTGGCTGGAGCTGGTGTCAAGGTTGCCCGTGGGCTCATCGGCCATTATCAGAAGCGGCTTGTTCACGAGGGCCCGCGCGATGGCGACTCGCTGTTGCTCCCCGCCCGCCATCTCGCTAGGACGGTGATCTACTCGGTCGTCCAGTCCGACAGCTTCGAGCGCCTGTCGCGCCAGCGCCTCCCTCTCGGAAGCGTTCCGCCGTTCGTCACGGCTGTACAGCAATGGGAGGAGCACGTTCTTGAGAGCAGTGCTGCGGGGCAATAGGTTGTAGGATTGGAAGACGAAGCCGATTTGGCGGTTGCGGATGGCTGCCAGTTGGGCCTTGCTGAGCCCGCCAACGTCCTCGCCGCCCAGCCAGTAGCGTCCTTCTGTTGGCCGGTCAAGACAGCCCAGGATGTTCATCAACGTGCTCTTGCCCGACCCCGAGGGTCCCATAATGGCTACGAACTCCCCTTCATCGATCGTCAGGTTGACTCCGTCCAGGGCGTGTACGGCGGCTGCCCCCGTGCCGTAGACCTTGGTAAGGTCTTGCACTTCGATTAGATGGTCGTTCACTTGTCTACTCCGTCCCCAAGATGCCGGTGCTCACCTGATCACCCTGCTCCAACCCGCTGACGATCTCGGCGTAGGCGTAGTCCATGAGCCCGACTTCCACCTGACGCATCTGGGGCTCGCCATCCACCATCACCATGACCGCATACTGACCGGGGGCGAGTTCACGGAGCGCCTCCACCGGCACCAGTAGCACGTTCTCGGCGCGCCCTGCGAACACCTCCACGCTGGCGTTCAGTCCGCCCGGCAGAGGCCAGCGCGAGTTGTCTTCCGGCTGTTCCAGAGTCGCCAGGGCCTGTATCGTCGGCGCTCCCTCCATCTGCACCAGCACGGGATCTACGCGGACTACCTGGCCCGTGAAGATCTCGTCGGGCAAGGCGTCGAAGAGCACTTCGACCTCATAGCCCACGGCGATCAGGTCCAAGTCGGTCTCATCCAAGTAGAGCTCCACCAGTAGCTGGGAGAGGTCGGCAAGCGTCACCAGGGCGCCTGTACCCACCATCTCCCCTGGGGAAGCTGTTACCGCGGTGATGGTGCCCGAGAAGGGAGCTACGATGACTGTCTCCTCCATCTGGACCTGGGCTGAGGCCAAGTTTGCGCGGGCTTGCTCCACGCTCAGTTGCGCAGCTTCCAGGTCCTCCGCCGATGCTCCATGCAGCAGGGAGTTGAGGTTCGACTGAGCCTGGGCGACGCTGGCCTGTGCGGCAGCGATCTGCTCCTCTGAGGCATCGGCTACCGCCATATCGTAATTGGCCTTAGCCTTGTCATAGGCCGCAGTGGCCGACCACAGGTCCATGGCCTGAGAGGACGACGCGGCATCCGAGCGCCAGGAGACTCTGTCGTATGCGGACTGGGCCTGCTGTAGTTGTTTCTCAACCGTAGCGAGGTCGGCTTGGGCGATGATGAGCTCCTGTGCGGAAGGCCCGTTGAGAAGGTCTTCCAGGGCCTCTTGCGCACTGGTCAACCGGAACTGGGCTGCCGCCAAGTCCGCCGCATCCGGCGTCCCGGTCAGTTCGGACAACTGAAGCTCGGCCAGCCGGAGGTTGATCTCGGCCTGGGTCACCTGAGATTGGGCATCAGTGTCTTCGAGGAGGGCCAGCACGTGACCTGCCTGCACCTGATCCCCCACTTCGACGAGGACTTCGGCCAGACGGCCGCCGCTGCTGAAGCTCAGATCCACCTCGGCATTGGGGACCAGAGTGCCGCTCCCGCCGGCGACGACGATCAGGTTACCCCGACGCACCTTGGCCGTCTGGATCGTCTCCTCCTCATCGACGGTCTGCCCTGGGAGATACTGCGTGTAGTAGTACCAGCCTCCCCCTGCGGCTAGAAGCGCGACGACAGCAAGAACAGTAACGATAACCACACGCCTGTCTCTGAACAATGCACTCACAGCACTCATCCTTTCTTCACCCGCCCAATCCCCGTCCACGGGGAAGCTCGGTCCTCTTCCACCACCAATCGTACCATGGAACTATGAAGGAACTGTCAAGGAACTATGAAGGTTGGATGTGGATTACCGTCTCCCCATTTCCTCAAGTGGCAACAGCAGGGTTGTTTCTCGTCGCCAGGCAACCTCTCACTGCAAACCACGTCTCCGATCACGGAGCACGTTGTGCGAAACGACAAGGAGGGCCAGAGCGAGATCTGGCCCTCCTGTTCACAGTGGGCGCTCCGCCTGATTGTACGTGAAGCGCTAGCGCCCCCGGACGTTGGTAGGCCGCTACTGTCGTTGGGAAAGCCCCGACTTTGTGCAGAAGAATGGGCCATGCACCGCGTGGTCTGATTGACTTCCCCCCAAACAGGCGAAGTGAGTAGCACGGCTTAGGGGAATTCTCCCACAACCGGCCCCAGAGCTCGGAATGAGTATTAATGGGTTCGCAAGCGAGAGCTTGACAAAGTCTCGTTTTTGGTGTATAGTATGCTATAGCATATAGCATATAGCACTGCGCAGGCTCCATAGCAAGGCCTACGGAGGAGGCCCGTCAGGGATGGAAGACTCGGTTACTACGCTCAGACCACTCAGACACAACGAGACGCTGGGGGAGCGGGCCTACTTCGCCATACGTAGCGCGATCACCTCCGGTTCGCTCAAGCCGGGCGAGCGGATTACGGAACGCGACCTAGCAACCAAGCTGGAAGTCAGCCCCACGCCAGTCAGAGAGGCCCTGCGCCAGCTTGAACAGGAGGGTCTGGTGGTCAGAACCCCCAATCGAGAGGTATACGTATCCGACATGCCCTCGGCATCGGTGGCGGAAATGCTCTTGATACAGGGAGCTTTGCGAGGCATCGCCGCTCGACTCGGTGCAGAGAAGATCACGGATGAGGAGGTCGCCCAAATCCAGGCGGTGCTCCAGGAGAACGAAGAGGTGTTGGAGACTGGTTCCTCGGAGTTGTTGCTTGAGCTCGCGGATCGATTCCACGCCCTCGTTGACCAAACCAGCCGCAATCTGACTGTGGTCAAGTTCCTGGAAACCGTCATGGCCTTTGATCCTATTGACCGATTGGAGCTCCTCAACGACCGGGAGTATCCCCGAACGCGTTTTGAAGAGCACAAGGAGATCTTCGCGGCCCTGGCTGCCCACGACAGGGATCAAGCTGAAGCGCTCATGCGATCTCATGTCCTGCGCGCCGGACAACTCATCTTTGGAAGTCTACCCGATGTCTAGCGAAGCCAGCGCTCGAAGCGTAAGAAGGTAGCCTCCGATGAAGTCGGCGGGCGATCCAGGCTGGAGACCGCCCTAGAAGAGAGGAAGGGGGTGATCAGGCGTTTAGTATTCATAGGAAACAATCGCTGCAACAGGCAAGTGGGCTGGCCTGCGTCCAGAATCGACGTCGTGAAATAAGGAGGGAACAGTGAGAAGGTCGCTTATTCACGTATTTGCCGCCATGGCCATCGTGCTACTGAGCCTGACACCCCTAATAGGGTGCAGTCCCGCGCCAACCGCAGAGCCGCCTCCCACAGAGGAAAGTGCTCCTACTCCCGCGGCTACGCCTACGATTGTGGAAGAGCCCACCAAGAGCGTGGCCTACCCCGATTACTACCCCGCAGAATACGAACAGATCGTTGAGGCGTCAAAGGCAGAGGGCCCCCTTCTGGTCTACTCTGTGATGGCAGAATCGAATTGGAAGCCAGTGATCGACGCTTTCCACGAGCTCTACCCGTGGATTGAAGTCCAGACCCTTGATTTGGGAGGTTCGGAGGTGTTCGAGCGGTACTACGCCGAAAGCGCCAGTGGCGCTCAGACGGCGGATCTCTCGATCACCGCTGACCCGTCGGGTTGGATAGAGTTTGTGAAGAACAGAGGAGAGGCCGTTGATTACGAATCTCCAGAGAAGTCCCAGCTCCCCGAGTGGAGCATGCCCTTCCCTGGCCTCTACACCGTAACGACCGACCCGATGCTGATTCTGTACAACGAGCTAGTCCTCCCTGAGGACCTGCGGCCGAGAGGCATGACCGAGTTGGCCGAGATGGCCGCAGCGAACCCGGATGTCTTTGATGGGAAGATCACCACCTATGACATCATCATACCGTTCTCGTTCGCCATCAATTGGGCTTTTGTGCGCGATTCTGGCGAGGAGGCTTGGGATCTCCTGGAGACGCTAGGCCCCATGACCATGCCTGAGCAATCGGGGGGAACGCAACTCCAGAAGCTTGCCTCAGGGGAGTACGCGGTAGGCTACTTCGTGTCGAGTGGAGTCTTTCCCAGGTTGCCAGACCTCGAGGGTATCGTTGGGTGGAGCTACATAGAGGACGGCACCCCCGTCTTCCTGCGGGGGATGGCGATCCCTAAAGCGTCCACGAACATCAACTCCGCCAAGCTCATGCTCGATTTCTGTCTTTCCCACGACGGCCAGGTAGCATGGGGCGAGGGCGGCCTCACCCCATACCGATCTGACCTGACGGCCGAGGAGGCTCCCCGCACTTTCGAAAGCATCGCGCAAGAAATCGGCGGTGAAGACAAGATGATCCTCGTCAACTACGACGAGAATGCCGCTGCAGGGCGCGACGCCTTTGTCGAGCGCTGGAACGAGGCATTCCTCCGCTAGAGCGCGACCACAGTGGACCTTCCGGGCGGCGGACGACCGGAAGGTCCACCCCCTCGAATCGAGGTAGAGGAGATCTGTTGCTCATGTCTGTCAGAGAACGTGCGCAACGCTTGGCCGCTGTTGGCAGTCTGGGAGTCCGGAAGGAACATCTGATACAGTATGGCGTGACAGCCATTACATTATGCCTCGTGCTAGCCCCGCTCGTTCCGGTCGTCTACACGTCTTTCTTGGACCGTCCTCTGTACGATACTGGTGGGGTACTGAGCCTGGATAACTACGTCAGACTGCTTTCGGATCCCGAGTTCCACGAAGTGATCAGAGACACGCTTTACTTTGCGGTCCTGACTACCCTCATCTCGGTGGGGCTTGGTGTGGTGATGGCCGTGGTGATTGGCCGGACAGACTTACCGGGGCGTTCGATCCTGGGCGAGATAGTGCTGTGGCCGATCTACTTGTCTCCCCTGGTGATCGCATTCGCTTGGGTGATCATGTACTCGCCAGCCGGCTATGGCAGCCTCCTCGTCAAGAATCTCTTGCACATACAGCCATGGAATCTATACACCATTCCTGGGATGGCGGTGGTGGCCGCAGTCGCGTTGATGCCTATTGCGTACCTATACTGCTCCAGTTCTGCCGCCGTTGCCGATCCAGCCCTCGAGGATGCAGCCCGCACCGCTGGCGCAGGGCCGCTCAGGATCCTGTTGTCGGTGACGCTCCCGCTGATGCGGCCGCCCATTCTCTATAGGGCGGTGCTCATCTTCACCATCGGGCTAGAGGTGCTCAGTATCCCCATGATCCTCGGCGGGCCTGTCGGAATCGATTTCTTCTCCAGCTACCTGTACAAGAATTGGCTCGGCGGTGCGCAACCAGACTACGGCTTGGTCGGAGCGGCAGCGGTATTCCTCCTCTTGATCGTCACAGCACTCGTTCTTCTCCAGAACGCGCTGTTGCGTGACACCTCTCGCTTCGTGACCGTGAGAGGCAAAGCCACGCGCCCTCATATCCTCAGGCTCGGTTGGGTGCGTTGGGCACTCTCCGCCTTCATTGTTCTCTACGTGTTGCTAGCAGCAATCCTTCCCATGGTCGGACTTATTATGCAGGCATTCACCACATTCCTGACCCCACTCGCCCCACCCTGGCGGTTCCTGACGCTGCAGAACTTTGTCGTGATCTTCTCCTACCCGGCCTACACGCGGTCAATCATCAATAGCATTCTCATAGCGCTGATCGGTGGCATCTTGACCACGTTGTTCGTTGCTTTGATCGCCCTCGTCGCTCACCGTTCGGAGTTCCGGCTAAGGAAGGGTCTGGATTTCCTGGCAATATACCCGCGAGCGATGCCCGGGATGATTGTGGGAATTGGGTTCTTCTGGGCATTCGTGCTGGTGAAGCCTTTGGGTCCCATTCGAAACACGATTTGGGCACTGACGATTGCCTTTTCGGTCCGCTATCTGCCCGTAGCGTTTGGGGCAATCACTCCCATGCTCGCTAGGCTCGGTGCCGAACTCGATGATGCCGCTCGGACAGCGGGAGCCGATTGGTGGACCACCTGTCGGCTCATCCTGTTGAAGTTGCTCAAGCCCGCCCTGTACTCCTCGTTCATCCTCTTGTTCATTCAGCTCATCAAGGAGTACGGCGCGGCGGTGTTCCTCGTGGCGCCGGGAAGCGAAGTCATGGGTCTCACTATGCTCCAGTTCTGGGTGCAAGGGGAGGCCGGCCCCGTCGCGGCCCTTTCCTTGGTTCAGGTCGCGATAACCATGGCCGTGGTTTATGGGAGCCGCAAGCTGTTCAAGGTGAGTATCTATGCCTGAGATAGTCGTGGAGAATCTATACAAGCGGTTCGGGGATGTGGTTGCAGTGGATCACATCAGCTTCACAGTGCGCGACGGAGAGTTCCTCACGCTGCTTGGCCCTAGCGGGTGTGGGAAGTCCACGACCCTCTTCGCCATTGCTGGGCTTGACCGTCCGGACAGCGGCCTGATCCGGGTTGGGGAAACCAACTTCTTTGATAGCGCTTCGGGCGATTTCATTGTCCCCGAGAAGCGCAATTGCGGAATGGTCTTCCAATCCTATGCTCTCTGGCCGCACATGACCGTTCAGGAGAACCTCGCCTTTCCCCTCAGGCTGCGGAAGGTCTCGAAGAAGGCAAGAGAGCAGCGTATTGAGGAGATACTCAGGCTGGTGGAACTGGGACCTCAGAAGGACCGTTATCCTCACCAGATCTCGGGCGGACAACAGCAACGGGTGGCGCTCGGTCGCGCTCTGGTCTATTCGCCGACGATCCTGCTCTTGGACGAACCGCTGTCCAACCTGGATGCCAAGTTGCGAGAACGGGCGCGCTCCTGGCTGAAGCGCATCCAGGGCCAACTTGGCATTACGACCATCTATGTTACCCACGACCAGATGGAGGCGTTGGCTCTGAGCGACAGAATGGCGGTCATGCAGGCAGGACGTATCTGCCAGGTTGGAACCCCGCAGGAGATCTACTCAAGTCCCGCCGAGCCCTTTGTGGCGGACTTCATTGGCACAAGCAACTTCCTACGAGGCGATACGGTGGGCGCTGGTGATGGGGGCACCATTGCTGTGAATCTCGAAGGTTCCGACCAGTGCCTAAGGATCAAGGCGGGCAAAACCCTCGCACCCGGGACTCCTGTTCTGATCTCGATCAGGCCAGAGAAGGTTCAAGTCATTGATCCGAGTAGTGGCGCAGCGCTGCCTGCCGGGAACTATTTGGAGGCAGAGGTTGTAGATCGCCTCTACTACGGCGCCTACTATCGTTACCGCCTGAAGGTCGATGACATAGTCGTGCGCGTAGAGACAGAAGCTGACCTGCCGACAGGGACGGTCTGGATCTTGCTGTCGAGCGAAGGTTGTGCCGTGTTTGAAGCAGACCCAACCCAAGATGCCGCCGCGGAGCCGTCCATCTGAGGGGAAACGGGCAGAACTTAGCAGGGGTGACTTGAGGCTGCTCGTGGGTCTAGTCTAACTAGCATACGCCCAACATTACAGGAGGTTATTCCGAGAATGAACAGGATCTCATTCCAGCCCGATGCAGAGTGCCCACTCGACGACGTACGCATCTTGGACGTCTCACGCTTCGTTGCGGGGAATATGTTCAGCCTGGTTCTCGCTGATCTCGGCGCAGAGGTAATCAAGGTCGAGGAGCCGGGGAAGGGTGATCCACTCAAGCAGATCCGAGTCAATGGCGTCTGTCCTTATTGGAAGGTGTACGCCAGAAACAAGAAGAGCGTCACCCTCAACCTGCGCCACCCTCAGGCCCGCGAAATGCTGCTCCACCTTGTCGACGATGCCCATATGTTGGCCGAAAACTTCGTGCCGGGGACCATGGAGAAGTTCGGACTGGGTCCTGATGTGCTGCTTGATAGGAACCCCAAGCTGGTCGTCGTGCGGATCTCCGGCTGGGGGCAAACAGGACCCTACTCCGACCGACCGGGTTTTGGAACCGTGGCAGAAGCCATGACCGGGTTCACCGCATTGAACGGCTACAAGGACCAGCCGCCGATCCTGCCACCCATTTCTCTGGCCGACATGGTCGCCGGTCTGTATGCAGCCATGGCTTCCCTTGTGGCTCTTCGACACTGCGAGATGAATGGGGGACGTGGGCAAGTCATCGACGTTAGTCTTTTCGAGCCGCTTTTCTCCATCATGGGTCCAGAGGCCGCTATCTACAAGTTGACAGGTCAGGTCAAGGGACGCGGGTTCGATGCCAACACGACAGCCGGCGGTCGCAATGTCTATCGGACAAAGGACGGCCGTTGGATAGCCATGTCTTCTTCGACGCAACCTATGACAGAGCGCTTCTTCGAGGCCATGGGGCGAGAAGACCTGATCCACGATTCCAGGTTCCGGACGACCGAAGCCCGTCTTGAGCATCAAGAAGAGCTCGACGCCATCTTGGCGGGCTTCTACGCCGAACGAACGCTTGATGAAAACATGGAATTCGTCACGGAGCATAACTTGACTGCCTGTCCCGTGTACAACATCGACGGGATTCTTGAGGACCCCCACGTCCAGGAGCGCCAGGTGGTCGTCGAACTACCGGACCGCGACGGAGAGATGGACGGCGTGCCTATGCACAACGTCGTTCCGTTCCTGTCCGGAACTCCGGGGGCAATCCGGCGGCCAGCTCCCAAACTGGGCGAGCACAATGCTGAGATATTCGGCGAGCTTGGTCTATCCGGCGCAGACTTGGAGCGGCTCGCCGCGGAAGGGGTGATCTGAGGGAAATCGGCAGGGTAGGAGGTATCGCCCAATGAACCCGCAGAAGAGAATGCCCATATGGCGTTCGCTGCTTTTTGTGCCGGTGAATGTAGATCGGTTTGTTGACAAAGCGCACACACGCGGTGCGGACGCGATCGTCTTGGATCTGGAGGACGGCGTGGCGGCGAGCGAGAAGGAGAACGCCCGATCACGGGCGATGAAGGCGGCGGAGAAAGTGTCGCGAGGGAGTAGTGACGTTCTCGTCCGCATCAACCGCCCCTGGCGCATGGCACTCAAAGACCTTGAAGCAACGATATGCCCCGCTGTGCAAGCGCTAGCTCTCCCCAAGGTGGACAGCCCGGAGCAAGTCCAAATCCTCAGCGAAGTCACATCAGAGCTCGAGTCAGAGCGGGGAATGGTCGCGGGAGTCACGCAGTTCTTCGTTTCGATAGAGACAGTGGCCGGCTTTTTGCGTGCACAGGAAATCGCGGCCGCTGATGACCGTGTCGTTGCCATCGGGCTGGGGGCGGGCGACTTCTCGCTGTGTACCGGGTTGCTTCCGGGACCAGAGGAGCTCGTCTACCCTAATCTGCAGGTCGTGATCGCAGCCCGGGCGGCTGGGTGCATTCCTGTGGGGCTCCTAAGTACCATAGACGATTATGCGGACCTGGATCGGTTCCGGATGATCGCTCGCCGTTCCAGACGGCTAGGCTTGCAGGGATCAGCTTGTGTCCACCCGGATCAGGTGCCGATCCTGAACGAAGAGTTCAGCCCAACAGAAGAGGAGTTAGCTTGGGCCCGTCGGGTGATCGCAGCTTTCGAGACGGCATCGGCCACTGGTGCGGGCGCTATCGAGGTGGACGGGAAGATGGTTGACTTTCCCGTTGTGCAGGGGGCGCGGCTATTGCTTGAAGAACATGAGGCGATCCAGGAACGTGCTCGACGCACCACGACGGGCTAGCTCATGAGTGCTGCTCCGAGAGGTACAGTCTAGGAGGGCCGGACTCGAGTCCGGCCCTCCAGGTATTGGGCGCTCTAGGTGATCGGCGCGTGAACCTCTAGCGCCGCAGGATGTTGGTATGCCGTTAGTGTCCCAGCCTGGGGCCTTGTTCTTGCCCAGAGCCGGGGAACCTGTGGCCGCGACCGTGGCCATGGTGGCCGTCTTCGGTGCGGCTGCCGTGATCTGACGAGCACTCCGAGCAGTCACACTCGTGCTCGGCCATGCGCTCTAGCATCTGGTCGGCCTGCTCTTGAGTGAGGCGGCCGTCCGCCACAAGCTCCTGTATCCTCTCCTCCCGGGAGGCATAGTCTTGGCCTGCGCGGCCGATAGCCATGCCGCGAGCGTCCCGAGGGCCAAAGGCTCCTTCGGCCAGTTGCATGCAATGGCCTTCGCCGCTGGCCATGCACTCCAGTATCGAGTCGGCCTGCTCTTGGGTGAGACGACCGTTGGCCACAGCTTCCTGTAACCTCTCCTCGAGGGCAGCGCCGTCGTGGCCTTGGCGGCCGATGCCCATCCCGTGATCTTGCCGCATACCTAGGCGAGCCCCGTCACCGGGTGGTTCCTGGGCCACGGCCGGGCCGACCCCACTCAGAATCCCCCCCACGATTCCGCCACCGATGAGCAGGATGGCGGCCAGGGATGCAATCCCTGCGATAACGTACCACTTCTTCCATCTCTCTGACATTGTCTCGACTCCTTTCCTCTATTGAGGTTATTGGTCTATCGGTTGGTCTGATTGAATCATACGGCATGATTGTGAAGAAGTGGTGAAGGGAGTATGTGAATCCAGTGTAACTTCGCCTCTCGGCCATCCGATGCGCTGAGCGCACTCAACAAGGTCTCTCATGTCGTCACCGCTTTGGGATTGCGCGGACTCACTCGACAGCCAGGACAAGTTGCCAACTTGTCCTACGCACAACCCGTGGCAGCACACGTCTGGCGATTTTCTAGGTAGCGCTGGAAGGAATTTCCGCGCCAAAGTCAGGAAGATATTGGGCGTGGAGGTTGCTTGGGGCAGGCGAGAGGTGATCCGGGCTGAGGGAGCTACTTCCTTCTGCGCCTCTTTGTGCTCCGTCTGGCAAGTTGAGCATTGTGGTAGCCTGGAGCCAAGATGGCACAGATGGTGCAGAGGGAGACATCCAACATGCGGGAGGCCAAGTGGGGGTCGATCTCCTCGATCGTCTTGCGCATCGTGATCACGGTGGGCAACTTGGCTGCGTATCGGAAGTTGAAGATCTGATGCAGCTTCTCCTGGGCCCAAGGGGTCGTGCTCTCGGTCCCCAGATCATCGAGGAGCAGCAAAGGAGATCTGCGCACCGTTTCGAAGACCTGATCGTAGGTCACCTGGCTCTGGGGCCTGTAGGTGGCCCGCAGGTGATCCAAGAGATCGGGTACTTCCTTGAAGACTACTGGATGCCCGCCGTTCAGGCGGCTGTTGGCGATGGCGGCCGCCAGGTGGGTCTTGCCGCAGCCATGCTCTCCGAGGAATACGAGCCAGTTCTGAGGGTCTCTGGCGAAGTCCTTGGCCATGGACAGGGACTCCTTCAGATTGTGTTGCTCTTCCTTGGGCAGTTCAGGTCGCGGCTTGAAGCTCTCGAAAGTCTTGTCGGCATAGAGATGCAAGCTGCTGAGTTGATCTGAGTGACCACTACCTCGGAAATCGCGAGTCCGTATCTTGTAGATCTGGCACAGGTCCGGATCTGTCATGCGGGAGCGCAGCCGCGGGTGCATCTCCTCAAGAGGGCGGTTGCTGGTGATGACGGTAGGCAACCTGGCGTTATACCGGTAGTTGAAGAGCTGATACAGCTTCTCCTGGGCCCATGGAGTTGCCTGCTGAGTGCCGAGGTCGTCCAGAATGAGCAGAGGGGCGGTCAGCACCGCCTCGAAGCGCTCATCGTAGCTAGCGGCGCTATGGGGGCTGAAGGTGGTTCGGAGATGATCAAGGAGATCAGGCACGACGATGAACAGGGTTGGCTGCCCCCGCTCCAGGCAGTAGTTGGCGATGGCCGCAGCCAGATGGGTCTTTCCACAGCCATAAGCGCCCAAGAGTATGATCCAGCCCTGAGGGCTCTCGGCAAACTCCCGAGCTCTTCGAGATGCCTCCTTGAGGGTCTGTGCCTCGTGGGGAGGGAGACCGAAACCCTCCACGCGGAAACTGTCGAAGGTCATGTGGGAGAGAAAAGCGAGATTGCTGGCTTCCCACAGATCTCGCAGCCGCTTCTCAGCGATCTCATTCAGCTTGCATTGACAAGGGACGGCACGACCGAAGTCGGGGTGCCCCGGGGGGACATCTCGGCGCAGATAGCCAGCACCGCCGCAAAGAGGACAGACTTCTGGGCGCTCAGTACTTGATGTAGTCCTTGTACTTGCCCTTGATATACCTGTATCTGTCTTCCTCAGAATCTCGTCCAGCTTTTCCATCATCCTTGCCTTCGGTGGCCCAGCGCTCTAGGATGGCATTGACATATCGCCACTTGCGTACGTTTTGCTCCGCGGCTATCTTGAAGGCCTCTTCGATCCACTCGGCAGGGTAGGTCTCCTCTGCCTCCCGGAGTTCCTCAGCGATCATCGGTTGGAGGATGCCCATGTTCTGCTCGTAGAGGACGAAGATATTGGGTCGCTCCACCTCCACCTGAGGTTGCTCGACAACGACGGACGTGCCCAGGTGCAACTCCCCCCGGCGGACCTCCTCCGCGGCTTGCCGTCCCTCCTCATTGTTGAGGAAATACCAGTCCTCATTCTCTCCGCCATCGGTATGCGTACTCACGTGCAGGAGAGTGCCCCTGCTCACCGCCCTCTCCAGCCCTTCGTCCACCAACCGCTGCGGTGATCGACCACGCATCTTCAGCCCACGCAGGAGCACACTGTCGTTGTGAAGCTCGTCTCGGCGAAGGCAACGCGGATAGCCCTTCTTGCGATAGAGTGACCACAGGGCGTGAAGAGTCACCTTGAGTTCCGGCATGTTGTCTATCTGAGGCAACAGTTCGCTGAAAAAGAGGTCGGGCACCGAGGTGAAGCGCACGTTCCCCGCGGGAAAACCGACGAATCCTTTCATTCTAGACAGCCATTTCCTCGGGGACTGGCTCCAGATTGACGAACCTGGCCAGTTCTTTCATGAAGCGGAGACTTATTTGGCCCGTGGGCCCATTGCGGTGTTTCGCCACCATGATGTCGGCGATATTAGGCTTGAAGGTGTCCTCTACGTACATCTCCTCTCGGTAGATGAACATCACCACGTCGGCGTCTTGTTCGATCGAGCCGCTCTCCCTCAGGTCAGAGAGAAGGGGTCGCTTGTCGGCACGGGATTCCACAGCCCTAGAGAGCTGGGAGCAGGCCAGCACGGGCACGTGCAGTTCGCTGGCCAAGGACTTCAACTGGCGAGAGATGTAGGATACCTCCTGGACGCGGTTGTCCATCCTCACTCCCGCTTGCATCAACTGCAGGTAATCCAGAATGATCAGGTCTATAGCATGTTCAGCGTGGAGCCGTCGCGCTTTGGAGCGTAGCTCCATAGGGGAGATCGCCGGTGTGTCGTCCACGAACATGGGGGCCTCCGAGAGCTCACCCATAGATCTGGTTATGCTGGCCAATTCGTCCTCGCTGATGTCTCCCGTTCTCAGGCGTTGCGATTCGATTCCCGTACTTCCGGATACGAGGCGCTGTACGACTTGCTGTGACGGCATCTCCAGGCTGAAGAGAGCGACACACTGTCCGTGCAGGCGGGCGGCAAAGTCTGCTATCGTCAGGGCCAAGCTCGTCTTGCCGGTCCCTGGGCGACCGGCGACGATGATCAGGTCAGCGGGCTGGAACCCTCCGAGAAGCCGGTCTAGATCTATGAACCCGGTGGGTACGCCGACGGTTTCCCCTCGATGTGTGTACAAGTACTCGATGCGGTCGTAGTAGTCACCTAGGATCTTGCGGAGCGGAACCAGTTGGCGCTCGATGCGGCGCTGAGCCACCCCGAAGATGAGCTGCTCCGCCTGGTCCAGGATTTTGTCCTCATCGTCGGCCCTTTCATAGGCCATGTTGGAAATCTCGCTGGCGGCGCTTATCAAGCGCCGCAGCATGGCGGTGCGCTCGACGATGCGTCCGTAGTGCTGGACGTGCGCGGAGGTGGGCACGGCGTTGATGAGTGAAGTCAGGTAACTGGGTCCCCCGACCTGTTCTAGCTGTCCACGCCGCTCCAACTCATCACATAGGGTCACGAAATCGGCCGGCTGGCGCCGCTCATGCAAGTCTATGATTGATTTGTATGTCAAGCCGTGGGTTTCGCGATAGAAGTCTTCGGGGCGTAGGAAAGGGTTGACTTTGAGGATGGCCTCGGGATCTATGAGGAGGCTGCCCAGGACCGATTGCTCGGCCTCTACGTTGTGTGGAGGTAACCTGGCTGCCGCCACTGTTTCAGTTCTCCTCCAGACCATCCAGGTCCAATGTGTCTACGAAGTCGCGAAACACGGAGAGTTTCTCCTGATCCTCCGCCGTGAGATCTTCGTGCTCTTCGGTGGGGATAATGCCTGCGCTGTCCATGACTGATTCAGCCACATAGATAGGCACGCCGACCCGTACGGCCAAAGCGATGGCGTCACTGGGCCGGGAGTCCACGCTCAGCTTCCGCCCATTTTGTTCGAGAACGATCTCTGCGTAGAAGGTGTCGTTCTTGAGATCGTTGAGGTGGATGTGGGAGACAGAGGCATCCATATGATCGATTAGGGACTTCAGCAGATCATGAGTCAGAGGCCGGGTCATCTGAACGTTCTGCAAACCGATGGTGATAGCATCAGCCTCGAAAGGACCGATCCAGATAGGCAGATAGCGTTCCTGATCTTCCTCTTTGAGCACCACTACGCGGTGCTGAGATATCATACTGACCTTGACACTATCGACGTTCACCTTGATCATAGCCGCAGCCTCCTTCCCACGCGCGATTCCATTATACCACAAGCCCCATCTCGACACAAGCACAAGGTGAGATTTCTGTGCGAGCGATTGAGGAAAGGAGCTCTTTTCGCGCAGTCTTGGAGATCCAAAACTCTGGAACCGAGCCTGTGAAGAACAAAGGACCTCCTCCTTCGGTGGAGGAGGTCCTTGATGTTGCTCTACTGGACTACGATGTTGACCAGGCGGCCGGGTACATATATCGTCTTCTTTATGGTCTTGCCCTCCAGCCATCGCTGGATGCGCTCCCGGCTCAGGGCCAGTTGCTTCGCCTCATCCTCGCTGATGGTCACTGGTACCACGACCTTATCCCGCAGTTTGCCGTTGACCTGTACGATGAGGGTGAAGACCTCTTCAGCGGCCGCTTCCTCGTCCCACTCGGGCCAGGCCTGGAGGTGGATGCCCTCTCCATCGCCCACCTCACTCCACAACTCCTCGGTGATGTGAGGCGCGATGGGTGCCAAGAGCAGCAGCAGGGTCCTCAGCCCCTCCTCGAGGACAGGGGTAAGCCCGTGGGCATCCTTGTGGGCCGCCAAAGCGTTGGACAGTTCCATGCAGGCGCTGACGGCAGTGTTGAAGTGGAAGCGTTCTATGTCAGCGGTGACTTTCTCGATTGTCTGGTGGGTCTTCCGCCGCATCTGCCGCTCCGCCTCATGGGGGGCTTTTCCTGGAGATGCTTCTTCCATCACCAGGCGCCATAGGCGCTTCAGGAAGCGAAACGACCCCTCTACTCCCTGGTCATTCCACTCGGCGTCCAGCTCCGGTGGCCCCACGAAGAGGATGAAGGTGCGGGCTGTGTCCGCGCCATAGGTGTTGACCATGTCATCTATGGGCACGACGTTGCCCTTGGACTTCGACATCTTCTCCACCTTCTTGGTACTCGGGTTCAGCTTGGTGATCATGCCCTGAGTGAAGAGGCGGGCGAAGGGTTCATCAATGTGGGTCAAGCCCAGGTCGCGAAAGACCTTGGTGAAGAAGCGTGAGTACATCAGGTGCAAGATGGCGTGCTCCACGCCGCCTGTATACTGATCCACTGCCAACCAGGCATCGGCCTTCCCCTTGCTCCAGGGCGCCTGGTCGTTGTGGGGGTCGGTGTATCGGAAGTAGTACCATGAAGAGCAGACGAAAGTATCCATGGTGTCTGTCTCGCGGCGGCCTGCAGACCCGCACCGCGGGCACGTAGTGTGCACGAAGTCCGGCACGGTGGCGAGAGGCGACTCGCCCGTGCCCGTGGGATGGAAGTCCACGTCCATGGGCAAGATGACCGGCAACTCCTCCTCAGGCACGGGGACAGTGCCGCATCTCTCACAGTAGATGATGGGTATGGGCGCACCCCAATACCGCTGGCGCGAGATCAACCAGTCTCGCAGGCGATAGTGGGTCTTGCGCTCTCCTATGCCATGTTCCTCCATGTAGTCGGTGATGCGCTCGATCCCGTCTCTCGAGGGTAGTCCGTCGAACTGGCCGGAATTGACCATGGTGCCCTCGTCGATGTAGGCTTCCTCCAGGTTCTTTCCATCCCAACCGGCCGGTGCGATGACCACAGGTATGTCCAGGCCGTACCTCTTCGCGAAGGCGAAGTCGCGAATGTCATGGCCGGGCACTCCCATGATCGCCCCGGTGCCGTAGGTCATCAACACGTAGTCGGCCACGTAGATGGGCATCCGCTCACCGTTCATAGGGTTGAGAGCATAGCTGCCTATGAACAGACCTTCCTTCTCGATCTCGGCAGACAATCGGTCGATCTCGGAGGCCTGTCGCGCCTGCTCCACGTAGTCCTCGACCTCCGCCTTGTGCTGTTCCGTCGTCAGCTTCTCCACCAACGGATGCTCGGGCGCCAACACCACAAAAGTCATGCCGTAGACGGTGTCTATACGAGTCGTGAAGGCTCCAATCTCATCGTTGTGCCCCTCAACGCCGAGGCGGAATTCGACGCCGTCGCTCCTACCGATCCAATTCTCCTGCATGACGCGCACCCGCTCAGGCCAATCCTCCAGCAGCTCCAGGTCGTCCAACAGTTGATCGGCATAGTCGGTGATTTTGAAGAACCACTGTTCGAGGTCCTTCTTAGTGACGATGGCGCCGCAACGCTCGCAATATCCACCTTCAACCACTTGCTCGTTGGCCAGCACAGTCTTGCACGAGGGGCACCAGTTGGCGGGGGCCATCTTCTTGTATGCCAGACCGCGTTGGTAGAGTTGGAGGAAAATCCACTGTGTCCAGCGGTAGTAATTCGGCAGGCAGGAGGTAACCTCTCTGGCCCAGTCGTAGCAGATGCCCATCTTGTAGAACTGCGCATTCATAGCAGCGATGTTCTGCTCGGTCCAGAGCTTGGGGTGGACATCGGCTTGCAGAGCGGCGTTCTCGGCTGGCAGTCCAAAGGCGTCCCATCCCATGGGGTTCATGACATTGTACCCACGCATCATCTTGTAGCGGACGATGAGGTCGCCTATGGTGTAATTGCGCATATGACCCATGTGGAGGTCGCCGGAAGGGTAGGGGAACATGACCAGCGCGTAGAACTTCGGCCTCTCATCCTCGTCGCTGGCGTAGTACAGCTTCTCTTTCTCCCAGTAGTCCTGCCACTTGGGCTCGATTTGCTGCGGTGCATACTGTGTATTCATCTTTGGCCTCCTTGTGTGCCTGCCCGAGCGGCCAGAATACGCAGAAAACCCTTCGCCTCAGGGACGAAGGGTCTCTCCGTGGTACCACCCTGCTTGATAGCCCATCGTAGTCCAAGGACCACGATGCGAGGTGGAGCTGAGGGGATTCGAACCCCTGACCTTCTGAATGCCATTCAGACGCGCTCCCAGCTGCGCCACAGCCCCACGTCTTCTATCCACTCTGGGGCACGTTAACGGTTGCCAACCGGCAGCGACTACTCCGTGGACACAGGGCCCACGCCAATGGTTCATCGCTGCGGCTCCCAGGCGAGTTCAGCCTCTTGGCGCTCCCTGTGGCGCCTTGCCAGGCTCCCACCGACCTCTTCACCTGGCTCTCTGCAGGGACGACCTACTACTCCTGTTCTCAGCCTTTGGATTATTCTGGGTCGCCAGTGGAGGCAGGGGGATTCGAACCCCCGACCTCATCAGTGCGATTGATGCGCTCTCCCGCTGAGCTATGCCCCCAGGCTCTCAGCCTTTTGTGCGGTCTTGCCAGATCAGTATAGCGAAACGGGGCGGAGAAGTCAAGTCGTAGTGGTAGGGTGGTGTGGCAAAAGCTCTTTCCTGGATTCTCTAGATGTGTCGAGATCATCGGGGGAGCAGCGAGACGTGATCCCTTCCTTACCCGGCTCAATGAACGACTGAAGCGTGGCCGAACGCCGGCGTTGGCGTAGCCGGAAGGCATGCCGTGCGGCTACGGAGTTCACATGGCCTTCACAGGACAGATGAGACACGTTGTGGCGGGTGACCTGCAACCTTTCAGGGCCAAGGGTACCGAAGGCCGTCAAGAACACGTAGGACAAGTTGACCCTTGCGAAGGTTTCAAACCTTCGCAAGGGTTTCTTCCTTTCTGTGTGACTGTCAAGACGAATGATATCCTCTCTTCCGAGAGTCTTGCAGGCCGTATCGCGTCAGCACGTTGGAGAAGACTTGCTGGATTTCGAAACGCAGGGGAACCGACGGGGCACGAGCAGGAGGTGATGGCGTTCTCCCCCGGTTCAATGAACCGCTGGGGTGTGCACCGAACGGTCACACCGGCTACGGAGTTCGCCTGGCCTTCACAGGACAGATGCGATGGCGAAAAATGGCAACAGCCTTGAGAGGTTATCTACCACACCCTCTCAGGACGAGCTTGACAACTCCGTACGTTGCCTGGTATAATGTGGGTGGTTATTCACATGGTGAATATTGCGGACGTGAATAGATTCTTCTCATGATGGACAAGGAACTATCTCCCCGGTGGGTGCTCCTGGGCCTGCTGACGCGAAAGCCGATGCACGGCTATGAGCTCCACCAGTTCTTCACTTCTCCCTCACCCCTGGAGCAGGTATGGTACCTGGGCATCAGCCAGATGTACAAGCTGCTGAAGGAACTGGAGAGTCTGGACCACGTGGAAGTGAGCGTAGAACCACAGGAGAATCGGCCCGAAAAGAAAGTATATCACGTCACCCCATCAGGGAGGGAGGCCTTCTTGGAGTGGCTCCAGACGCCGGTGAGTGGCATCCGCCTGATACGGATTGAGTTCCTGGGCAAGCTGTTCCTGGCCCAGGGCCTGGGTCCTGAGATGGTGGAGGGGATCGTTGATATTCAAAGGGAGGCCTGTCGGACGCTGCTGGCCGATCTACAGGCGAGAATGCCCGGCGACGGCTTCGAGGACCTCGTGCTTCGCTTCCGCGCGGGGCAGATTGAGGCGGCAATAGACTGGCTGAACTACTGCGGACATGCCTTTGTGTCCTCTGGAGCATAGGACGACGGGATTCAGATGATCGAGATCGAAAACCTCACAGTTCGATATAAGGGAGACGAGGCGGCGATAGAAGGTCTATCGCTGAAGGTGGCGCAGGGCGAGTTCGTCTTGCTGACTGGCCCTTCGGGCTGTGGGAAGAGTACACTGGCTCGCTGTCTGAACGGCCTGATCCCCCACTCCTCGGACGCGGCGATGTCGGGGCGGGTCACAGTCGACGGGCTGAGCACCACGGAGAGTGCAGTGGCGGAACTGGCCACACGCGTGGGGCTTGTCTTCCAGAACCCCGCCACCCAGCTCTTCGGTCGGACCGTGGATGAGGAAGTGGCCTTCGGTCCCACCAACCTGGGTTTGCCCCCTGAGGAGGTGGCTGAGCGCTGCCGTTTTGCTCTGGCGGCCACGGGAATTGAGGACATGAGGGAACGGGTGGTGAAGACCCTTTCCGGCGGTGAGCAGCAGCGACTGGCCGTCGCCGCGGTCCTGGCCATGCGACCCAAAGTCCTGGTCCTCGACGAACCGCCCTCCAACCTGGATCTGAAAGGCACGAGAGCGGTCCTGGAGACCGTGGCCCGACTGCGGGATGAGTATGGCTTGACCATCGTGCTCATCGAGCATCGGCTGAGAGAGGCGAGTGGCTTCGCCGACCGGATGCTGGTCATGGACCAGGGTCGCATCGTCCTTGATGGTGCTCCAACGGATGTGCTTAGGAACAAGGAGTTCCTTTGTGGACTGGGCATTCGCTATCCTGGGCAGAGATTTCGAGTGGCTCGGCCTCCGCCAACGGCTGGGAGGATAGCGCCCCACAGGGGGGGCTGGAGGCCGCTGGTCGAGTTGTGTGGCGTGGAGGCCGGGTTCGGGTCGAGGACCGTGCTCAAGGACCTGGACTTCACCGTGTATGCTGGCGAGTTCGTGGCTCTGGTTGGCGATAACGGAGCGGGCAAGACAACCCTGGCTCGGGTGCTCGCCGGACTGCTTGAGCCCCGAGGTGGACGTGTGCTGTGGGACGAGAGCGTGCAGCAGTTGCCCCTGGGGCGTCGGGTGGGGCTTCTCTTCCAGGATCCCCTTCACCAACTGTTCTGCGACACGGTGGAGGACGAGATAGCCTTTGGTCCGCGCAATTTCGGGATGTTCTCGCACCAGCAAGCGGAGACGATACTGGAGGTCACCGGTCTAAAGGGCACAAGAGCCCGCAACTCCTACGCCCTCAGCGTGGGTCAACAGCAGCGGGTGGCGCTGGGCTCCATTGTGTCACTCCAACCTGCGCTCCTCATCCTCGACGAACCCACCATGGGACAGGATTGGGGGAGCCTGAGCCGAGTCATGGATTTCTTGGTGGAGTTGAACGGGCAGGGCCAATCCATCTTACTCATCACCCACGATTACAAACTGGTTTGTCGCTATGCCGAACGGATCCTGGCTCTCGAAGGCGGGCGGCTGTCGGAGCTAGCGCCGATGATCGAGCCCTCGGTCGAGACCATCACACAGGAGAAGGAATGCAATGAGATTCTCGGTGCGTGAACTGGTCTACATCGCCATCTTTGGCGCCATCTGGGGAGCCTTGGAGATAACTGTGGGCTCCTATCTGCACGTCATCTTTCCGCCGCTGGCTGATACCTTCCTGGTGGGCCTGATCATGGCCTCCATCGGCGTGGTAGTGGCCCTCATCGGCCGTCTCTTCGTTCCGAAGACAGGCTCTGTATTGATGATTGGGATCGTGGCCGCGATCTTGAAGATGATCAGCATCGGGGGGGTAAAGCTAGGACCCCTGGTGGCCATCCTGGCGGAAAGCCTGTTGATGGAACTGGGGCTTCTCACGGCGCGCAGGCCCAGGCGGCGGAGCTTCGTCTTCGCAGGGGCGCTGGCCATCACGTGGAACTTCTTCCACAAGTTCATCATGATGTGGCTCCTGTTTGGCAAGGGGATCTACGAGGTCTACGTGGGCATGATCCGGCAGGGGGCGAGCCTGCTACGAATAGATGTGAGCTACGCCGTGGTGATCATCGTCGTGCTGCTCTTCCTACGCATCGGGGCTGGCGGTCTCGCTGGATGGGTGGCATGGGACCTGGGGAGGGTGGTACGTGACCGTGTGGCAAGATAGAGGCCTGGTGCTCAGCGGGCGGCGGGTCGTCTTGAGCAGTTACGGCTATCTCATCTTCTTCCTCGGAACGGTGCTCATGGCCATACTTGCTACTGAGGCCAAGGTTGCCCTCATGCTGGGAAGTACGCTCGTCTTCGCCGCACTCTTCTACCGAGAAGCTCTAGGACTCCTGCAGCGGTGGCAGTTGTGGGCGTTCATCGTTCCGACCCTTCTGCTCAGCCCCTTCGTTATCGGCCAGAAGGACGTCTTCCTGTGGGGGTTGAGCCTGTCACTGGAAGGGTTTTGGGCCGGGGTGTGGATGGCTCTGCGAGGCCTGTCCATCGCCGTGGCGGCAACAGTCTTCGCCGGTGCTGTTTCGGTGTCGCAGATGGCGCAACTCTTCGAGAGGATGAGGCTGAAGGGACTCGGCTTTTCCCTGGGGGTGGCCACGAACATGCTGCCTACAGTTCAGGAGACCATAGAAAGCTCCTACCAGGCCATTCGCCTGCGGGGTGGTTTTCGCCGGCATCGGTTGGAGACGCTGAAGCTCCTGGTGGTGGCGGTGATTGCCGGGTCGCTGCGGCGCGGCGATGACATCGTCTGTGCCGCCGAGGGCCGGGCCTTTGACCCCTCCAAGTCTCAGGCGCCGACGTTGCACTTGACGCCGGCAGACGTGACGTTGGGTGGGGTTATCTTGCTCCTTGGCGCGGTGTTGCTATTAGTCTGAGGGTGTCTTGGTCCGGTGGGCAGGAGCACTCCCATGTCGTTGCATCCTGAGCGAATGAGTTTCCCTCCCTGGATGGGAGGGGTTGGGGGAGGGTGATCTGGACAGTCGTCGCCTCGATTCTCCGGGGTGGCAACTCAGACGCTTGTCACCCCCACCTCAATCCTCCCCCATCAAGGGGGAGGAGGGTTCTTGTCTGGGTTCTGGTGGGCAGATGGAGCGAGTGTTATCTCCCTTCCATGGATGGGAGGGGTTGGGGGAGGGGGATCTGGACAGTCGTCGCCTCGATTTCGCGGGGTGGCAACCCACGCCCTTGTCACCCCCACCGCAGTCCTACCCCAGCAACGGGGAGGAGGGGGCTTGTGGGGGTTACTTCTCCTAGACCTCCGAGGTCTCTGGAGGATTGACTGCCGCGCTTAGCTCTCGTCTCCAGTTGATGGCAAGGGCTGGGAGGCGGGCTCGCACAGGGTTTGCCTCGCCTGCGTGGCCAAGACTCCCTCACTGAGAAAGCGAAAAGGCGGGGCGTGTTGCCCCGCCTTTGCTCGGTACAAAGCCGTCACACATCACACCGTTGCGGGCTCCGCCTCCCGAGGCAGCGGCAGCATCACTCCCAAGATTCTCTCCAAAGCCATTGTGTGGCTGCACACCCCACGGCTGGCAAAGAAGCCACAGTCGCAATTCCACTGGCCTTCCGAATAGGAAACAAGGTGTCCACTGTTATCGCCTTCGATGTTCACCTTGAACGCATCGAACCTGATCCGGTCTAACTGCTCAGCATACCGCTTTGCTTTCTGGATCTTGCCGATCATTCCTGAATCCACTTTTCACCTCCTATCGGTTTTCTAAGGCGCTGCGCAACTTGCCCAAAAAAGAACACAGGGGCACATTGGGCCCCTGTGTTCGCAGACGCGTCGGGTCTGAAATGATGTCAATCGGGTCAAGACATCTCCCTATGGCGATCTATCCTTAGTATAACAGAAGCCGGACTATTTGTCAAACCCTATCTGCCACAAAGACTCAACCGCTGGTGGCGGGGATCTTCCGCGCAGCCCTACTTCGCAGTTCGTCCTTGCTCTGTGAGAGGTGTCGCGGTGCGATGGTCTTGGGTGTGCCAAGGAATCACTCGCACGGGGGCTGGAGCGGTGTCGTGCTGCCCAAGCGTCAACACGCGGGGTCACGAGACGGGGTGTTGCCACTTCGGCAGGTAACCCAAGAGCGGGCCCAGGACAGTGGATGTAGTGCATGGTCCAACATGGTCGGTTTTTGGCGCTATTTGACAAGAATGTGGATTCGTGGTATAGTCAGTGTCGAAGGTACACAGTAGTCCTGCCTGTCGCAGGTGGAAGAAGCTCACCCGTAGCTGTTTTCTCATCCTGGACTGCGCGGCGTTGTGTAAGTGCTGAATGCGTACGGAAGCTGAGGCTTCTTGAGGCACAGCCGCACCTTCAATATTAGGAAAGGAGAGTAGAACGGCTATGGAAGAGTCGACAGAAGAGACGACAGAAGAGTCGATAGAAGAGTCGACAGAAGAGTCGACAGAAGAGACGACAGAAGAGTCGAGAGAAACAGGGACCGTTAAGTGGTTCAGTGACCGCAAGGGCTATGGCTTCATCACCCGCGAAGAAGGCAAGGACGTGTTTGTCCACTTCTCGGGCATACGCGCTGGGGGACCTCGTTCACTGGGCGAAGGTGACAAGGTGGAGTTCACCATCGAGACCGACGACCGTGGACCCAGGGCCACCGATCTGACGGTGACCGAGGCCGCGCCGCGCCAGAGTTTCGACCGGTGGTAGGCCAAGCTTAGGCGGCGCAAGCGAGCGCACGCGATCACGGAAGAGCCTCAGGACGATTGTTTCGCTTCTGAGGCTCTTTTTTTGTACTGCTGAACGCATCCTGATCCACATCCCGAGCGCTGTCCTGAGCTTGTCGAAGGATACCTCCGCACCCTGAGCATCCTGAATAGTGCTGAGCAGCCCTGGGCGGTGCATCGAAGCACGTATCGAAGGGGCGAAGGAGCGGTGAGGCCGCAGCCTCAGACGGCGCCGACTTGCTATCGACAGTACGTTTCGCGTGTGCTATAATGTGTTCGTCGGGTGCCGGGGGCTGGGATCACCCTTGTGTCGGCCTCGAGCCGTCTGCTCTGCCGGGAGGGATGCCGGGCCCGAGACCAGGAGGAGCCAATCTTGGCGCTGCACGAGGTGACGGGTCCGTGCTGTTCCAGGTGGCAGCAGCACAGGTGTTGGCAGCGACGGCGACGAACTACACGGAGGTAGACCGCTTTCGGCGGATTGGCGCGTGGCCATCGCCGACGAGGCAGCCCTCCATCTGGCAGCTATCACTCAGCATGGCAAGGGGTACGAAGGCCCTGGCTGCGGCCATCACGATGAGCCATGCCAGAACCTGGGATGGGAGAAGATAGAGTGGTGAGGAGAGTGTAGCATGGGAGAGACATCTCCATCTATTGAGAATGATGAAGGTGGCGCAGAAACGGGTGCTGCTGGCAAGTTACAGAGAGGGATGGCTGGCCGGGGTGGCACGGTGAGGTCTTCCAAATTCAGTTTTGGAGCCTTGGGCAGCGTTCTTCTGTGGGGTTTGGCACCATTGCTCGTGGGTCTGTGGCTCGCTCAGGCGGTGGTGCCGCAACCGGCGGTGGGCATCATTCGGCTGAATACAGAGATCTGGCCTGACAGCGCAGCCTTGGTGATGGCTCAGATTGAAGAGGCGCGCGAGGACCCCACCATCCAAGCTGTGGTGGTGCAGTTGGACTCCCCCGGCGGTGAGGTAGCCCCCAGCCAGGCGCTGTATCTGGAATTGCAGGCCCTGCGCCGCGAGATGCCCGTCGTGGGGTCCATTGATGGCATAGCAGCGAGCGGTGCCTACTATGTGGCCATGGCTAGCGACCCCGTATATGCGAAGCCTTCCTCCACAGTGGGGAACGTTGGTGTCTGGGGCTTCATCCCACCCGACTTGGGCGTCAATGAGGTAATCTTGGCCAGCGGGCCTTTCAAGCTGACGGCCAGCAACCGCGATGAATTCCTGCGTTGGATCGAAGGGATCAGGCTGGAATTCCTGGAGACCGTCTTCAGCCAGCGAGGGGACCGCATCCAAATC
Organism: Chloroflexota bacterium; assembly: GCA_030613785.1. Taxonomy (GTDB): domain Bacteria; phylum Chloroflexota; class Anaerolineae; order UBA7937; family B3-Chlor; genus JAUWLF01. Next base: position 1,627 of record JAUWLF010000055.1, on the reverse strand, counting down.
GCCCGCGTCGAACTCTCGCAGGGACTCGCCTACCCTGGCCGCGAGGCGGTGCGCCTGGGTCTCATTGATCGTCTGGGCAGCGAGACTGAAGCTATCCGTGCGGCGGCTCAGCAGGCCGGCATCGCCCACTACCGGGTAGTAGACTTGGAGGCGCGGGTCGTGGACAAGCTGGCCGAGGATGAGAATGGCGAGCTTGAACCGTGGGTGGGTGCGGCCGATCCGGTGACCGGGAGGCGGGTCCTGCCGCCTGGTGCCTATCTGTTGTACGATATTCAGCTAGGAGGCGCGCCATGAGAACCAGCATCAAGATCCTGGTCGTTCTGATCCTCATCGCTGTGCCTGTGATCGGGCGCTGGGCGTGGTTCCATCGGGGAGGGTACGCCTCACCGCTGATCTCCGAGCTGGATGAGAGCCAAATGTCGGTGCCCTTGCCCGAGTATCGGCCCATAGCCGAAGAGGCGCAGGAAGGGGTCGGGCGAGTGGTCATCGATCTGGCCCACGGGAACAATCTCGAGGTAGATGATCTCACTCCACTGCGGGATCGGCTGACCGTTCGCGGGGTGGCTGTGGAGACCTTCGATGGGTTCAGTAGCTCTCTGGAATCCCAGTTGCGTGGCGCCATCGCCTTGGTGGTCTTGGCGCCCACAAGCGAGTTTGCGGGGTATGAGGTGGAGACCATCATGGAGTTCGTGGAGGACGGCGGGCGAGTGCTTCTGGCCGCCGATCCGACCCGGCCCGTCCCTCAGGAGGAAGAGTACCTGGACCTAGCTGACATCTTCTTTCCTGCCAGCGCCATCCCTGCTATCAACAGCGTGGCCAACCCCCTGGGCGTGGCTTACTTCGATGACTATCTGTACAACCTGGTGGACAGCGAGGGCAACTATCGCAACGTCAAACTGACGGCCATGAGCGACGAGCATGCCCTCACCGAGGATCTCGAGATGGTGGTCTTCTTTGCCGCCCACTCCCTGGACAGTGATGGCTTGTCCCTCATCGGCGGTGATGAGAATACCTTCTCGTCCCTGCGCACGGGCGAAACGGGTCTCACCGCTGCAGCACTGGTTGCCGACGAGAAAGTGCTGGCCTTGGGAGACGTCACTGCTCTCACCGCGCCCTACCACACCGTGGCCGACAACGATCAGTTGCTCAGCAACATCGCGGACTGGCTGGTTGCGGCTGAGCGCGAGTGGGACCTGAGAGATTTCCCCTATCTCTTCCAGCGGCCGGTGGACGTGGTACAGGTTGGTGGGGACTTCCTCGACCCCCGCTTGATTGCCGGGCTCGGTGCGTTGGAAGGGGTTCTCGCGCAGGCCGACCTGACCCTCAATCTTCGCGAGACCGCGGATCCCGACCACGACGCCCTCTTCGTTGGGACCTACGAGAACGTGGAATTGGTGGAGGAGTACCTGGATGAGGCTGGGGTGACGATCACCCTGGTTGAGGAAGAGGAGGATGCCGCGACGACGGAAGAGACAGAGGAGGGAGAGGAACCACCCCGGGACACCATCGAAGTCGAGGGGCTGGGGAGTATCGCGGTGGAGGGCACCACCCTCTTCGTCGTCAATCGCAGCGCCGACCGCGTGGTGGTGACGGCTCTGGCGGAGGATGGTGAGGCTGCCATCGCTGC
>JAUWLF010000004.1 GCA_030613785.1 Chloroflexota bacterium | reverse complement strand
AAGACCGCCTTGGCGGTACTGATGTTTATCTTCCCCTCATCCAGCATCGTTAACAGCTCTGCCAGCTGCCTCGGGCTCACCTTGAGTGCCCCCACGGCTAGAGAGCCTGACTTCAGGAGTCGGAACAGCTCTCCCGTGATCCAATTGCTGAGCGCCTTGGCCCTGGAGTAATGTCGAGCACATTCTTCAAAGTAGTTGGCCAATGCCAGGTCTTCAGTGAGGAGACGAGCATCATGCAAGAGCACCCCATACTGGCTCACGAAGCGATCTCGCTTGGCAGTTGGGAGTTCGGGCAAGCGGGAGCGGAGCTCCTCTATCCAGGCTCGGCTCATCCTGAATGGAGGCAAGTCGGGCTCAGGAAAGTATCGGTAGTCGTGAGCTGCTTCCTTGATCCGTTGAGGCTCGGTTGTGCCCAGTTTATCCCGCCAGCCCACTGTCTGCTGTTGCACTGCACCCCCCGCCCTAAGAATCTCCGCCTGCCGCCTTGTCTCGCTCATCAAAGCGTGCTCCACGGCCTGGAAGGTGTTCATGTTCTTTATCTCCACCCGATTGCCCATCGTCTCACTGCCTTTAGGTCGTAGGGAGATATTTGCCTCACAGCGAAAAGACCCCGCCTCAAGATCACCCGTGCTTACGTCCAAGTACCTGAGCAGCTTCCGCAACTCCCGCAGATATGTCTTCGCCTCCTGTGGCGAACGCATATCCGGCTTGCTCACAATCTCTAGTAGTGGCATACCGGAACGGTTGAAATCCACCAACGTATGCTGGTCCCCGCTGCCTTCAAGGTGATAGAGGCGGGCGGTATCCTCCTCCACATGCACATCGGCGATGCCTATCTCCTTGCGCACACCGTCCAAGTCAATCACCAGGTGCCCATCTCTTCCCACCACGGAACTGTGCTGAGATATCTGATAACTCTTTGGCAAGTCTGGATAGAAGTAGTTCTTACGGTCGAACCAAACCGTGCCCTCGCTCACCTCACATTCGAGGGCTACGGCAGTCATGAAGGCGTATTCGATGGCCTTGCGGTTGATGGTTGGCAACACACCGGGCATTCCCAGGCATACAGGGCAGACGACTCCGTTTGGCGCCCGATCCACGATCTCAGCGCTGCAACGACAGAACATCTTGCTTCTCGTGGAGAGCTGAGCGTGGACTTCCATCCCAATGATCACTTCGTACTCCACAGTTTCACCCGTCTTCATGGTACGTAGGGCCAAGCCAAAGACACAGCCCTTCAACGAACTGAACACCCTGTCTGGGCCCACGTCACTCTGGAAGCTCAGACTCGTTCCTCACGAACCCTTCGACCAGCCCCGAGAGCCGACAGCGTGCTTGTCACCGTAAAAGTCAATCAACAATTATAGCGAGATTTGGAGTGCAAGACAACCTCTTGCCCATTCGCGCGGAACTATGTACAATAGGGTAGCTCCCTGCATTGAGAGGCACTATCACACCATGTTGTCACGCTCAACCGAGAACAATGCTTGAGAAACTGGCACGCGTTGAGGAACGCTACGAGGAACTGAATAATCTCTTGGCCGATCCGGGTATCGCCACTGACTATGTGAGGGCAGCTCAGTACGCTCGCGAACAGTCTGAATTGGAACAGGTGGTTGATACCTATCGGCGCTACAAACGCCTCCAACAGGAACTGGAGGCCACTCGCGCTATGCTTGAGGAGGATCTGAGCCCCGAGATGCTGGAACTCACAACTGAGGAGATAACTTCCCTGGGACGCAAAACCCAAGAGTTGGAAGAAAAGCTCAGACTCCTGCTTGTGCCCAAGGACCCCAAAGACGAAAAGAACGTGATTGTGGAGATCAGGGCTGGTACAGGGGGAGAGGAAGCCGGTCTTTTCGCCGGTGATCTGTACCGGATGTACACGCGCAATGCGGAGAAGCACGGCTGGACCACACAGATACTTTCCTCCAGCCCCACTGGCATCGGAGGCTTCAAAGAGATCATCTTCCTAGTCCAAGGCAAAGGCGCCTTCTCCCACCTCAAGCATGAAAGCGGCGTTCATCGCGTGCAACGCGTGCCCATCACCGAGTCTGGAGGCAGGATACACACGTCGGCAGCCACAGTGGCCGTTCTGCCCGAAATCGATGAGGTGGAGGTCAAGATAGCTCCCGATGACCTGCGCGTTGACGTCTTCCGCGCCTCAGGGCACGGCGGTCAGAGTGTCAACACGACCGACTCGGCGGTGCGGATCACTCACCTACCGACCGGCGTCGTCGCCACCTGTCAAGACGAGCGTTCGCAACTGCAAAACAAGCTGCGAGCCATGGCCATCCTCCGCGCTCGCCTTTACGACATGGAGCAGAGGAAACAGTGGGCTGAGATGGATGCAGAACGGCGTTCTCAGGTGGGGACAGGCGAAAGAAGCGAGAAGATCCGCACTTACAACTTCCCTCAGAACCGGGTGACCGACCATCGCATTGGCCTGACAAGCCATCGCCTAGAGGAGATCCTCGACGGCGATTTGGATGAGTTCGTGTACCAGCTAGCCAGCGCCGAACAGGCAGCCAAGCTTCAGAAGGTGGGATGAGCTGAGCGCGACAGGGCATAGCAGGGGTCAAAGGGCCGGCAGCCGCTTGCCAGAGCAGGCAGGTGCCCTTCTTGCCTGCCCGTCGGCTGGCCGGGCCGACCGACGCGCGAGAGCACGCTTGGCCGACACGAGAGAACTACTCCACTGGGCGACAGATGCCTTGAGGAAGGAAGCGCCTGACTCGCCACAACTGGACGCTGAGATACTCCTGGCCCACAGCCTGGGGCTCAGCAGGACGCAGTTGTACACCCAACTGGACAAGCAACTCGATCCAGCTGCGGAGAAGACCTTCAGGGCCCTCGTGGCCCGGCGGTTGAAGCATGAGCCGGTGGCCTACATCACGGGGCAAAAGGAGTTCTACGGGCTGGAGTTCCGTGTTGACCGCCGCGTGCTCATACCGCGCCCAGAGACAGAGACCTTAGTCCAAGTAGCGCTGACCATCGCTCGTCAGCAGAGCGTCTTCCGCTTGGCGGAGGCGGGCGTGGGCAGCGGAGCGGTAGCCGTCGCCATCGCTGTGAACCTGCCCCAGGCGCAGATCTTCGCCGTTGACTCTTCTCCCGATGCCCTGGCCGTGGCCGAGGACAACTGCCTGCTACACGGCGTGCTGGACAGAGTACATCTACTTCAAGGAGACCTCCTTGATCCGTTACCTGAGCCGGTGGGACTCGTGGTGGGCAATCTTCCCTACGTGTCCCACGAGGAATTGAAAGGCTTGCCTCCGGACATCGTCGCCTACGAACCCTTGGTCGCTATTGATGGAGGGGAAGACGGGCTGCAGCATTTAGGCCGCTTCCTGGCCCAGGCCGGGTCCCATCTGAGACCTCCAGGCATCATCTGCTTGGAGATCGGCGCCACTCAGGCCTCAGCCGTCAACGAACTGGCACGACAACAGTTCTCTGCTGCCACCGTCGCCCTGGTCAAGGACTTGGCAGGTCTCGACCGGGTGGCAATCATCGCCACCTAGCGGACTGTATCCCGGCGAAGGCACATGCGTACTCAAATCATTGCATCCACAGACGCAGATGCAATTGAGAAGGCCTGCCGGTTGCTGGAAACAGGCGGCCTGGTGGCCTTTCCCACCGATACTGTCTACGGACTGGGAGCCCACGCCTTCCTGCCTGAGGCCGTGGAGAAGATCTACCGAGCCAAGGAGAGGCCCCTGACCAAGGCCATCCCCCTCCTCCTGGGAAGCGCCGAAAGCCTCCACCGGGTGGCCCAGGATATCACGCCGCAAGCCTGGGATTTGGCGGAGAAGTTCTGGCCGGGAGCGCTGACCGTGGTTCTCTATCGCCAGCCGGTGGTGCCGGATGTCGTCACCGGCGGAGGACCCACAGTGGCACTTCGTGTGCCCGACCATCCCTTCACATTACGGCTCATCCGTGCCGCCGGGGGCGCACTGGCCGCCACTAGTGCCAACCTCACCGGTCGTCCCGACCCGCAAACCGCTCCGGAGGTTCTCAACTACCTGGAAGGCCGCGTAGACCTGATCCTGGATGGGGGCCGTTGTCCGGGCGGAATCCCCTCCACCGTGATGGACATGACGAAAGCCCCACCGCAAATCCTCCGTCCCGGCGCCATCCCCAGAGAGGCACTAAACCAGGCACTCAGCGGCTTGACCCCGTAGCTTCAATCACGAAGGAGTGTACAAGCAGGACACCCACGCCGTTTCCAATTGAAGACAGCCTAGCGCAAGTGCGCGATCCAGGTGGTGTGCCACCTCAACGAGGCACTTACCAACGGCATCACTCGAATGACAAGTCATAGCCAATTCGTGGCGACATCGACGCTGGATGACATCCTTGTACTGTCCACTTCTAAGACTCCTGGCTCCTTCTCCGCATCACAGTCCATGCCACGAGGCATAGCACGATCATCAACGCGCCTGCCGATACGACGTAGCCCACCTTGACCGAAAGTGGATCGTAGACTAGCTCCACCCGGTGTGAGCCCGCCTCCAACTCCACAGCTCGGAGAGCGTAATTGGCCCGGAGGATCCGAGCCTGCTGTCCGTCCACGTAGGCCTGCCAACCGGGGTAGTAGATCTCACTCAAGACGAGGATGCCATCCTCGACTAACTGGGCTTGTAAGGCCATCCTGGTGGGTTCACGCTCCAAGATCAGGACCGTAGCTTCCGACGGCCTCGCTTCGCCAGCCATCGTCAAGTCCAACTCCTCCTCCAGAATCACCATCTCCAGCGGGTCGAAGTCAGGGTCGGCCAGCAGATCTAGAGCCTCCTCACCTGTCACCGCCTCCGCTCTATACACCACCCAAGCTCTGGGCAGGTACTCCTGAAGGCGATGAAGATATGTCATGTCCTCACCCGCAGGCTCTTCGTAGAGCAGTTCGGTCTCGGGGACTAAGGCGCCGCGCCAGGTGATCACGTACTTCACATTCATCAGTTGCCACAGACGCTCCATGGGTAGCGCAGTGACGAAATCTTCGTAGCGGCTCAACCGCAGAGGACTGGCCCCACCGATGTCCTCCACTTCGTACATTACCCCGTAGTTGCCGGGTAAACGCCATTCGTTGTACACCCGGAAACTCCCTCTGTCTGCCTGGATGGAGGCCAGCAATGCCCGGGGGCCGTACTCCTCCAGAGGGCTGGTCGCCTGGAAGTTCTTCTGCCAGTTCACGGTGAAGAGATCAAAGACGATGACCAGCACGGTCACAGCCATCAGAGTCTGCATGCCGACAGAATTGCGTTGACCAGCGTAGATGCACCCCGCAGCCAGGAGCAGGAACATGGTCAACAGGACGGCACGGTTCAACATGGGGCCAAAGGGGCTGTCCGGTGCCAGTCCCGCTTGTGCCCAACCGTAGAGGAAGAATAGGACCAGGACCAAAGAGGCGAATGCCGCCAAGACCAGACCCCAGTTGAAGATCCGCAGGCGTTTCCTGGCCAGCCCTGGCAAAGACCGGAACAGCGCAGAGGTCCCATATCCGGCCAGGATAGCCATGGCGAAGCTGAACACGAAGGCAGCCCTCTCCTGCGAACGGAAGATGCCGAAACCAGGCACCAGGAGATAGAAAGGTGTGTAGAGGAAGGTGTTGCCTCCCAGCGACAGCAGCAGTGCAAACAAAGCTAGGATGGCCCAGAAAACCACTCGCCGATCCCTGATCAGGTACAGAGCCAGCGCCGCCAACAGCAGGGGCAGGATACCAACGTACAATGCCGACCACTGACTGAGGATACCCGGGAGCAACAGTTGTAGTAGATCATGCAGTGGGAAACCGTGGGCCATCTCCTGGTAGGTAGCCTGGGCCCGCGTCGAGAGAAGCATGAACTCCAACCCTGGAAGCAGTTGCACTGCGGCCACTCCGAGGCCAGTCAGCAAGAACAGACAGAACAGGACGACCTTGGGCCATATCCTTCCACCGCTTCTGTAGCTCTCGAAAGCCCAGTAGAAGACCGAGACATAGAAGACATACATCGATGATTGAGGATGGCCCGCCAGCAAGGAGACCCCCAAGGCCAGCCCCGCCCAGATGAAATGTCGTTTCTCCCCGTGCTTCTGCCATCTCTCCCCGCCAACGCTGAGCAGCAGGAGGATCAAAGGCAGCCAGATTTGAACCTCGAGGATGGCGAGCTGTTGAACGGGGTAGGAGACGAGATACCCTCCGTAGCTGAAGACCAGGGCGGCAACCAGAGCTGGGAAGGTGCGCTTCAGCAGACGCTTGGCGAACAGATAGGTGAACAGTCCAGCAAGGAAAACATGGAGTATCACCTCAAGCTCCAGGGCATATATGGGGAATCCCCACGGAGCGCTCACGAGAATGGTTAGCAAGCTAGGTGGATAGAAGATGGCCGACTGAACATCGGCCAGGAAGGGGTGCCCGCTGTACGTGTACGGGTTCCAGAGCGGTAAGTGTCCCGTCAACAACTGCCGGGCTTCGAATACGCTGAAGACGTAGAACTGGTCAACGAAGTCGCCGCTGGGGAAGTAGCCTCTATCTCTCTCTATGGGAGTGACGATCCTCCAGAAGAAGAACCCACAGAGGACCACCAAGATAGCGACCACTGTCAGGTCCGAGCCATGTCGTGCCCACAGCTTCCTCATGACGAAGCGCTCCCTGGGCCGGCCGGCTGACTCCTCTGCCGTTCGCCGCCTTCCTACGAATCAATTTTGCGGAGAAAGATGCCAGGCGAATGATACCTGCTAATGACCTCGGAGAGTTTCTTCTGGAACTGGTCCGACTTCAGGATACCGAACCTGTTCAGCAGGTACTTCGTTACGATGCCCAGAGTCTGTATGCCATAGACCAAGCCGTCTTTGACTCCCACGGAGGATGCCTCTTTGAAGTAGCGGGTCGGAACGGGGATCTCCGTTATCTCGAACCCATACGCCACCGCTTGGGCCAGAATCTCGCTGTCGAAGACAAACCTGTCCGAGTTCAGGAGGAAAGGAATGGTCTCCAGAAACCGACGGCTGTAGGCCCTAAACCCAGTATGGTACTCCGAGAGCCTCTTGCGGAACGCCAAGTTCTCCACCAGTGTCAGGAACCTGTTGGACAAGTACTTGTACAACGGCATGCCTCCTCCCAAGGCCTCACCTCCTAGTATCCGGGACCCGAGGACCAGATCTGCCGTCCCCTCCTGGATAGGGCGGATCAGATCGGGGACCAACCTGGAATCGTACTGGTAGTCCGGATGCAGCATGACCACCACGCTGGCCCCGTCCTTCAGCGCCTCCAGGTAGCAGGTTTTCTGATTTCCCCCATAACCGGTGTTCTGGACATGAATGATCACCTTCAAGCCCAGGCGGCGAGCTATCTCCACGGTCTCATCCTGGCTTACGTCGTCCACCAGAATGATCTCGTCCACTATCTCTCGGGACAGGTCGTTGTAGGTCTTCTCCAGAGTCTCCGCCGCGTTGTAAGCCGGCATGACCACTATGACCTTCTCACGCTCAAGCACCCATGCCTCCGTGGGAGTTGGACTGTTCTCGCGGACAGTGCGAGATGCAGCGCCCCGTCTACTCCGTAACTCTCATCGTCCCCAGCAGTACTCGATTATCCCGCACCTGAAGGGCATCGTCAAGAACGGGCAGCCTATCGCCCGTGGAAGCCAGGTACAGCCCCACCTCGATCTGGTACTCTCCCGCCGGTGTGCCCGATGATAAGGTCATTTCGTACCGATCCTTGACCACTTGCCCCGGCTCCCAGAAAGACGTGGGGTAGTTGCCGCCACGAGGCTGGTCATCCTTCTGTGCCCATATCCGGCCTTCAGTTCGAATGAGATGAGTAAAGACAGTATAGTCCTCATCCATCTCCGTGCTCGCTTGCCAGTACAGGGTGAGCTGGATGATGTCCCCTGGCTGGGCCTCTGCCGGATCCAGATCGTATCCCCTCAATTCGATCATGTTGGCAAAATTGAAACTCACCGGATGAGATGGCGCGTGCTCCTCAGGCTGCCAGGGGATGATCTTGACTGGTTGCAGAAAAACGAATTCCAAAGGCTGGCCCTCCCTGGACGGCGTCAGGTGCCTCATTGTGGGCAGGTCGTACACGCTAACACCCAGCCACCCAAAGGTAGGGACGTCCGTACGACGACGAATCCTCACCCAAGTGCGGTCGGCCACGGCGTCCCCAGGTTCCCAAACGCTGGTGGGGAAGGATCCCAAGCCGGGGTAGCTATCCTCTTGACCTATGAGGTCACCGCTGGGGGTCAGAACAGTCAGGGAAACGCTATAGTCTCTAGGCATTTCCGTCAGGGCCTGCCAGTACAAAGTCACATAGACAAGCTCCCCCGGCCTGAACACATCTCCCTCCAGTGCGTAACCCAGCAATCTGATCTGACCTTCGTAGTCAATCTCCACCCGATGCGGTATTGATTCCAACTCCTGGTCTGACAGAAGTGGCGGGCGGGCGTAGGCCGGTGCAATGTACAAGAACGGGCACACCGCAGCCACCAGCGCCAGCATTGTGCCGAGGATGCCAACGAAGAGCCTCCGGTGCTCCCGAGGAGGTAGCTGGACGAGGCCCCAGGACAAGAGTATCGAGAAGCACGCGATGGCCGGGAACACCAGCCGGCCCGTAGCCGCGTCTATTAGTTGGTTGTATCTCACGTATCCTGCGGCGACCACACCGATCCATGACACGATCAATAGCAGCGAGGCGAAGGAGACACTGTTGCGTCTCTTCAGCCCTCTGAGCACTGCCAGGGGCAGACCTAGAATCCCGAGCAGGGTGACGAGATCGAAGAAGCGATAGACCCACGTCGAAGCCAGCACGTTGAACCATCCGAAGACAGCCCAATAAGAAAGCTTGAACCCCTCCAACTCCCTCACCAGCGTTGACAGGGTGAACTCCCGACCAGGTGTGCCGCCCAAGGCATTGAAGAACATGTTCATCGCCGTCGGATCGCCGTAGAGAGCCCAGTTCCGGACGTACCACCAGCCAGCCAACAAGACGACCAGCCCAAGAACGATCGCCCCTCCCCTGATCGACTCCCGTAGGGAGTGGCGTCTCGCCACGACGATCAAACTGACAAAGACCAAGACCAGGAGTCCCAGGCCAGTGAGCTTTGTCAGTGCAGCGAGGCCGACCACCACCCCTAGGGCCACATACCGCCGCACAGACGGGCCTCTCCTGATCAGCAGGACGCACAGCAGCAAGGCCAGGGTGCACAGTGCGGTGAGCAGTCCGTCGTTGTTCACCGCGGAAGTCGTGAAGATGAATTGGGGGTTGAAGGCTGTGATCGCGGCCGCCCCCAGGGCCACTGGCTTTCGTCCGGCGAATGTCTCCAAGGCCAACCAGTAGGTCACCAAAACCGTTACAGCGCCGAAGAGGACAGACACGCACCGAAGGAGACGAACGGCCAACGTTGCGCCTTGATAGGGGAAGCCCTCTAGCAAGGTATGTAGAACGACATTCTTGTTACCGTCACGTGAGGGCACACCCAGGTTGACGAAGGGGTTGTAGTCCAACAACTCCTCCGCGTCGTCAGTGTTGATCCAGAAGCTCACCGCAGCACCCAGCAAATAGTACAGCGACGGCTGCCCGCCCTCCTGCGCGTAGAGTTCCTCACTCTGAGGTGCGAGAACCGGAAGACCCTTCCTATCCGCTATGTACTTGACATGAAAGTAGTGTTGGATCTCGTCAGCCTTCTCGAAGATAGGAGTGATCGTGCCGTACACTCCCCCCAGAATGAGGAAGGTAAGGAGGATGGCGAGGATTCCACGATGCTGTTTCAGTCTCTCGGTGATCATGACCGTTCGTCGGCATCGAGCCTTGGGGAGTAGCCCCACGGCTGTTTCAAGAGGGAGGTCTCAGGCCTGGTGGGGCGGATTCCCCCAGTGACCGCTGACCTCACGAAATGTTACCACGCCTGAGGAAACGCTGCTAATCTCTCACGTCCTCTCTTCGTCAAGGCCTCTGAACCCCTCCAGCATGTACAGAACGCCTCCTATGAGCCCAGTGGTCACCGCGATGGCATAGACGCAGAGGGACATGGCGAAGGCCAGCGAGGGAGGGACACCAGCCTGGCCGAAGAGTAGGACATATCCTCCCTCACGTACGCCCAGCCCGCTGAAGGAGATCGGCAAGGCCAGCAGAAAGGAAATGATGGGTATGAAGACCAGGAAATAGAAGAGCGAGATCCTGATCCCTAGAGCCAAAGCCACCAGATAATTCATGGCCATCAGCAGTACGTTGAAGGCGAAAGAAGCGAGCAGAGCTTTGTAGACCGCCCGCGTGCGATAGGCCTGAATCGACTCCCGGAACTCCTGTGCCTTCCTTCTCTGTAGTAGCGAGCCAACCAGCGGCAATCCCTCCAACCATTTCCACACAGCCTCGTTAAGCGCCATCCACACACCCAACAGAGCGATCACTGTGATGGTGATGATCATCACGCTCACGGCTGGTGGGATGAGCTGATAGCTGAAGGGCAGAGCAAGACAAGCCATCAGAAAAAGCACTAGGAAACCGGACAGACGATCAACGAGCACCGTGCTCACCGACTGTGCGCCCTGGCTACTGTATTTTGACAACTCGTACATGCGCACCACATCGCCGCCGAAGGCCGTGGGAAGGACGCTATTGAAGAAGGTGCCAATGAAGTACAGCGAGACCAACTTGGAGAGCGGGACGCTGAGCTTCTGGATCAGGAGGAGGACCTGCCAGCGATAGGCCCTGAGCACCATGCTGAACAAGTACAGGACCCATGCCGCTAGCAGATAACGGAAGTCACTGTGGCTGAGGACCTCCCAAGTCTCTCGCCAGCCGATCTTCCAGAGCAGGAGCACCAGCAGCCCAAGGCTTATGCCTACCTTCAACAGATTGAGCAGCCTATCCCGCATCTATTCCTGCACTCGTATTGTGGTCAGCGCAATCCTGTTCTGGGGCAGCGCCAATCCATCCTGGTCGTATGCTGGAAGCCGCTCTCCATTGTCCCGGTCATACATTCCCACCACAAGGGTGTACTCCCCCGGCCCATAACCAAGCGCTGGCACCAAAGCGTGCTCATCCTCAACGACCTCTCCTGGCAGCCATTGACTCGTTGGATAGGTCCCGCTGTCAGGCTGACCGTCATGCTGTGCCACGATGTTCCCTCTCCCATCGACCAAGTGTATGAACACAGTGTAGTCCGCATCCATCTCCGCCCTCGCCTGCCAGTAGAGCGTGAGCTGCATCGTCTCCTTCACGGTGGGAGACGTCGGTTCTACACCGTATCCCAGTAGATCCACCTGATCACCGAGATTGGAGTACATAGGGTGAGGAATGCGCGGCGTAGCAAAGAGTCTGCGTGGCGTGATGACTTTCCCATCCCTGATCTCGGCCAGTTGCACCGCCGTGTCCCCATCAAAGAGCCGAACCCTCAAGGTTGATGTCACCACCTGGGCTGGCAGCCTGTCTTCCAGTGCAGTCCAGTCGTCTCCGTCGATCACCCCCACCCCCACATAAAAGTCGGTGCCCACATCCCACGGCAGAGTCTGCATCCACACTGTCTCTTGTGACCGCCACTGACCGGAGGGATACCAGATGGCGGTGGTCATGGGGCGCAAACTAGTATCCTCGATGATCCTGCCCGCCTCGTCGTAAAAGAAGGGATAGATCCGATAGTCGTTTTCCAGCGGTGTCAAAGCTTGCCAGTACAACGATAGACTCGTCGTACTGCCCTCCCGCAGAAGATCGAAGCCCACCAGACGGAGGACGTCGCCGAAACGCACGACGATAGGATACTCGATCTCCGGCTCCTCGCAACGAGCAAAGGAGTAGAAGCTATCGGGCAGTTCGCCAGCCCCCGACAGCCCTCTGCGAAGCAGGATGTACCCATCTTCTGCAGCTAAGACGCCGAAGCCCTCATCACCGATCAGCGACTGGAAAAGGGCCCACTGATCGTTGGGGTGGATGGGCCAAGAATCGGCCGTCACGTCGAAGAACACGTACTCGGCATCCTCAACGCGGGGAAACATGTAGATTCGCTCTCTCTGGCTCAGGTGAGGGTTCAGCTCCGATTGAGCGGAGACGACGCTCTCCTGAGGCACCATCGCCACGAACTCCTCCGCCAGGTGGTGGTGGGCGGTGACGACGGGCAGCGAGAACTTTCCTCCCACGGGCGTAAAACCACGGGAGCTATGGTAGACCAAAGTAGACAGAAGCACAAGCCCCGACAGCGCGCAGACCCAGGTTCTCCTGGAGATGCGCCCTTTGCCTGCCAACCTTTCGCTCAAGAAGGCCGTGCCATAGACCGCAGAGATCACGACTACGGGAACCAGAGGCGCAGCATAGTGGAACTTCTCCAGAGTGTACACCTGCGGGTCAGCGCTCAAGAGGATGATGGCTAAGGTTGGCAGGGACAAGAAGAGCACCGACGGCCCGAAGAACGACAAGTAGGCAACAGGCGCGAACAGATCCCGCAGGTATGTCAGCTTCTCCACGGTGAAGAGAGTCCGCACCAGAGCCACGGGATCCGTGAGCGCGGTGACGATGATGCTAACGGGACCCTGTCCCAGGTGGCTATACGCCCCCAGGTAGGGGGATTTGCCGCTCGGGTTATAGTGAGGAATGATGACGTAGACTGCAACGACAAACCAGACAGCGCCGAGTCCGATGGCGGCCAGGCCAACTCGCCAGTTGCGCTGCCTGAGGATGGCATACACGCCCAACATGACGATCAGCAAAGCCATCTCCTCCTTGCAGGACATGACTAGCGCTGAGACGACAAAGAAGTGCACATACTTCCTCTTCTCTAGGAAGTAGAAAGCAAACGCGAGAAGGCCCGCCACCAGCGTAGTGGGATGGAAATCGAATAGGTTGGCCGCCTCCAGGGCCGGAAAGAGCAGATACGCCAGGGGGAACACCACCGCCGCGAAAGCGCTTCCCAGTCGCTGCCGAGCCAGGAGATAGATGGGCCAGGCCCCCGCTGCGACGACCACGCTCTGCAACACCAACAAAGTGCGTGGATCGCTGTAGAGCAGGTAGAGTGGTGAGATGAGGATCAGGATAGGGTCCACGTGATATGCCAGCCGAGTGCCCTCCTCCCCCCAATTGGTGAACGGCAGGAACCGGCCACTCAGGCTGTTCCACACGGCCTGATCCATGTTCCCCAAATCGAAGGCCGTGGTCTCGAAAGCCTCATGCTTCAAGACGGTCAGGAAGCTAAAGAGCAAGATGTACAGAACGATGGCCGTCCACACCAGGGCCGGCATCACTCGAGGATTCCGCAAACGCTCAATTGCCGCCAAGTCCGTCCGCGCTCCTTCTGATCAGCGCTCACCCACGCCTGCTGCAAACGCTGCTGCAGAACCAACAACCCCAGTCAATCCCGGGGAAAGACTGTTCCCCAGCATCCGTCCACGCTCGCCAAGGGCCGACGAGCGGTGTCCGTCCGAGTGGCACGTCATCACCGCCGCCTACCTCTGCCGAGACCGATCTCCTCGGCCGTCCTTGCCTCAACGGCAAACATATAGCGCCACATGCGCCGACCCGTGCCAAGACTCGCGAGTTGGTGAGCAGTTCTCGCTCAGCCAACGGTCTGCTACGGACTGAATCTCCTCTTCCTCTCCGACTTCGAAGACGGTGACGACCCGCTCGTGCTGAGCCACGAACTCTTCCAGACTCCGAATGACGCTCGCCTCCTCGACAGGCACCTGCGTGGAAAGGACCAAGAGCTCAGGGTCTCCCACATAGTAGCGCCCCAGGAGCGTCACTAGATCAGATGAATAGAGGACAAGGCCGTCCTCGGCGGCCAGGTAGGCGTCCAGATCCCGTGCCAAAGACTCGTACGCTTGAGTGTCGTAGCCTTCAGGCAACGGATATCGCCTCTCGTACAGATAGATGACGTCACCATCGGGCAATGGGTATTCCCTCACCCGTTCGAAGGCCTCCTCGAAGAGCACTGGCGGATCCTCCAGGACCATCTTGGCGACCTCCAGTGACTCAGGATCGATCTTGTGAGGAGGATTGTCACCGGCCAGGGCTACATAGTCCACTTCGAATAGTTGCGGGTATGCCGGCCTCCCCGTCCAGTTCTGAGCCAACTCCCGCAAGGTGACCTGGGGAAAATCGGTATAGATCAGGTACAGGAAATGTTCGTCATGAACCTGTCGTGTGTTGACCAACAATGCCAGCTCGACACCGCCCTGACTCGCCTCAGCGCTCTCCGAGACATAGCTCAGGATGTCTGGCACTACCCAGTAGCGGCTGTCAGTCTGCCCGGAGCTGGGGAGTTGATTCTGGAACTTGTGAGCGAAGAACTCGACCCCTCCTATGACGGCACTCTGACGGAGCCAGTCCATACCGTCGAAGGAAAGAGCCAATAGCTGCCCTGTTCCCATGACGGCGACCAGGCCCACGGCCACCACCTTCAGCTTGGAGAACCGTATCTTCGATAGGCCATAAGCCATGAGTGCAGCCAGAGCTGGAAGAATAGGCATTATGAAGCGGGAATGTCTCGAACTGGGACGAAAAGAAAGCACCACGTACGGTACGACCACCCACAGAACCAATAGTAGTAGTTTGTCCCCCCATATCTCGCGCCATCCCTCTCCGTGTCTGAGGGTTCTTCCCGCCAGAATGACCAGCCCAAGACTGGCGACTATCAGGACTACCACATAGAAGAGTGAAAGCTGCTCACGTATCAGGTGGTCCAGGTAGTATCCGAAGGCCCAGTTATGTCGCTCGGGCCTCCCCCAGGCGATTAGAAAGGTGTGGCTCACGAAGTCAATCCTGGATAGGTACCAGGAACCGGTCACCACAACACCCAGCCACAAGCTTCCGAATAGATTAACGATGGGATCGCTGGGCTGCTTGAGAAGATAGATCAAGCCCGAGAACAAGAACCAGGAGACCAGCAGGAGAAGATGGCTCAGCGGCAGCTCGGCGATCCGTTGCGTATTGGGCAGATACCAAACTAGAGTGAGAATCAATCCCAGGCCCACAGAGAAGGCACCCCATCTCTTGTCTCTGGAGAAGGAACGCAGACCGTCTCTCGATCCCGGTCGCAACACCGTTCGCAAGATGACGACGATGAGAGCAGGAAAAACGAAGAGAGAGAAGGTCCACTTGCTCAGCAGCCCCAGGCCCAAGCTCAATCCAAAGAGCAGGCTATACCCCCTGTGGGTGAACTCCCGGCTCAAGAGCAGCAACCAGATGCTCAACGCCACCATCGCCGTCAACGAGAACTCTATGTATGTATAGCGAGACATGGCGAAGACCATGGGCAGGGTGGAGGTGATGAAAGCAGTTAGCAGGCCCACTCCTTTGCCACCGAGCTCTCGACCAACTCCATAGGCCGAGACCAGCAGAATCACCAGGAAAAGCATGTTGGCCATGGCTGCCACATCCATGGAGACACCGAAGAGCTTGTAGAAAGCTACCATGAACCAGTGAAAGAGAGGGGGATAGTACCCGCTGTGAGTCAGTGCTTCGAATAGCGAGTTCAGGTTCACCTGCTCCAGGATGTCGTTGTAGACCAGGCTCTCGATGAGATGCCGTGGCCTGTCCCAGCCGATGATGACCACGTTCGTGGACAGCCACGCCCAGTTCACCGCCAGTTGGAAAGAGATTAGAAGAGACAGCAGCACAAGGTGCCCTTGGCGCACCAGGAAGCCGCCTGCACGCTCGGATGTGGATCCCAGTCTCTCTCTACTCATCATCGTGCGCTCACGAACACCTATTGCCCTGCCAACTCCTCGTAGATCCGCCACTCACCCACATACTGCTGTTGTAGGCCCTGCGCCTCAAAGACGAGAGCCAGTGCGTAGTGTGGCTCAGGAGCATCTGGATCTAGAGTTGGAGGCCTCCTGATAGTGAATCACAGCCTGGTCGAAATCATGCTCCTCCCGATACAGTTCTCCCAGGGCCGTGTGGGCCGGGAACGCTGTGGAAAATGGCACGATTTCCAGAGCTCCCTCATAGAGTTCAAGGACCTCTTGAGGCCCTAGATCCTCCCTGACGTATAGCACCCAGATATCCTTGTACATCACGGGCGCTATCTTCAGTAGCCTCCCCCTCGCCACGCTCTGATCATTCACCTCGATGACCACCTTGAAATGGTGAGATATCACCTCCTCCAGTTCCCTCTCGATCGCACTCATTCTCTCCTCTTGCAGGCCCACGAACCATAGGCCCTGTCGCGCGTCTCGGTCAGGAGTGAGAAACACTTCGCTTCCCCCAATCACAAACTCCACCTCTCGCAGGTTCTTATGATAACGTGGCAGCACCACCTGGGCAAACCCTCCAGGGGAAACTACCGCGTCTCCCGGCCGCATGCTCGAGCCCAACAGGGTGGCTACGGCTCTCCAATCTGCCCTGTCCTCCACATAGTAGGCCTGTAGCGCTGGCACGCTAAGGAGTGCGATCGCCAAGAGGAGCACGGCCACGGTCACCGCTCGCAGCCGGGATGCCTCTCTTGGCCGCAGGACACCGATCATCTCACCAGTTGCTGTCAATCCCCTGGCGACGAAAAGCAGATATAGAGGAAGCATGAAGAGCGCATATCGCGGCCGAAAACGATGGTGCACAGGCAAGAGGGATAATGCCGCGAAGGGCACGACGAACCAACACGCACCTACCCACAGTTGCGTGCGCTGGGCCCTCGCGGAGGCAATAATGCCGACGAGAAAGGGTATGAAAAGCACAAGGATGGTCTCTCCTGACCCAAGCCCCCAAGCATCCAACTGCTGAAGCAGAAAAGATGGTGTGAAGCTTACGCTTCCTCCCGCTGTCGCTCCAAGGCCCTTGGCCCCGCCAAGCCCTCTCAGTACGTGAGGCACCATCGGTGTATAGGCTAGGCCAACCACAGCCAGGCTGAGGACAAACGCCAGGCCCATCCTCCTGTCAACGCCGACTACTCTCCGCCGCAAATCTGATTCCTCCTCAGGGGAGCGCCGTCGCCGCACACTCATCAGGGCACCCGCCAGCCAAAGCCCGGCGACGAATACAGTCTGCGCTAGGAGAACGAAGAACGCAAAAAGGTGAGTGTAAACGTTCAGTATGCTGCACAGCACGAAACCCGTCCACCACCTCCTCTTGTTCTCGAAAACACCCCGATATAGGAAGTACAGTGAAAGCAAGGAGAGAAAGGTAAGCAAGGAATAGAACCTAGCGTCCTGGGAATATCGGACATGCAAGGGTGAAATGGACAGCAGGAACGCACTGACAAGGCCCTCCGACTTCCCAAACAGACATGCTCCCAAAGTGTAGATCGTCGCCACACCCAGGACCCCAAACAGGAGTGCGGGAAATCGCAACACGAAATCACTGTCCCCGACGTGCAGGAAGCAGTGAGTGACCAGGAAATGTAGAGGCGGTGCGGGCAAGGGGGTGTTGTATAGGGCGATGGATGCGACCTGAGACGCGGTGTTCTCGGCGGATGCGATGGCCGTGGTGAAGATCTCGTCTTGCCACAAGCTCTTGGCATCCAGATCCCACAATCGCAGACCAAGCGCCAGAAGTAGGATGCCGATCAACAGGCATACTCTAATCGTCTCCGACGTCCAGGAGCCCCCCCCTGTCTGATCGTGGTTATTCATCGGTTACAAGAACCCTGCCCAGCAAGACACCACCATCCACCAACTGCACACCCTCCCCTGACGGCGACAGCGTCTCGCCCGTGGAGGGCCAGTACATCCCTACCACCAGCCAATACTCACCACGGGCCAAACCATCGGGGATCAAGACACCGTGCCTGTCCAGCACCTCCTCTCCCGGGTCCCAAGTCGAGGTGGGTCGTGCCCCCCCCACAGGTTCACTGTCGCGCTGAGCCACAAGAGCACCAGCCTCGTCCAACAGATGGGCGAACACCTTGTAGTCGTGCTCTGGACTGTCCACCGCCCGCCAGTGAAGCGAGAATTGCAGGACATCCCCATGCCGCAGTTCCTGATCCTGCAACCAGTACGCCTCCAGCCTTACCGCGTCGCCGAAACGTGCACCTACGGGTCGCTCCACAACGGGCGTTTCGGCCCCCTTGGATGTGCCATAGAGAGCAACCTGTACCGCCCCGTGCCACTCATCGTAGGCGCGATAAGCGTGCTCGTTTAGCCAGCGCTCAACAGTGCAGTCCGGATCAGCCCCGGCACCGCTCCACGAGACTAGGAAGAGCCTGTCCCTGTCGTCCACTATCCTCTCCAGCTCCGCCCGAAAGGCTTCCCCATCGGAACACCTCCGTACCGAAACAGGATATGCTGGAAGATGCCCTTTGTAGTATCGGCCCAACACCTCCACTTGGTCGGGAGGAGTCAGGACGATACCGTCTCCTTCCTTCGAAAGGGCCGTTATCGAGGCCGCCACCGAGCGATAGTCCTCCACATCGTACGGTTCCTCCAGGTCGTATCGCTTCTTGTAGAGATAGATGGTGTCCCCGTCTGGCAAGACGCGCTCCCACACCACGTCGAACGCCTGGGCGAACAGAGAGGGCGAGCTCTCGATGATCCTCATCGCCTCTTGCGCCTCTTCCCTCAGCCCAGGATAGGGATCGCTCTTCAGCAGCAGGTAGTCGCATTCAAAGAGCCGCTCGTAGAAGGGAGGTTCCTCCCAGCCAGAGCGAGCGAACTCCCGCAGTTCGATGCCTGGGTAGGCGTCATACATCAGGTACTGGAAGATGGCGTTATTGGAATAAGAACGGTTGACGAGGTTGCCCAGTTGTGCTGTGTCTCTTCCTTCAACCACTATGTCTGCCTGGATCATGTCCAGCACCTGAGGCCCCACGAAGTATCGCTCGTCAGTGCGTCCCAAGGAGGGAAGTTCGATATAGCTGCCCTCCGCCAGCAGAGTGGTTTCCCCCCACGGTGTGCCAAACCGCGCCACGTCTCGCATCCAACCCAGATCATCGTACGAGAGAGCGAAGAACTGCGCCAGACCCATGGTTACCACCACGGCGACCACGGCTCTTCGGATCGCTTTCCTCTTGATCTCATACAGACCACGCGCTGAGATCAAGGCCAGCGACGGGAGCAGGGCGACGTCAAATCGCGGATTCATGGTCAGAGAGAAGGTAAAGGTCGCCATGGATACGCTGAACCACAGCAGGAGGATCCACATCGAATCGCTCATGCTCCTGAGGGAATCCCTTATCCCGTTCCGGCGCCAACGAGGATAGATTAGCAATCCCAATGCCACGGCAAGAACGACGAAGTAGAGAGGCGATAACTGCTGACCAGGGAGAAATCTCAGATACCGCAGATAGAAACCGGGACTTAGAGGACCGACCCCTGTGCCCTCCATATTCAGGCCACTGTAGACCACAGTGACGAAACGCTGCGAGAACCTCAGGTTGGGCAAGGACCAGAGACTACCCACTGTGGCTCCCACCATGAGGGTGCTGAGCAAGTTCGCTCCTTGACGGGAAGGGCGAGACAGCACGTACAGAGTGAATCCAGTCAGAACCCATGACAGAGGAATGAGCCAGTATCCCAGGAGGAATCCGTCCAAACGGTCTCGGTTCGGCCAGTACCAGAGCAAGGTCAGACACAGCCCCAGTGCAGCATGCGCCAGTGGCGACACCCAAAGCCGGCGGAGCGCGGAGCCGGCCCCTGACTCGGCAGCCAGGCTAGCTCTGATGTCTCCCAGTGCACCACTTCGAACGGCGACGTAAGCCAGTGGCCCTCCGAAGAAGGCAATGAAAGGCCACTTGGTGAGAATACCCAGCCCTATCACCAAGCCCAGGAGAAGGGAACGGCCACGGTGACGAAAACCTTCAGATATCACCAGGAGATAGATGGACAAGGCCACCATCGCCGTCAATGCATAGTCAACATACGGCATACGCGAGATGGAGAACAGGATCGGATACGTGGACACCATGAAGGCGGCGAGCAATCCGATCTGAGCGTTGTACATCTTGCGGCCTATTCCGTACACGGAGAGCAAGAGGACAGCCACATAGAGTCCATTCCTCATCAGGGCCACGTCCGTGGAAACGCCAAACATTCGATAGAAAGGAACGGCGATCAAATGACTCAAAGGCGGGCGGTTCCAGGACCAAGTCACCACCTCGAAGAGGCTTCTGAGGTTGATCTCCTGAAGCATGTCGTTGTAGATCAACGTCCTAATCAGGTGAGCAGGCCGGTCCCAGCCAAGAATGGTGACCTGGGCGGACACGAAGATCCAGTTGTTGACCAGATGAAAGGCCACCAGGCCCAGCACGGCGCCCAGACAAAGCGCCTTGACTAGACCGGATCTCCCCACAGTTGCTGCTTCAGCCACGCTGTCGCTAGCCCGCTGGTTCATTCTTCGCCACCACTCGTATCCTGTGCAGAAAGACCGCTTCACCGCTCGCTTGTCCTCGCTCATCCAGCACCAGCAGGCGCTCCCCCGTGTCGGCCAGGTACATCCCGGCTATCAACCGGTATTCCCCAGGGGGAGTGGCCTTGGGGATGAGAAGGCCCTGATTATCGGACATCACATCGTCGGCTGGCCAGGTGCTTGTAGGACGAGAACCACCCACCGGCTCGCCATCGCGCTGCGCTATCAGTCGCCCCTCCTCATCCAGTAGATGGACGAATGCCACGTAGTCCCCAGCCACCTCGCCACGAGCCTCCCAGAAAAGGGTCACGCGCAGGATCTGTTCCGGTGCGATGGATTCACTGCCCACCGTGTACCTCACCAGGGTGATCTCATTTCCAAGATTGGCATTCACAGACCCCTCTATGGAAGGGGCGTCCCCCGGCGCAGCGTAGAGGACCAGTCGGATATCTCCATACCACTCATCGTTGGCTCGATAGGCTCTCTCGTTGAGCCAACTCTCGACGAGGTGCTCCGGATCAGCCTCATCTTCCCGTCCGAAGACGACATAAACCCGGTCGTGGGTGGCAAGTATCCGTTGGAGGGCCTGCCTATCGTGCGCAGGGTCCTCTTGAGGCAGAAGATAGAGAGGTCCAGGCCCGTCGTAGAATCGAATGAAGGTGTGGATCTGTCCGGCGGGGTTGAGAATGATGGCGTCACTCTCATGCACAGTCGGCTCCAGAGCTGCAACCAGATGACGGTAGTAGTCCTGTATCTGTTCGTCGGGCGAGGGAAGCCGCTTTTCGTAGAGGAACACAGCCTCTCCGTCAGGGAACTCAAACTCCTCCCTCAGAACGTAGAGCTGCTGGAAGACGTCGGATGGATCTCTCATCTTGTGTACGGCTTCCTTAGCGCCGTCGCTCAGTTTGTAGGGATCATGAGTGCTGAGGACGACGTAGTCAGATGAGAACACCTGATGGTAGACGGAAGGTCCACTCTCATCCCTGGCCAGATCTCGTACCTCAATGTCTCCGTACTCAAGCAAGGATAAGTACCTCAGGATATCCGCATTGAGATGGGTGTCGTTGACCAGCAAGGCAAGTTCCAACTCGCCCGTCGTTGCCTCCTGCATCAAACCCAAAATCTCAGGCGCCACCCAGTATCTGCTATCAGTTCGACCTCTGCTGGGCGGCATGATGTATGCCCCCTCACCCAGGAGGTTAAGGTCGCCCAGCACAGGCACGCCGACGACGGTTTTATCTGAGGCCCCATGAAGGTCGTCATAGGAAAGTACAAAGAACTGCCCCACGCCACAAATGACTATCAGAGCGACCAGCGCGGCTCGCAGCGGTCGCGCTCTGATCTGCAAGAGCCCCCGCGCGGTAATAAGCGCCGCCGCCGGCAGCAACGCTATGTCGAAGCGGGAATTCCACGTTTGAGACAACGTGAACACGAGAAAGGGGAGCGTGAACCATAGGGTGAGTATCCAAGCCCCATCGCTCATCTGTCTCCAAGATGCCCGCAGCGATCCACGGCGTGCGGCAGCATAGACCAGTACCCCAGCTCCTATCAACAAGGCAACGAAGAAGAGTGGAGACAACTGCTCTGTGAGCATCATGCTGATATAGCGACCATAGAAGGTCGGGTCCAGAAAGCTGAGGCCTTTGCCCTGGATGTTCACACCACCGTAGGCCACAAACACAAACCTCCCAGAGAAACCCAAGTTTGGCAAAGACCAGACGGATCCGATGGTCGCCCCCACCAACAGCGCGCTCAAGAGGTTGGTCCCTTGACGGTGCTTGCGCGATAAGACGTAGAAGGTACAAGCCAGAAGTACCCAAGAGAGCAGGGGAAGCCAGCGACCCAACAAGAACTCGGGCAGGCGATCCCAGTTGGGGACGTACCACGCCAGACTCAGTAACAACGCTAAGGTGATGTGGAGCCAAGGAGAGGTCAGTAATCGGCGGAGCCCGGTGATGCCCTCACTGCCACCCCACGGTACAAACAGCACATCCCTCAAGGCACCTGAGCGCCACGCGACGTAGACCACAGGAGCGCCGGCAAATGCGATGAACGGCCACTTGGTTAGGAGACCTAACCCGAGACCGAGACCCAAGAGCAAAGACCACTTGCGGTTGCGAAATCCGTCTGTCTTCAAGAGGAGGTAGATGGCAAGAGAAACCATGGCGGTCAAGGCATAGTCCACGTAGGAGAGACGCGAGATGGCAAAGAGCACCGGATAGAACGATACGAGGAACGCCGCCAAGAGTCCCACTCGGCGGTCGTAGAGCACCCGCCCGATACCATACACGGAGCACAGAAGGATGCCGAGATAGACACAGTTGCTCATCAGCGCTACGTCGGTCGAAGTACCAAAGAGACGATAGAAAGGCACGACTGTCAGGAAGGGCAGCGGCGGACGATTCCACGGCCAGGTCAGGGCAGTGAAGATCGTCCTAACGTTGATCTGTCCCAGGATATCGTTGTAGATCAACGTCTTGGCCAGATGCGAAGATCTATCCCAGCCCAGCAGAGTCACATTGGAAACCGCCCAGATCCAATTATTGACTATGTGGAACAGGAGGAGAGAAGCCAGGGCGATGGCATCGAGGTGCCATCCCCGACTGCGCTCCTTGACCTTCTCGACGGTAGCAGTGTTCAAGGCCTCAGCCCTCTGTCAAGCTGATCGTGCCCAAGGAGACCGCGTCACCCGTGACGCGGCCCTGTTCATCCAACACGGGAAGTCGGTCACCGGTGGCCAGAAGATACATCCCCGTCACCAGTTCGTATTCACCGCGCGGAATTGACGAATCGACACTGACACTGTACTCATCTCGGATGACCTCACCCTCATCCCAAAAGGACGTAGGATAGAAACCGGCAGTGGGCTGGCCGTCGTGCTGGGCCACGACCTGACCTTGGTCATCAATCAGATGTATGAAGATGGTATAGTCTTCGTCCATCTGAGCCAAACCCTCCCAGTGGAAGGTCACACGAACCTCCTGTCCCGCTTCGATCGAATCAGGCACCCCATCGTGACCCACTAGCAGCACCTTGTCATCCAAGTTGGCACCCATGGCATATCGAGGCGCCGACCTCTCCGGTCTCTCACCGATCCAGACGTAGTCCAAGATGGCACTGTCACCCGAAGCCGACCCCTGTTGGTCCAGGGTCGGCAGACGCTGTCCATCCCCAGGGTGGTACAATCCAACCTCCAAGCGGTATCTCCCCGGACGCACGTCCGGCCCTACCGACAACACCCGGGGATCCGGCACCTCCACACCCTCCGACCAGTAAGTGGTGGGGTAGAGGTTCCCCAAAGGTGGGGAATCGTTCTGAGCTACTATGGATCCGTCCTGGCCCCGGAGATGGGCGAAGACGGTATACTCCTCATCAATGGGGCGCAAAGCTTCCCAGTGGAGGGTCATTGCGAGTTCGCTTCCAGGCTTGACACCGTCAGTCAAGAGTTGATACCCTACCAGTGCGATCTGACCGGCGAAGTTGACCTCCACGGATCTGCTTATCTCGGGTTCGCCCCAGGATTCATTGCCCTCAGCCAGTAGCACCCTCACGCCCTGATCCTCGTGAACCATCTCCATCTGTTCAGCTACAGTTCGTATGAAATCGAGGTCGAAGCGCGCGGCGAGCCGCCAACCGTCTACCACGAACCAAGCTCGAGAGCTACTCCTCAGGACGCTATCCAGTTGGTCGGCAGAATCGAGTAGCTCCGCGCCAACCCAACGATCAACCAAGACACCATTCCTCTCGAAAACGTATTCCTCGAACGCTCTCCCAGACGCATAGTAGTCGCATTCCGGCAGATACAATTCACAGGCGAAGGGCACTATCGTCAGCACGGTGTCTCCTTCCCGCCAGTGTTCCCGCAAGTATTCGAATGCGAGATCGTATCCCCACTCCTGCTTCGAAACCGCAGCGTTCGCAGCCGGCAGAAAGAGCAGAAACGCTCCTGCGACAAGCAGGCAGGTCCACAGCCAAGATATCGGCTCCGTCTTCGGTCTGTCCCACATCCAAGCCGGCCTTATCCGTTCCAGGCGGCGACCGAGCCATCCGAAGGCGAACACCGCCATCCAGGACGCCACCAGCAACCACAGAGGGGTCACCATAAAGATGTATCGGACATCCCGCCACGTTGGGCCCACCAAGAACACCATCTCGAACAGGGTAGCGCCAAGGATGGTATAGAGAAAGAGAAGAGCTCGAAAATCGGGTTCGAGCGGCTTCTGCACAGTTCCGCTTCGGATCCTCACCGTGATCACCATGAGCAGAATCAGAAACCCCACGATGGCCAGGACCACCAATGGGAGTTGTTCTCCGCTCGCGAAGAAAGGAGCCAAGGGGCGAAATCCAGCGGCGATATCGAGTGAAGGGGCCAAGTAGGGACGCGCCTGAGCGAGGGCCTCCAACTGACCCGGCTGTCCCACCTTCTTCAGCAGAAACGTGGCGAGTATGCCACACAGAGGCACCACGGCCTCCAGCGTGAAGCCAGGTTTCAGCAGGTCGCGAGGCCCTCTCAAGAGAAGTAGGCTCAACACAAGAGCCGGGAAAAGCAGCACGCTAACCGGATGAGTGAAGAGAGCGCCGAGGTAACAGAGAATGGCCAGCCAGCGGTAGCGAGCATCGTCCTCCTCGATGGCACCCCGCCACAGGAACCAGACGGACAGCAAGACGAGCAACTGAAGCAAGGCGTACATCCTGACTCGTCCTCCCCATGCGATGGCCTGAGGAGACACGGCGACCAGAGTGGCGGCTATCAGGCCCACGGGCGCTGAGAAAAGCCTCTTGCCGACGTAGTACAGCAGCGGTATTGTTATCACGCTGATGATGAGGCTCAAGGCGCGCCCGACGGTGGCATCGAAACCGAGAACACCCAGGACCAGCGCATTCAGATAGGAAAACAGTAGACCCTGTTCGTACAGTGTGCCCGAGGGCAAGAGGGGATAACCGTGCTGGAGAACGCCTCGTATAGCCAACAGAGAGATGAACTCATCCACGTGCAGGCTAATCGTGTGCAAGTAGGCCAAGCGCAAACAGAGACCTGCCCCTGTCGCAACCGATAGGAGCAAGATCACGAACGCGCGAGTCCTTTTCCTAGGTAGTTGGTCAGAAATCATGCCGTGATCTGGGTTCATCCCAGCGCTAGGCGGTGGGCGAGTTTGTCTTGCGCGGTCCCGCTGCAGCGGTGGAGCGCTGAATCACCGTGGAGAAGAGAGCCTCATATCGTCGAGCGACATCGGCGATATCAAAGCTCTTCACGTACTGCCTGTTGAATTCGGAGATCTCCCGGCGCAACGGTTCGTCGCTACCCAGGCACGAGATCCTCTCGGCCAGGGTTTCTACATCCCCCACGGGTACCAAGAACCCCGTCTCCCCATCCCTAAGGAAATCGGTCTGCCCGCCACTGGAACTGGCGATGACAGGCAGACCACAGTACATGGCTTCCAGGAACACTAGCCCAAAGCCTTCATGGACCGATGGAAGGACGAAGATGTCAGAAGCCGCCAGGTATTGGAACTTGGGCTCCCCCCAGATGGCGCCCAGGAAATCAATCCGCTGAGATACCTGTAGCCGTTTCGCAAGATCCCGCAACCGACACTCTTCGGGGCCATCTCCGATGATCAGCAACCTGAACCGTGGATCGTCCACTTTGCTCAGCGCAAGAAGCAGGTCGCCGAGAGCTTTTCTCCTGATCAGACGGCCAACGGAGATCAGCACTATGTCGCCTTCGGGAATGCCTAGTTGTGTACGGCTCTTGCTCTCAAACCTGGGAGGCGCCAATCCGTAGTGAATCACCTCAATGTCCCGCCGACAACGATAATCCTCCCGGGCCCTTCGCTCGATGTCCTCCGATATGGCGACGACATGTGAGGACGAGTCGAGCACACCGCGCACCACAGCGTGTAGAAAAGGGTTGTTGCTGGGGGAGAACCTCTTTGTCGGGTCGTAGATATCGCCGCCAATGATGGTCACAACTTGTGGCGTACTGAACACCTTTGAGAGCGTGACCCCTGTTGGGCCAGTGGGGATAGCGAAGTGCGTATTCAAGACATCGTACCGTTTCCGGCGGAGTAGTTGGCACCCTTTGAGCACGCTCGAAGGAAAGAAGGAGAGCATGGATGGCAGAGAAGCGGTGGCCAGCTCCGACCTCATGACCACGGGAACGCGGTGGATGCCCACCCCATCAACCACTTCGTGGCCCGGCAGACCAGAGCGTCCCGTAGTCAGGACATCGACTTCATGTTCTCTCGCCACCAATCCCCTTGCGATCTGATAGCTGGCCACTCCCCCACCTCCACCGAGAGGGGGAAACTCATAGTTAATGATCAAGATGCGCATGAGTCATTCCAGCATCTCTCTGATCGCGTATATCTTCTTGCCCTGGGCCTCATGATATGTGCGAATCGTCAGTTCGCCCAACAGGCCCATGCTCACCAACTGTACCCCCACAAAGATCAGGAGCATGGCCAGCAGCAGAAGGGGTCTATCGGCGATGGGGCTTCCCAAGAACAGCCTGATGAAGGAGAGATAGGCTGCGATGGTCGTGCCCGCAGCAAAGGAGACCATGCCGAGCAGGCCAAAAACCTGCATGGGACGAGTTGAATAGCTCAGGAGGAACTTCACAGTCAAGAGATCCAGCAACACCCTGATCGTCCGTGAAAGATCATACTTGGACTTGCCGAAGCGCCGGC
This sequence comes from Chloroflexota bacterium, assembly GCA_030613785.1. Lineage (GTDB taxonomy): Bacteria > Chloroflexota > Anaerolineae > UBA7937 > B3-Chlor > JAUWLF01. The sequence goes on along the minus strand of JAUWLF010000004.1, from coordinate 75,056 downwards.
GGTGGTGACTGACAGGGACTTCCGCCACCCGAACGCCCATCCAACTGGCGAGGGCGGGGATGAAACGGTGGAGTTCACCGTAGAGCTGCACGTTCTGGGTGACCTCCACACGATAGGCCTTCAGTGAACACCCGTAGTCATGCAGTTTGATCCCTGTGATGCTCGATATGAGCCGGTTAGCCACAGTCGATGGCAGACGCCGGGTCAGAAGACTCTCCTGCCGACCGATGCGCCAGCCGCTGACGACGTCATACCCTTCGGCCAGCTTGTCCAATAGCTTCGAAATATCCTTCGGGTCAAACTGGAGGTCCGCATCCAGGGTAACAATCACCCGCCCTCTGGCTCGATCAAAGCCAGCGGCAAAGGCTGCCGACTGTCCGAAATTGCGCCGCAGGCGAACGGCCTTCAAATGCGGATCATCAGCATGCAGCCGCCTGAGCAGCTGGAAGCTGCCATCGATGCTACCGTCATCCACAATGATGATCTCATACTCCTTGCCCAGGCCCTCGACAGCCTCCCTCAGACCCAGGTAGAATGGCTCTAGGTTGTCCTCTTCATTGTATGCCGGAACAACGATGGAGAGCTCCGGCTGACCGTCAGACATTTCCTCTCTTGAACCCCTTCCCTTGACAGTGTGTCTCAGAGTTGCAGCCTCACTTAATTATATCATATCCCTTGGAATCGGCAATGACCAGCGCCCTCTTCACACCACTACGCCATTCCTGCGCTTATGTCAATGAAACGGGTTGAGGTACTCTACGCCCGATCCAGTACCAACTCCGGGGCGACCGGTCGCAGACCTCTCCCAGCGAGGGTGTGTTGAGCAAGGCGACGACAGAAGAGAGGAACGACCAGAGGGGATTGCGTGAGGGGCGCAGTACTCGTGGATACACATCCGAGCACACACCTAGTCAGCGGTCAACGTGAAAGGGTCCATCTCCGAACCTTCGGCGTCCAGCCTGTAGGCCACGCTGTGCACGGTATTGCCCGCCACGGTGATTTTCATCACGTGCTTGGTACGTTCCATAAAGATGGGGATTCGATCACCCCCTCCCGTCAGCCTTCCGGTGTAACCTCCCCCACCACCGGTCACCAGGTATGTGATGCCGTCAACCTCGTAACGCTGGTAGTTGCGGTCATTGGCGCTGAAGACCATGTCCACCCCATACTGTGCAAGCAGGGGATGCACCGCTCTGGCCTCTGGCTTGGGGCCTTCAGGCCCATAGCTATACGGTGGGAAGTGGAAGAACACGAACTTCCACGTCTTGTCCGTGCTAGCCAAATCATTCTCCAGCCAGAGATACTGCTCGCTGCCAGGACCAACATCCAGATAGCCGTCAATCTGCAAAGAGATGAAGTGTGCATTCCCGTAATCAAAGGAATACCATCGCTCATTATTAGGCAGATAGAAGAGGTTGAAGTAGTTGTAGTGGTTCCCATCGCGCTCCCCGGGTGTGGGGAACATGGTGATCTTGCTCATCAGGTCGCCTTCGAAGGAGAAGAAATCGTCCCATGCCGCCATGTCAGATCCCACGTACGTCAGATCGCCCGCATGAAGGTAGAAATCGGGGTTCAGGGTCCAGATGATGGCCACCGAATGCGCATGACCTTCGTCCGCGCTCTCGCGATACCGCTCTAGATCACCTCCGGCGATCCCACTGTTGGTATCTCCCGTGACAACAAAAGTGAAGTGACTCTGTCCTGGGCCAGCAGCGCTCTTGAACGTACGGTTGTCGCTCAGGACCTGGGCGCTAGTCTTCACCCGGTAGTGATACGTGGTATAGGGATTGAGGCCGGTCAAGGTCACCGCGTGCCGGGTCGTCCAGTGGTAGTCGCTTGCCGTGGAGCCGTATGCCTGTGTGGTCCCATACTCGACCACGCTGTCAACCTCACTGCTCGTCTCCCAGGCCACGATGATGGAGTGCGGTCTCACCCATTGTAGATACGGGCCCCGAATCAGGGTGGTACTGGGCGGAGGCTTGGGAGTGTTGGTAGGAGCGAGGCGCGGTGTGCTGGTGGGCGCGGGTGGCGCAGCGGGCCCCGTCGTAGGTGTTGCCTCAGGCTCCGTCGTGGGCTGAGGCGTGGCGGCGGCAGTGGTTTCGAGGGTCGGAATTGCAGCGTCAGCCACGGTAGGCTGCAGAGTCGGCGACGCCGTATTGGTCGCCGTGGGTTGCGCCGCGACCTCAAGAGCCTGAGCCGTTGCGGTAGCGCGCACACTCTCCACAAAGGACATCGTCGGAGCGGGTAGTGGCCGCAGCACCAGGTATCCAGTCCCAGACAGTGCGCAAAACGTCAACAGAAGGCACAGTGCTGCTGATATGCCTACGAGCGCCAAGAGTGTCCGGTTTATGCGTAGCTCCACGGTAGAGGTCCTCACTCCGTATCAGAGACAACGTAATATACCACGTGTTCTAAGTCAAGGCAACAAGGGAACCGATGGCAAGCCAACCGGCGCCAGCAAAGCGCCCGCTGGCGCGTCATCGCTTGCAGCCAGACCATACATTTGCGTGGGCCCGTACTCCGTGACAACCCTCGACTTGACCGCTCGTCTCCCAGGCCACCATCATGGACCCAGGCGTCACCCATTTTGGATAGGAACCTCGTGTCAATGCGATGTCAGGCGGGGTCGCAAGGGGAGAGGACGGCGTGTCCGTGACCACGGAGAACGGGATGTCTGGAAAGACCGACGGTGCCCACGAGGCGAGGCACGACCCAGCAGCCTCCCGCCAGATGCCTGTCAGGAGGCCCATGCGCACAGAGGACCACAGAAGGCCTCAGAGGTGCGCGGTCTGATCGTGATGCCAATCACAGCCTAGCACCCGGTCCCGGAGCATAGGCGGGCGGTCACGGGCTTGCGAGCAGACTGGAGAGGCAACTTCAGCGACCCTAGTAGGCGGGACGAGCTGTGGTAGAAATGTGACGGGCGTTCGGCGACGGGTCAGGGACCACTCGGCCTGGCACATGGGTCCCCGTCCATAAACCGGCCGTGAGTGAGACGTGTCACCCCGCTCCCATCGGAGTTCATCACGTATATGTCTCCGTTACCAGTGCGGTAGGACCCGAAGACGATTTGTTCTCCCCACCGCTGCCAAGAGGGGTCGGCATCGATGGCGGGATTGTGGGTGATATTGTGTTCTCCACTTCCATCGGCGTCCATCACGTAGATCTCAAAGTTCCCATCACGATTGGACTCAAAGGCGATACGCGTTCCATCCCCTGACCAAGAGGGGTCTCCATCTGAGGCTGGCTTGTTCGTCAGGCGGGTCACATGACTCCCATCAGCGTTCATGACATAGATTTCCAGATTGCCATCCCGTTCCGACGAGAAGGCGATACGCGTGCCGTCAGGCGACCACGAGGGATCATAGTCGTGGACATGGTTTTTCGTAAGATTGACCAGTCCCCCGCCGTTCGTGTTCATCAACCAGATCTCAAAGTCGCCATCGCGCTTGGAGCAGAAGGCGATTCGATTGCCATCAGGCGACCAAGACGGATCATAGTCGCGGGCCGCGTCAAATGTCAACCGGGTCTCCCCGGTTCCGTTCGCGTTCATCTTCCAGATCTCCCGATTGTTGTCAGCCCGTTCCGAGGCGAAAACGATCTGCGCGTAGTCGGGGGACCAAGTGGCGTCGGAGTCGCGATCGGAGTCGTGGGTCAAATTGACGACTCCACTGCCATCGGCTTTCATGGCATAGACCTCCAGGTTGCCTGACCGATTGGATTCGAAAAGAATGCGGCCCGGGCTGGGTGTCGGCGTCGGCTCAAACTTCATCGCCAGGGGCAAGTACTGCTGGGGTGGATCGCTGGCCGCGCTGGTGGTCGAAAGCCAGTACGATAACGAAAGCAACGCACACAGGCCTACGAAGCCGCATAGCGCGATCACTTTCTCCCGCCGGTGCGGCGACGCGTACCGGCAGCCATGCCCTTTCATACCACCCTCCTATGGGCCCTTCAGATCGCGATCCTCGATCTACCTCTCGACTCCACGACAATCCCGATCACCTGCTGCACCGGCACAGGCACTCGTCATGACTGAAGCTACCTACGCCCCGCTGTCGGAGTCAACGGAGCCGGTCGCCACTGCGGGCACGTGGCCAGTGCCTTCGCACTACTGAGTGGTCCGCAAACCTGCCGTCCGAATGCCGCACCACATCCCATATTGTACCACATCTCTTCTGAGGCGCAAGCAAGAGCCAGCGAGGTCTCCCAAAGCCAATCATTGACGCCATCCCAGCAGTGTGACGCCGCGCAGGGTCCCTCCTCTCGCTTGGAATGCCGCTTCCCTCCTGTCCCAACGAGGCCGTGACGAAGGTCTGCGACTCTCAGGCGCCATCACTCTCACCTCCTGCTGTGGAGAATCCAGCTGGCAACCGAACCCAACACCAGCAGAGTGAGACAGCTCACCAACAAGCCCACCTTGAATGACAAGGGAGAGAACACGAACTCGATCACGTGCTTGCCCCGGTTCAACTGGACTGCCCTGAAACAGTAATCCGCCTTGTAGACCTTTCGCTCCTCTCCACCCTCGTAGGCCTTCCAGCCGTTGTAGTACAAATCACTCAACACAAGGAAGCCATCGCTTGACATCTCAGCCTCAACCGTCACGCTGTTGGCCGTGTATTCCAGAATGCGTGCGGATGATGACTCCTCACCTGGCATGTCCGGCCTTGCAGAGCGCGGGTCCGGCTCCTCCTCCAGGATCACCAAGGCGGTGGGATCAAACCCCTCGTTCGTCAACTCAGCAAGTATCTCATCCTCGTCCTGAAGAACTCTGTAGTCCGTCACCACAAATGCCCTCGGAAGCACATCCTTGTTCTCGTAGATCTTCACCTCGTCGTCATACACAAGCTCTATGTTCTCATCTGCTCGCTCCAAGCGAACCATCTCCTCGCCCGGGTCAGCGATGGTGATGATGTACTTGGCGTTCAGCAAATCCAGGAGCTTGGATGACAGGGAGTCTGCGTACCTTAGCGAGTACACTCTGCGCGAACTGGAGATGTTGTCCTCCACTAGGTTCATGAACTCCACATAGTAGTCTATGAGGACCGGTGAGTAACCTTGCACATCCGAGATCGCGTAGACGGCGAGACTGTTTGGAGGGAAGACCTTCCTGGACAACGGTCCCCGCATTGTCCTGTACACGACATCGTCGGCCTGCAGGAATGCGACGCTCTTCATCTGAGGGTACAGGCCTTCAGCGCGTCGTGTGGGATTCAGCTTCCACCCGAAATAGGCCAGGTCTGCCACCATGAGACCGAGGGCCAATAGACCGAGCAAGGCAGCATTGGCTGAATGCTTGGCGTACAACAACACCAAGATCGCGGTGCCAAGAAGCAACAGGGCCAACCGCAAGAGATTACTGATGTTATATGAATACCACTCGGTCGCAACCTCTTCCGCCCCCCCAAGACCCCCAGTGCTCACAAGCAATGCCACCACAACAAGGACGCAGATCACTACCAACCCCAGGATCAAGAGCGCCGCCCCGGCTATCCGCAGCGATCTCCTCTCCCCCTGAGCGGATTCCGCCAGCGATTGGAAGCCCAGTGCCGTCAGTACGGAGACCGCCAACGCCCACATCACTCTGGCTTCCAGTTGTCTGCCAATCCTGAATACGGGCAAATGGTACAACACTCGAAACAGCGGCGTATCCAGGAAGACGCAGATAGAGAGAGCAGCCAAGCCAGCAAAGAAGCCCACGCGTGCGTCCCGTCTGTTGATCAAGGCCCAAGACGCCAGAAACAGAGGCAAGATGCCGACATACAAACTCGTCTCCCCGTATGTACCAGGGATATTCTTGGCGAACTCGTTTCTGCCCCAGGGCCGGTCTACCGGATTGCCGAAAAGATCGGGTACTAGCATCGTCCCCAGGGCTAGGGGCGAGCGACCGGATTCAATGCGCTCATCGTATGACACTTGAACCCGACTGGCGAACTCTGCAACCTCGTAGGTCGGAACTAGCTGCACCGCGGACAGGAGAACGCCAACAGAGACGGAAACGAGAATCACCAGCCCGCACCTGACGGCCACTTCCCCACCCTCATCCCTCAACACCAAGAGCAATCTGAAGACACAGTACAGGCCCGAGGCCAACAGGACATAGATCACAGCCGCCATGTTGCCTGCGAGGATGCACATGGCAATGGCGAAGGCACCCAAGATGGCATACGCCCAGATCTTCTTGCCTATCACCTTCTCAAGAGACAGGAATATCAAAGGCATCCAGATCACCGTACTCACTCGGGGCAGCCACGTGAGATTGGCCAGCAGAAAGCCACCCAGTTCGAAGCTCACCGCCCCCACGAGTGAGGCAAGCCTGTCGCAATCAATGCTCCTCAGATAGAGGTACATGAAGATCCCGCCCAGGGCCAGTTGCAAGAACGCCACTTGCCCGAAGGCCTCCAAGGGATCAACGATGTAGAACAACACGTACGGAATGTAGAACAGGCCCAGCCAGGGCGTCGCGGCCAAGAAGGGAATGCCGCTCAGATAGTAGGGGTTCCACAGGGGAAGCTCGCCTGCCCGCAGCGCCTGCCTCGCGATGAGAAACTGCGGATAATAGGCCAGGAGAGTGTCGTATTCGTAGTTGATGGGGGCCTCTCCCTGAGGATCTTGGTAGCTATTCCATGGGATGTATCTCGCCAGGTTGTCACCTACCAGCACGTGGTCGGTGAAGAGAACGTTGGCAAAGAAGACGGCTGACAGGCCGAAGACGATCAGGATCGCGAGCAGGTCCTTCTTGGTCCCCGTGAGGTTACGTAGGCTGCTCATCATCTGCCAGCACCCTGTAGACTACGAAATCCTCATTCAGAAAACACGTCTCCATGGACACTACTCTGTCAGCCGCCTGACCATGCGTCTGGGACGCAAGGGGGCGCTCGGGCGCAAGGTCACCGACTCTCTTGTCAACAACGACGTAACCCACTTTGTACCGCTCCAGAATGTCAGTCCGCACGCGTTCCTTGTTCCACGCGTCCCAGAAATCATCCCAGTCCTTCCGTCGCTCTCTCAACTCAGACACGGACACGAAGGAATTCGTATAGCTGCCGATATTCAGCACCGGAACCCGACACCTTGTGAGCGCAGCGACAGGCGCAGCCACCTGTTGACGAGAGAACACGACCCCACCATCTATGCAGCCTTGGTCCAGAAAACCCACCAGTTCCAACTCTCTCTCGCCGAGGATGTCCAGCCTCTGCCGCATCCTGCTGTGGAAATACTCAGCAGTGGAGGGGATACTCAGACCTACGATCACGACCACGATCAGTGCCTTCAAAGCGCGGCGCCTACCTCGACAGAAGCTCCATATCGACTCCACGACGAAGATCCAGACAACGTATTTGCTCTGAACAAAAAACCAGATTGCCTCGTTGTATTGCGAATCGGGAGGATAGCTCCGTGGGGTCACGGTGCAGGTCAAGGTTACAAGTGGGCCGAGTATGACAAAAACGGCGACGAAGAACCTCGCCGCACTGGGAGGGCGAGGAAATGAGAGTTCCTTGATCACCACTGGAATCGCGATTACCCGGAGCCCAAGACTGCCGAGGAGATACCCAGGCAAGGCCACAGCGAAGAAGGCGATCAGACCACCAAGAGGGGGAGCCCCACGCGTCCAGAGCGCGGCCACCTGCTGTCCTAGGTAGGTATCCAGCAGGCCAAGTTGCTCTAACGAATGGAGCACATAGGGCCAAGGATCTATCCTCACCCACACTCCCGCCCCTGCCGCGGTACCGAGAAGTGTATAGGTGATAAGGGGTGCGGTCAGAAGGCCGGTCAACACCAGGACTTTGAGCAACCTCCTGTCCCGAAAAAGCGCGAGATAGATGACCGCTGCGATCGCCAGGGCCATGAACGCATGCACAGCAACAAAAACCTTATACTCCACAAGGACGGCCAACAGGAATGCAGTCAGGATCAACCACGTTTTGCCCTGCTCCTCACAGAACTTGACGAGGCAGAACAGTCCGCCGAACAAGATGGCCAGAGCAGGAAGCATGGGGTTCAAGAAATAAAGGGAATACACAGTCGGCGCCCCGAAGAACTGTACCGACCAGATCTCGCGGGAGCCTAGTAGCAATCCAGGGACGAATGCGAGATCTTCGCCGAGAACCACCAAGAAGGCGCTGAGCACAGCTGCATACTGAGAACGAAGCCAGATTCGGCTGAAACAGAATACCGCCAACAGAGTCGTGATCACTAGCAGGGTAGGCACGAAGCGAACGGTCAAGTCCGGAACACTCAGCGAAGCGCTGTTGCTGAGCATCGCCACCAGGAGATCCATGCCGTAGTGGTAGCCAAGAGGCTTGCCTGCAAGGAACGGGACCTGGGGGGGGATGGAGTGGCTCAACTCATTGGCTATGGAAAGGTGAAAGATGGCATCCCTCGGTCTGCGAAGGAACGTCATGCCACCCTCTGGTAGAAATGCGACATTGCGATAGTACATCGGCAAAGCAACTAGCGGAATTAGTCCCAGGATGACCACGCCCGCCAGCAAGACGTGAGATATCTCCACGGAGAAGTCCCGTCTCCATGTGTCACTCCACCCTTTCCTCCTCCGATAGAAGTACACCGCGGCAGCCAAGAGTGGCCAGAGTGCAAATACGTATGGAACAGCCACGACAGCGGAGATCCAATACACAAAGCTGCTAGAGGTTATTCCCAGGACCAGTGCAAGGGTGAGGTCCTCCAGGGGTTTGAGCCCGAGGCTGCGGGTGTCCAGGACGAGTTTGCCCGGGAGATAGATCAGCGCTAGGACTGCGACGACAAAACGTGGAAAGCTCCAGGCAGATGTCGCCGTCCACGTCCCGAAGACCAAAGTGAGGGCACCCAGCCCCAGTACCACCAACATGGCAATCTGAGGAGAGTACAGGGTCCTCCTGACACCCAGCAGGCCGCCTCTACTGCTCATCGGGCCCGCAGTCAGGCTGCGTCTTGGTGGCGACGCAGAGCAAGGACACGCCAAAGGGGAGATTGCCCCACGCGATCAGACGACCCTCAAGAGAGAATATCCTGGCGAGTGCTGCGTTTAGGCTCTTGCCGGGCTTCTGCAAGTCAGAGCTGAATGACCCCCGCTGTCCCATGAACCTCTTGACCAGACGTACTCCCAAAACCACGGGAAACAGAATCATGTTGAAGTAGGATAGTTTGGTGACCTCGAATCCAGCCTCCTCCACGCTTCGCCTGAGCTCCCGCTTCGAATACCTCCTGTAATGTCCAGAGAATCGGTCGAAGTCGCTCCACAGGAACATGAAGGCTGGCACAGAGAGGAGTATCCGACCACCGCTCTTCAGGACTCTGCTGAGCTCCCGCAGCCCCCCGGACTCATCCTCGACGTGCTCGAGCAGATCCAGAGCCGTGACCAGGTCGAAACTCTCGCTGGCGAACGGCAGCCAAGATCCATCCGCCTGGCACAGTCTCGACCGTCCCTGTTCTTTGCAGTACTGAATGGCTTGTACTGAGACGTCAATAGCTGTGACCGTGCCATAATGTTCCAGCAAGCTCACAGTAGCCCCAGTCCCGCAACCCACATCCAGAATCGCAGGATGATCTTGCCCCTCTAGAAGATCATCCAGGAGGCAAGCGAGGATCCTTCGCCTGGCAACGAAGAACCAGTGAGATTCCTCCAGTTCGTGTACGACCTCATAGGCTCGCGGATCCATCGCTACTGCGGTTCCAGGACGCGGATGGTTTTCGCGGGTACGCCGGCCACTACATGGTAGGCGGGAACATCCTCCCGGACAACGGCTCCCGCGGCCACGAAACCGCACTCCCCAACAGTCACCCCGGGAAGTATAGTGGCGTTGGTTCCAACGAAGGAACCCCGTTGGAGACTCACGCCCTTGGAATAGGAAGGGAAATAGTTCTGTAGTGGATGATCCTCGTAGCCGACGTTCACATGTGTCAGAATGGTAACCCGTTCGGCGAGAGTGACATCATCGTGCAACACGACCTCATCAGCGAGATCGATGAGGGCGTCATCGCCGATGAAGCAGTTGTCGCCGATCTGCAACCCCTTGAAACCACCTCTGTAGTGGTTGAAGAACCTCACACTATGAATCGTGACGTTCTTTCCTATCCTGGCGCCGATCGATCGCAGGAAGGCTGTTCTCAAGGGTGGAAAGATCATCATCCGAAACAAGACAAGTAGCAGCGTGCCCGCCGCGAACTTGAGGGCCCTCTTGATGCCGATTTCTCGCAGTGCTTTCAACTTGCCAGCTCGTCCCTGACCGTTCTTCTGAATCGCCAGAGCCTTGCGAAATAGTCGATCGTGTCGGACACGGGACTTACCGTCGAGGGCTTGTCGAAGCGCCTGAGGAACAGGCACGGGATTTCGACGATCTGATAGCCCCTGTAGTATGAGCGGACCATCACCTCCGTGTCCCAGAACCAGTGTTGGTCTTCTATCTCATCAAGTATGGGCAGTATCTTGTCTCGTTTGAAGAACTTGTACCCAGCTTCGGTGTCATTCAAGTCCACTCCCAGGAGGAACCTCACGAGCCGGACATAGCCGGCACTCATAATATATCTGTCCAAGGAGCGCAAATTCAGCTTGTATATCCGCCGCCCCACGACCACATCGGCGCCGTTCTCGACGGCGATGACGCACGACGGGACATAGCGGGCATGGACCTCCAGATCTATGTCTATGAACCCCGCCACATCACCCTGTGCCGCCCTTATCCCATCAGCTACCGTCCCACCTCTCCCTTTGTTGCGCTCGTGGAAGATCCTCAACATCTTCTTGTCTGGATACAGCTCAATAGTCCTGTCAATGAGCTCCCTCGTCCCGTCCTTGCTGCAATCGTCTACAAAGATGATCTCGTAGGAATACCGGGTCTTGTCCAGAACCTCAACGATCTGGGCCACACTCTCCTCGATGACCAACTCCTCGTTGTAACAGGCGAGAACGAGACTCAGATCAAGATGTGCGGTACTCACCGCATCACTCCTCGTCGAATGCGTCGTACAGGCATTGGATGACATACTCTTGCTCTCGTTGAGTCAAGACAGGGTAGATGGGAAGCCTGATCAGGGTGCGACCGACCCGCTCTGTGACGGGCAGGTCTCCTTCCTCGTAGCCAAGATGCTCCCGAGCATAGGGTGAGTAATGCAGAGGCACGAAGTGAAAAGCGGCCCCAATCCCCTTCTTTTTCAGTTCTCCGATCACTCGAGCATTGGTCTCCAGGGCGGTCCTGATAGGATAGACATGCCAACTGCTCTGCGCCTTGGGGCTCAAGCAAGGTAGGATGATCATGCCACGATCCTCCAGTTCCTTCAGCCCCTCCTGATAATGTTCCCAGATGAGTCGTCGCTTCTCCAGGATCTCGTCCAACTTCTTGAACTGCTCAAGGAGCACAGCGGCCAGCAGATCAGAGAGAACGAAACTGCTTCCAACATCCACCCAGGTGTATTTGTCCACCTCGCCGCGAAGGAACTGTGAGCGGTTGGTGCCCTTCTCTCTGATGATCTCACATCGCCTGGCCAGTTGATCGTCGTTGGTCAGCAGAGCGCCGCCTTCCCCGCAAGTGACGTGCTTGGTGATGTGAAAGCTATAGCATCCTGCATCGCCTATCGTCCCCAGGTATCGCTCATCGTACCTGGCGCCCACACCGTGAGCAGCATCTTCGATCACATACAGTCCCTTGTCCCTCGCCACGGCCAGGATTCTCTCCATGTCACACCCCTGACCGGCGTAGTGCACCGGCATGATGGCCTTCGATCTCTCCGTAATGCAACCGTCCACCACCTCAGGGTCAAGGTTGAGCGTCTGCTCGTCGATGTCGGCGAAGACGGGCCGCGCTCCCTGTCTCACAACGGCCGTGGCGCTAGTCACGAAGGTGAAACTGGGCATGATCACCTCGTCGCCCGGTCCTATGTCCAAGGCCATCATCGCCATTTCCATGGCGTGCGTGCACGAAGTCGTGAGCAACACATGCCGCACGTCCAGGAGATCCTGCAAGTACGTCTCCAATCCTATGCTCACCAGGCCGTTGCCTCCGAGCTCACCGGACTCCAAGACACTCATCACCGCCTGCTTCTCCTGAGAGCCGAAATACGGTTTGTTCAGCGGAATCTGCCATCTCATTCTGAATCAGACCCTCCACGAGGAAGCGAAATCAGATGACATCCTCGTCTCCAAGAGCCACCAAGAAAGCCGAGCACACCCGCGAGCAGCACCTTGCGCGTGTCAACCTACCCTCTCGGCGCTAAGGCTGACCAGCAGATGAGTAGAGAGAGCCAGCACTGCGTTGAAAAGGAATCCATAGACCCGCAGACCGATCAGGAAGGGGATGATTGTGGAACTCCCTATTCCAGCTAGAGCGAGCACCCCATACCACCCCACTTCGAGAACCCCCAGCCTTGCAGGGGCGACGGCGAAGAGCAGAGTGAAGCGTACCATACCTACAGCCACAAAGATCACCCAGAAGGGAATAGTGAGATTCAAAGCCAAGGAGATGAAATAAGCACGAAAGGCCATGGCAAGGTACCGGGCAAGGGTGAGGATATTCGCCGTCGTTATGCACTTCTGGCCGACCTGCTTCCACCCTTCTTTGGCCCCATCCAGCGCACCTGCGACCCTTCCAATGGCCCCCGCTATCACAGGGGTGCGAGCCTTCACCCACACCATGGCGCGGATGAAAGCTGCGAGGAAGTTCGACACGATCTGATAGTTCCTCGCGCTGACCACCCAGTAAACACCTACCGCAAGGAGGATCAAGGCTATCAGCACCTGCTCAGAGACAACCCCCAGTACGTACAGTGACGTTGGAACCAGAAACAGGAGCGAAAGAATCAAGTCGAAGAACCTGTCCAACAGAACCGAGTACAAGGCCTTGCCCAAGGTAGTGGAGCCTGATGCCTTCAGGGCAAGCGGTCTCACTCCGTAGTCGCCGACGTACTGGGAGACGAACAGGCTGGACATCTTACCCATCATGACGTAGTAGAAATACCGAAGTCTGGAGTGGACGACTTTGCCTTCCAGCGAATTGACTATCAAACCCCACCTGACCGAAGTGATGAACGCCGCCAACCCCGCTGCAACGAAGGCCCATCCCAGATAGAACAGGTTGACCTGGGCCACCCGCCGAAGAGCCTCCGTCCCGCCGTAGTACAGGATGGCGCCGAAGATCAGTACCCCCAGCAAGGAAAGGATTCTCCTGTATACTTTGCCGCCTAGTCTCACCCTAAGGCCCCAACTATCTACGCCCTGCACGCCAGTGCTTCTTCATACACGCTCATGATCTGAGGCGCGACCTTGTTCACGTCGTAGGACTCGACACTGTTGCGAGCATTGGACCTGATCCTGGACAGTAGATCCCTGTTCTCTATCAACTCCAATATCTTGGAGGCATAGGCTTCTGGATTGTCATATTCGTCGTCGCCGACGAGAACGCCGTTCTCGTAGCTGCGCACCACCTCGGGGATTCCCCCTTTAGGTGAGGACACCAATGCACACCCCCCTGCCAGACACTCGAGTACCGTGGGAGGGATGTCTATCATCCCCTTGGTGGTCTGCACGGCGTAAACGAACACGTCCAGGGAGTTCAAGAACGTGGGCACATCAACCCTACCGACCAGCTTGACGTTGTCTCTCACCCCACAGCCCTCGATGAGCCCCTTGAGCTCGTTCAGTCGCCTTCTGAGTCTGGGGCGGTACATGATCTGTGGATGTTCGACTGCCAGCACAAACAGAGTGTCAGGATGCCTCTCCAGGACGAGTGGGACCGCCCTGATCAGATGCTCAAAGCCCCTCCGTGGCGCTGGCGAGCCCATGCTGCCCACAGTGAAGCGACCATTCTGTCCATAGTCGTATCGCTCTGTTGTACTGAAGCTCTCCAACTCGACAAAGTGAGGGATGAACACGCCTGCATCGCCAAACTGCGCCTGTATGCTCCGGCTGGCACAGATCAGCCGGGCGAACCCCAGCACCTTCAAAGCGCGGCTTCCTGGCGACACCACCCCATAGACGACTGGAGTCCTTGCGACCAGGGCGACTGACCTTGCCAGCACCGAGAAGAGGTGATAGCTTGCCATGCTGTGAATGATGTCGAAATCAGTGTGCTTCGCAAAGTACGAGAGCGAGCGCAAAGGAAACTCGATAAAATAGCTGGTGAAAGTCTCTTTGCTTTCCAGCGACACAGCCTCATATCTGACCCCATCCAGGAGCCACGCCCTCTCCTCCCTTCCCTTCGTAACCACCGTAACCTCATGTCCTTCGCTCATGAACCTCTTCGCCAGAGCAAGGACGTACCTGTGGCTCCCACTTATGAACCCCAGCTGATTGCCATAGTAGCATATCTTCATGCCACGTTCCTGTTCAGGTCACGTAGCCGAGGCCCCTCAGCCTTTCGCGCACTTCCTCAGCCTCCTCTTCGGAGAGCCCAGGGCCCCCAGGCCGACGCGTCAGAGCCTCGTCAGTGTATTCAACAGGCCTTGAAGCGAGGAACTGCTGGTCGAAGAGCTCCGTCAACACACTGCCGTCCATACCCTGGGGAATCGGCAACCCCAGCAGATGCAGTATCGTAGGCGCCATGTCTACTATGTGGGCATCCTGAGCATCGCATCCTCGCCTCAATCCATCGCCCCTCAACATGAAGATGCCGTCCATCCTGTGGGTCCCCGTGTACGCAAAACTGGGAGCCATTATCTTGTTGGAGACGAACTCGGACAGTCCTGTGGCGATATACTCGAGATTGCGAGGCAGTATGAGGATGTCCGCCAACTGATCTGTGTACTCCCCAGAGTAGACCTCCTCTCTCTTGAAGACCTGCTCTGCCACCCGATCACCTGTCTCAGTGTCCCGCAGGTCGGCCAGTTCAGTGATGATCTGCTGCCGTAGCTCCTCGTATTCCTGCCCAGGCTCGACTATCCCCTGCGGTTCCCTGCCCTTCAGATTAATGAACACCTGTCCCACGTTGCCGGCACTATAGGCCCTTGTTCTGGACCAGTCTATGTCTCGTGAGGACAGAAACATGACCCTCAGGAGATCGTAGCGCTGCTTCTTGCGAGCCTTGTAAGCCACCTTCACCAGTCTCATCTTGGCCAGTGCCTGGTAAAGGGATGAAGGGGTGAAGCCCAGCCGAAAGAGAGAAGTCTTGATGCGAGTCATCGGACTGCCCTTTAGCTGCAAGAGACCCTGTTGCAGCAGCCAATTGTTAAGGTAGATATACTTGTGAAAACTGCCAAAACCGTGGTCGGACATCAGTAGCAGCACGACATCGTCATCCAGCCTCTCGATGAGGCTTCCGATGGCGCCATCAATGCGTTGATAGATCTCCAGAATGGAGTCGCCATAGAGCTCTGCTTCAGCCTCGTCAAACCGAGGATGTCTCCGATCCATGCAGTGCCAGAGGAAATGCTGAACCCAGTCTGTCGCGATGTAGTGGACCATGAAGAAGTCCCACTCATACCTGGTCATCAAGTACTTGGCGGCTCTGGTTCGTGTGTCCACCAGCGTCCTCAGGTCTTCGATGAAGCGGCCAGCCATCCCCTTCGCGTAGAAATGGTCCAGATTGACCCGATAGCCGCCGATCTCCTCCTCTAGCTCCTGAGCCAGACCCTCAGGGTAGGTAAACGTCCTGCTGCTCCTCGGCGTCAGCAGACCGGTTACCATGAAGCCGTTGACTTCATATGGAGGGTACGTCACGGGGACGTTGATCATCCCCACTTTCTTCCCCCAGCGACCGGCCGTCACCCAGAAGGGTTCGGCTTTGATGGTGCTGGAGTCCACGGGAACCCTCCGATAGTCGCCACCCATTCTCTGTAGGAAGTCGCCGACGCCATGTTTGCCCGGGTTCTTGCCAGTCATGAACGACACCCAGGCAGGTCCTGTGACCGGCGGGATCGTCGTGATCAACCTGCCGAAGGTGCCTTCCTCCATTATCTTGGCGAACGTAGGCAACTTCCCCTCAGCCGCCCACGGCACGATCAGATCCAGCGTTGCACCGTCCAGACCTATTGCGAGGACGCGTCTGTGAGTGTGCACCCGGTCCATCACACTCTCAGCCTCCATTCTCCTGTTCATCCCACTGAGTCCCTACTCCTTCCATCCCTGCTTCGCGAATCGCCAGTTGCTGAGCCAGGTTCTTCACCTGAGTTCGTAAGGAAGATATCTCTACGGAGAACTGTATGTTGATGAGCATCATGAAGACCAAGGCAAAGAAGAACAAGGTGGAGGTCGACAGCACCGCACCTATCAAGCTACTGGCGAAATCTAGCAAGCCCGGCCACAGCGCCAATAAGAACATCAAGACACTCAAGGACAACCATAGCCAAGAGTATTCCTCACGGAGCTTTCTACGACGAACCAACTCGATGATCAGGGCCACTAGAACTACACTGATGCCCAAGGCCACAAAACGAGGCTTCATTTCCATTGGGACTTCACCCCCCCTCATATCTCCGCTGTCGCATCAACGTCACGAAGATGGACAGAAACATCTTGAAGACGTAGTATAAGGGCCTCGCACCGCTGTGCATGGACTTGTCGTTAGTCGTTTTGGGATACATCACCACGGGGATCTCTTTGATCTTGAGGCCGGCTAGGTGGACCATGATTAGCACATCAGCGTCCGGGAAATCGACAGGATAGGCCTCGGTGGCATACAGTTGCAGCACCCTCCTGTTGAGGGCTTGAAACCCCGAGGTAGGATCCGAGATCCTCTGTCCGACGATGGATGAAACGATGGCCCTGAAGAGCAGGATTCCAAGCCTTCTGGGGAGCGCCGGCTTGAACGTGGAAGGCCCGAGGAATCGAGACCCCAAGACCACATCGGCCGTTCCTTTCTGCACCTCGTCAAACAGATCTAGCACCGATCTGACCTCGTGCTGGCCATCGGCGTCCATCTGAACCACGTAGTCATAGCCCTGACCCAACGCGTACTTGAACCCCGTCTGCAGAGCGACGCCGTATCCCAGGTTGAAGGCCAGCGAGACAACCTTGGCTCCTGACTCTTCGGCTACCGCACCAGTCGCATCCGATGAACCGTCGTCCACCACTAGGACGTCGGCTGCGGGCATTGCCCTGCGCACGTCAGCGATCACGCGGCCTACGTTCTCCTCCTCATTGAAAGCGGGCACCACGACAAGTAGCCTGCCGGAAGCAGTCGTCGCCGACCCGCTGTCCTTTGCCAACCAATCCATCACGCGTAGCCCAAGCCCTTCAGCATTCTCGTGAGCTCTTCCTCTTCTTCCCCAGAGTAGCCCCGTGCTTCAGGAGTTGACGCCCGATCCTCGCTTTCCGCGTACCTAACGGCGTGCCCGCTCCAGAAGCTGGAGGTGAAGGCATCCCTGAGAACTGCTCCATCCATCTCCCTGGGTATCTCCACACCAAGGACATACAGGATAGTTGGCGCGAGATCTTGAATCCTAGCAGCCTCGATGGTAGCCCCTTGCCTGATCACCCCTTTGCCTTGAAGTGCCAATATCCCGTCCGTTCTGTGGTTCCCCGTGCAGCCGTAGACCGGCTCCAGAACCCGGGGAGAATTGAAATCAGACAAGCCGAGAGCTTTGTACTCCATGTCCTTGGTGAGGAACATCAGATCCGGAGCCCTGGCTGCATGCTTGCCGTCGTAGACCTCCTCGGTCCGGAATACCCTCTCGATCACCCTTTCACCAGTCTCAGGATCGACGAGGCCGTACAATTCGTCTGCCAGCTGATCCAGAACCTCGTCGCATTCCCTTCCGGGGTTGACAGATCCCTGGGGTTCACGCCCCTTGAGGTTGACAAAGATCTGCCCATAGTTGCCCATCGAGTAGGCCCTTGTTCTCGACCAGTCTACGTCCCGAAGGGAGCAAAAGAGCCTTTCTTGCAACTGCTGGCGTCTTCCTCTACCCATGCGCACGGCCTGCCTGCCCCAACCCAACCGCAGCACAAGCTTGCCCAAGGAATAGTAGTTGAAGCCGAGGCGAAACAAGGCATACCGAAACCTCGAACCAACATCCTTCTTGAGCCTCAGGAATCCCTGTTTCAACAACCAGGAATTGACGTTGACGAACTCAGTGACCTTGCCCATGCCGTGGTCTGACATCAACATCAGGACCACGTCTTCACCCAGCTCGGCCATCAATCTACCTAGGTCGGCATCCAGCTTCTGGAAGAAGTCTAACACTACATTGCCGAGCCTCTGATACTCCTCTGCATCATGTTGAGGATGCGTATGGTCCAGGAGATGCCAGAACTCATGAGTCATTCGATCCGACCCGTAGTAGTGAACCATGAAGAAGTCCCATTCCTTGGCCTTCATCAGATAGAGCGCGGCATCAGTCCTGCTCTTCAAGATCGCGTACTGCTCAGCCAAGAGGTTCTCCACATTCCCCTTGGTATACTTCTCATCGTGGTGGATCAAGTAATTACCCACCTTCTCGTTCAGTTCCTTGATCAGTCCCTGGGGATACGCCCAGTCATCACAGCCACGAGGGGTGAGCAGCCCACTGATGAGAAACCCATCGACCTCCTGGGGCGGATATGTGAGCGGAACATTCATAACGCCAACCTTTTTGCCAGCGTCACTCAACAGCTTCCACAGCACCTTCCCGTCAATGGACGAAGGGCCGCTCAGAACCTGTTCGTAGGTCCCTTCCCCGCGACGAAAAAACTCAAAGACCCCGTGGTTGGCGGGGGACTTGCCCGTCATGAAGGAACTCCAGGCCGGGCCAGTGAGGGGAGGGTAGGTGGACGCCAACTTCCCGGAGCACCCTGCGGCCATGATCCCGCTCAGGACCGGTAGCTTGCCCTCCTCGCACCAGGGAGCCAAGAGGTCCAGAGTCGCGCCATCCCAGGCTACAACGAATGCTCTGCGTCTCTCAGGCATGGCTGCTCCTCAATCCGCCGTCAAGGTGAGCGGCAAACTGGAGGCGACCTCCCTCTTCATGCCGATCGAGCCAGCATAGATGAACACTCGTTCAGGTCGCCTCGTGCCGTCTATCATCAGATCGAACGTAACCCACGAGCCCTCTTCCACGTCGAACTCGCACCCATCCTCACCGCTGCGGGACATGGTGTCGAAGCTGATCCTCGTATTAGAGTCGGAGACCTCCAGCACGTCTGGATACGTCTCCAGTTCGAAGGGTTCGACCCCGTCGAAACGTCCATCTGTCGTCACCACACCCGTGAAATGATGATCAGTGCCAGCGCCGTTCCATCCAACGTACCAGCCATGGTAGTGACGATGGATGTAGTAGTAGGGCTCTGAAGTCTCTATGAAGATGGGGTCTCGGTAGTCAGCATTCCTAAGATATGAAACGTTGTAATAGTGCGCCAGGCTTTGCGTCGACAGCATTATCACAGAAAGACCCAGTAGCAGCGTGCCTCGTCGTGAATACTTGAATCGTGCCTCATCCGTGTACAGGACGTACCCGTATCCGCCCAGGATGGCATAGGCGGGGAAGGCGATATAGGAAAACCGGGTGTTCCTCATCGACCAAAGCGAGAGAAAGAGCAACAGAGGGAAGATCCAGATCGCTACTGCCAGGAGGTTCCTCTTGTCGGCACGTAGAGACGACACACGATCCTTGAACCCTCTGAGTGCGGCTTCAAGTCCCTGCACGAGAATCATCACCCCCCAGAAGAAGATGGGGAAGCCGATAGCGTTCACGAGGTACTGAAAGTAGAAGAGAGTATTGCTCGGTCCCATATAGTAGTGTATTTGTCCCGACCCAAGAATGAGATCATTCCAATCGGCAGGTTCGCCGTCTCTAATCTGGAACATAGGCCTCTTTGCCCAGGTGACCAGATGCTCCCGTCCTGCCTCGAGAGCATCGAGAGTCAGCCCGTGGCGAAGGAAGTACGGGGCTACGTATGCTATCGGAAGGAACACCAAGAAGGACAAGGTGATGAATAGGATCTTCCTATTTCGTCTGGTGCTGACGAAGTAGATGAGTAGGATCAGAAATGCACAATACACGCCGTTGAGCTTGGTGATCATCGTGAAAAGCAAAGACACACCCGACACCACCGCCAGAGGAACGCTCTTTCTCTTGAGAGCAAGGACGAACAGATAGAGAGTCAATACAGTCATCGCTGCGCTGGGAACGTCGTTCATGACGAAGTAGCTGGCGAAGGAGAACAGCGGGCTCAAGGATATGAACAGTCCTGCGACGAAACCAACCCTATGGCCGAACAGCTCCTTCGCCAGCAGGTACGTACAGACGACAACCATCTCGAAGTAGAGAAACGGAACCAGGGCAGAGACGACATAACCTCTGGGGATGATCTTGTAGAAAATGGCCCACACAGCCGCCAGTAGTGGTGTCTCCATTCGCCTGAGCAAACCCCGCGACAGGAAGGGAAGGAATCCCTTCTGCAGCATAGCCCGTCCCCAGTCCATGTAGGTGTACCGCGCGTCCGTAGGCTGGAGGTTGTAGCCGAAGACACCATGACCGATCAGATGTTGCAGCAAAGGTATCAGGACTAGTATGACTAGCCCGTACCTATCGATCACCCTGTCGGCGAGATCGAGGAGATCAGGTCTCGCCCTGCCAACCAATCCACGGAGCGGGAACCACAGGACTACCAGGAGGATGGAAAGGACCATCTGCGCAATCAGACACGCTCTCACAAAAGGGTCAGAGAGAGGGGTATCCCAATACAGGGTGGGTGTCAGGTTCAGGAAGAAGAGGATCTGATAGGCCAGAAAGGAAAGGATGATCAAGAAGGGAGCGAAGTGACGATATCTGTCCTTGGCACGAACGTAGACGTAGGCCAGCGAGAAAGCGGCGAGGATGGCGATGACGAAGCGATTGTCATAGAGGACTATGTGGGCCTCCTGGAGTAGATTCGGGTGCCAATCCACGACCTTTCCTCCGAGGATCTCGGCGTTGAGTTGACCGTGAGCAGTCGCCCACTCCTTCTGACCATACATGATGAGCTCGTGCAGGGTGAAGGTAAGGGTGTCTTGTCCGAAGAACAACGTGATGAGAGCATCTCGGGGAACCGTGGCCGTCAGCAGGGCTTCGTCGTCGGAAATCCACTGAAGCGAAGCACCATGACCCTCAGTGACGGTCACCGTGGCGGCGTGCGCTTCATCCAGTCCCACGACTCGGACCTGAGCCTGGATGACTCGCTTGGGGGCGGGGAAGACGAACAGGAGAGCCAGTCCCACGACCACGGCCACTGTCGCAAGGGCGTATCTGGCTTCGCTTCTACCCCAAGGTGCGGCTGATACGAAACCTCTCATCGGTGACCCCCGATCAGGACAATAGGCGTCGGATCGAGTACTCGTCCTCAGCCTCATAGGCGAAGTTCCTGATCATCTCGCCCAGCAGCCCGATGGAGGCCATTTGCACCCCGACGATCAATAAGGTTATCCCCAGGAAGAGCAGCGGCCGCCAGCCAATGCCCTGGCCGGAAAACCACAGGCCAGCAAGATACAGAGAGATGACAACACCGAACAAGAACAGCACTGCCCCAATGGTGCCGAACAAGT
This sequence comes from Chloroflexota bacterium, assembly GCA_030613785.1. Classification (GTDB taxonomy): domain Bacteria; phylum Chloroflexota; class Anaerolineae; order UBA7937; family B3-Chlor; genus JAUWLF01. Next base: position 53,631 of record JAUWLF010000004.1, on the reverse strand, counting down.
GCATGGGGCGCTTGAGGAAGTAGGTCAGGAACAGAACACTCAAGAAGTCCAGGAAACTCCGTCCCAGCCGCTCGAACCCGTATTTCGATCGGCCATACTGCCTAGGCCGGTGCACAACTTGTTCCTCACCCACGCGATATCCCCGCCAGTGAGCCAGCACAGGTATGAAACGATGCAACTCGCCATACAGCTTGAGCTCCTGTGCGACCTCTCGGCGGTACGCCTTGAACCCGCAGTTGAGGTCGTGCAACTTCACCCCGGTTAGCAGAGCAACAGCCAGGTTGGCAACCTTCGAAGGCACCCTCTTTGAAAGCGAATCCTGACGCTTGTATCTCCAGGCTACCACCAGATCGTAGTCCTCATCCAAGCGGTTCAGCAGGCCCGGGATCTCTGACGGATCATCCTGCAAGTCGGCGTCCAAGGTGACTATGACATCTCCATCAGCGTGCTTGAAACCAGCCGCTAGCGCAGCGGTTTTCCCAAAATTGCGGCGAAACTGGATGACCCGAATGTGACGAGGATCCTCTTCGTGAAGCGCCTCCAACACATCGAAGGAATTGTCCTGGCTGCCATCATCCACGAAGATGACCTCATACTCTCTGCTCAGGTCCTCTAAGACGTCGTGAAGGCTGGAATACAGAGGTCGAATGCTCTCTTCCTCGTCCAGTACAGGAACCACCACCGAGAGATCAACGTGGCGTTCCGAACTCATCTGCCCCTCTCCCCCTCGGCCCCTGCCTCCTAGCATGCGTGTGCCCTCATCCCTCTACGTCTATGGAACTCAACAGGATCTTGTCGTCGACCATCTGCCCGTCATCGCCAACCACGGGGAGCCGTTGCCCCGTGGCCAGTATGTACATCCCTGCTTCAATCTGGTACGGGCCCGGTGGCGCGTCAGGGTCGATACTGAACTCGTACTCGTCCCTCACAACCTCCCCCTCTTCCCAGAAGGAGGTGGGATAGAACCCGCCCTGTGGCTGGTCGTCCTTCTGACCCCAAATCCTCCCCGATTGATCCACCAAGTGGACGAAGACCGTGTAATCCTCATCCATCCGCTTCACGGCTTCCCAGTACAAGACAACGCGGACCGTCCCACCTGGGATGGGGTCCATCACCTCAATATCGTGCCCCCGCAAGATGATCTTGCTGTCCAGATTGAAGGCCGAGGTGCGCTGAGGCGTGTGTGGCTCCTCAAAGCTCTCGCCGACACGGACATAGTGCACAGCGATCCTATCCCCCCGAGGCTGCATCTCCGCATCCCAGACGGGGAGATGCTCCATGGTCTCTGGGAGATACATCCCCACATCGAGCCGATACCGTCCGGGAGGGACGACAATCGGAAGTGTCAACTCGTGCGTGTCGGAGATGGTCTCCCCTGCCACCCAATAGGTTGTGGGTTGAAGGCCGTTCAAGGGAACGCCGTCGTGTTGCGCCCACATCACACCTTGAGCATCCACCAGGTGCACAAAGACGCTGTAACTCTGCAGAATATGCTTCAACCCTTGCCACCGCAGGGACAAACGCACCACGTCCCCAGGGTCGAAGCTGTCACCGTTCAGAGCATAGCCTAGTAGAGCAACCTTGTCATCAAGATTATAGTACAGAGGACGTTCAATAGCCAACGCAGGAGGAGGGGGACTCTCGGCCAGGAACACGAAGACACCACCCTCCTTGGCCACCAGTTCCATCCGATCCCAGACGTACTGGATGAAGTGGTCGGTATACCTCGTCCGGAACCTGGATTCGTCGACCACGAACCAGGTGCGACTGCTTCCTTCGACGACCTCCTCCAGCGCCTCGTCGGTGAACAGTACGGGGATGCCAGCCCAGGCCTCTATCCACCTCCCCTCCCTCTGAGTGGCGTAGGTGTGGAAATCGATTTCTATGGCCACGTAGTCACAGCCGTCCTCGCCCAGGTAGATGACGCACGGGGAAATCGCAAACGTCATCACTGTGTCCCCCTGCCGCTGGTGCTCCTGCACGTATTGAAAAGCCCGGTCATATCCGTATTCCCCCTTGGAAATGGCCCATACCGCCGCCGGCCATGACCAAACACCGATGAGCAGAACAGTCAACGCCGTCAAGAGGAGCGCCGCAGGGGCCCTGTGCTGGTTCCAGTCCGCTCTGGGGAATGAGACACTCTCTCGGACCCATCGCTCCCCAAAACCTATCATGCGCACCAAGACGTGAATCCCGATCAGGTAGAAAATGGGAGCGTCTTGGAAGAAATACCGAGGGCTCCAGCGCCGGTCAGTGACGATGAAAAACATCTCGAAAACGATCGCGGCGAAGAGAAAGCCAAGGAAGGCCAGCGGTACGTCCTCGTCGGGCGAGGACAACACCGCCCTGAATCCTCGCCTCATCAATACTCTCCACAGCAGGTAGCTGATGCCCAAGACGCACAGAATGGTCAGGATCGGCGCGAGAGGAAGATCATCCAGGCCCAAGAAGAAGGGCTTGTAACGCTCCAGCGCTGCGAGGGGGTCGAATGAGGGACCAATCTCCCCCCGACCTACCCCCACAACCACCCAACCGGGAGGTCGCAGGCGGCGATAGAAGTACAGACTGCTGGCTAACCCGAGGAATACCAAGACGTTGGCCTCTATCACATCCCGCCTGAAGAACCAGCGCCAGCCGTGGCGGAGAAAGGCGCAGAAGAGGAAGGCGGGAAAGAGCAACATCGCAACGTTGTGGGTGAAAACGGCAGCGATGGAAGTCAGTACGAATAGGTAACGATATCTCGCTCGCCCTTCACAGATGGCCCATTTGTAGAAGAAGAATGCAGCCCACAGGACCAGAAACTGTATTAGGGCATAGTTCCTGGCGCGGCCTCCCCAGAGGACCGCTTGTGGGGCAAAGGTCACCATTGCGGCTGCGATGAGACCCTCGTAAGCCGAGAACATCTTCTTGCCAACGAAATAGACACTAGGTATGGTGCAAACACCGATTATCAGGCTCGGCATCCTGGCCACCTGCTCACTGAACCCAAACAGCCAGATGAATAGCGCATCAAGGTAGGTGAAGAGCATGCCTTGGCCATAGATGGAACCAGTCGAGAAAACGGGGTAGCCGTGTTCAATGGTCCTCTGTGCCACCCACATCGTCGTGTACTCATCAATGTACGGGCTCGTGGTCCGGAGATAGGCGAGGCGCAGATAGAATCCAGCCAGCGTGAGGGTCGCGAGAATCGCCAGGAAGAATACCTCCTGATAGGCTCGCTGGCCTCCGCTCAGCCCCAGGAACCCTCGCCTCAGTGCCGCAGATCCGTCGGGAGAAGACGTTCCACCCCTGGTACTCATCTAGGACAGTATCTCCGATTCAATAGGCACAATATCTATCTGTTGGAAAAGCATGCTCAAGCACCGGTCATCGGTTTCCCCAGCCACGACCTCGCTCGGCACCTGGCACCCTTCCAGTACATGAAACCTTATCGGAGTCCATTCGCCACTCTTCAGCACAAAGGGAGAGGTCACGTAGCTTTGCATCCCTCCTACATGATACTCCTCCACTAGTTCTTCGTCAACGAAGATCTGTAGATGCCTGGGGCCCTGGAAAGGATGCGCCACCAGAGAGAGCTGGTAAGGTCCCGTCGTATCGGCCCTGGCGTAGATTGTCCCATCATTCACCATCCAGCGCGAGGGCACACCGCCGACGGATTCCGTGGGATGCCATTGCTCACCCAGCATGAGAAGGGGCGGTTCTTCGATCTCCCCACCATCGCTCGCTGGCACGACAAAGGCCATGATCTGCTCATCCTCATAGACAGGCGAGCCCAAGTTCTCGGTGAGGAAAGGCCCGACTTCCTCCACAGTGACTTCTGAGAGCTTGTGGAGCACAACATACTTGATGTCTAACTGCCGAAGAATACTCGCAAATCGGTCAGCGTTCACAATGTCAGGCTGGGCCTGAGTTAGCTGCTCAAAGAACTTCTGGTAGTACTGGGTTCCTGATGGATAGCGATAGATGAACCCCCTTGCGATGGGAAGCTGATGAACGGTCTGGAAGTACATACCCTGGTGGTTGAACCTCTCGGACCCCACATCAAGAACGCCATACTCCTCACCGCCCCTCGGCAAGCCCTCGTAGAACTCTGGCACCCGGACATCCTGAGTCGGAAAGGGGAAGAAGAGGGCAAAATCAAGCAGGATAAGAAGTGGCAAAATACACATCACGCCGCTTCGCACCATCCGACGTCCAGCGATACGAGACGGTGCCAAGGCGCCAAAACTGGCCAAGACCGCAATGGAGAACACGGTGAGCTCACCAAACCTGGCCGGGCTGCGGGCCCACTCATATAAGGGCAATTGTGTGAGAATCGCGCCAGGCAGCAACACAAAGCCGGTACGCCCGGCCACAGAGTATTCTACCAGTTCTCTAGTGATGTGGAGCAAGGGACCTAGAGCCAAGACACCGCTGACCAGCGCCATGAGCACCCATAGCCGTGCCTTCCTGTTGAACACGCCCCATGCCGCCAGCACCAGCGAAAGCACTCCCAGGTAGACCACGTAGTACCTCCCGGGGAGCAACTCCTGTACCAGCGTCCGAAGAGGCTCAAATACTCGAACGATGAGCTGAAACGATGGCGGCACGAGAAAACTCAGGAGCGCGGCCGAATGGCCCAGAACCCCGAACCTGGCGAAGTAGTCTAACTGTCTGCCAATCTTGGCTGTGAGGAGAGGGACATAGATCGGGATGATCACGATAAACGCCAGCGCCAGTGCCAGGCCAAAGCCCTTCACGAACCGCTTGTTGTACAGTGATCTTCGGTCTGCAAAATGCTGGTAGACGAGGAAGATCGCGGTAGCGGGAATGATGAAATGCACCAAATGAAGAAAGCTCGAAAGGATCGAAAAGGCCAAGCATATCCCACAGAACAGCGCGTTCCTCACATTCGGTCTCTTGAGTAGCTTGAGGAGAAACACGACGTACAGCGGTAGCCAATAGGTCAAGGCCATACTGATCACTCCGTGGGCGGCGCGATCCGATCTGAAAGGCGAAAATGCAAAGATCAAGCCCCCCACGAACGAAGCCCAATGGTTCTTGGTCAGCCAGTAGCAAAGCAGGTAAGTGCTGAAGCCGGTCAGCAGGTAGCTGGACAGAATTTGCACATTGCATGCAACAGTGGGACCGAACAACATGACCAGGGGGAGAGAAGTCCACATCAGGTAGGTGTCTAGCCAGAGAATGGGATGGTGGGTTCCATAGGGATGATAGAGGACTGTGACGTTGGCGGGGCTGATATGCAGGTCAATCAGTGATCTCTTCGCCCACCATAGCTCCCACATGTATTCGTACACATCAGTGCTTCCAGCAGGCTGTGTCAGAATGTTGAGGGCGATGGGATAGGTGAAGACTAGGGTCAGGACGCCATAGGCTGCTAGGATGAGACCCAGCGTCCGGCCATTCAACCCGGTTGAACCAAGGTCCATCACCTCCCACACAAGCGACATCAGCCGCTCCCTTATGGAGATTCCGGCAACTCCCTGACCATTACCTGTTGTCACGATCAACCCCCAACAGGCTTCTCGCAACTGCGCGTCGCGTTGCCACGGCTCCCTGAGACGCCAGGAAAGACGTGGGAGCGAAGAAACTGGGTGTGTAACGCCAGTACCGTGTCAAGTGTGTCGTAGCACTCATGTGGCAGGAACTGGGCATATACTCCGAAATCACCCATAACACAATGAACACCAGGACGAGACCGCAGAGGAGGATCAAAGATGTGGACGCGTACCCCAAGGACAGGATGAGGCAGCAGGAGAAGGGACTTCTGTCGACAGACTGGGGGAGGAACCGCAACCAGGAGGCCTCGAAGAGACACACCCTGGACGTTCCCAGGATTCTACGGTGGCAGGGGTCTCTATGACCGTGGTTGAACAGATACATCTACGTTTTCTGAGCACGGACGAGGAAGTTGATGCTTCTGAGCGACCCATCGAACAAGACGCTGTCCAGTCGCATGCCCAGATCCCGCGCCGCTTTCAGAAACTCAGGCGGCTCCAGCCTTGTGAGTTTCCTCCACACGCCTCTGGGCTCAGCCTCTGCGCCGAGAGGAAGATTGCTGGCACTGGACTTGGTCAGGGGCTGAACGATGTTGAGGAGGTATGAATTCTCCACGAATCCCACCAACGAGTAGGACATTCGCACGACTCCGTTGATGGCAAAACCGGCACCGTCTAGCAGGTCGCACAGCGACTCTACACTGTAGAGTCTGCGATGGCCAAACCCCCACATTCCCAGGGGTAGATGCCTCCCCGTGATCGACTTCAGCAGATGGTTTATGGGATCGAAAGTCAGCGGATAGTCAGCGTTTGGCACTGTGATCGTCAGTCTCCCGCCCTTTTTCAACACTCTGCTTATCTCGCCCACCAGCGCTTCGTCGTCCTCGGCGTGTTCCAGCACGTCTATGCTCACTATCGCATCAAAAGACCCCTCTTCAAATGGCAGGACTAGGCCGTCCACCAGAACGTACTCCACTCTCTGGTCACTGTTGACAGCGGACGCATTCTGCAGTTCGATGCGATTTATGTCAACCCCAACGACCAGAGAGAACCTGGTACACAGATAGGGATCCAGATACCCGTCTCCACAGCCGACATGCAACACCAGGGCCCCACTGTCAATCGCTGCCTTGGCATTGATCAGCCTTGCGGAGTAGGTCATGGATAGTGCCTTAAGAGACATCCTCGTCCCTCCTGCTTCGGCCATAGACGCAGATGATGTCCATCGGGTTGACATAGAAGCTGAGAGCGCTGGGAAGCAGCCCCCTGAGGCTCCTCAACAAGGTGGCAGTGGTCCTCCCGTACAACGCCAGACGGTCAGCAAACAGCTCAAAGGTCACATGTTTCCCGATGTGCATGCGTTTCATGACCGCAAGGCCGGCTGCTTCCAGCATCCGCTCCAGAGTAGCGTACGAGAAATAGTACAGGTGCTCGTTTTGTAGCTGCCATCCTAACCACTTCTCCTTCATCAGCCTCGCGGGCAAGCTATCAACGTCGGGCGTCGACAGCACGAGGATCCCATTCTCCTTCAAGGCTGACGCCAGCTTCTGTAGCGTGCCCAACGGGTCCCGCAGATGTTCCAAGAGGTCCCACATGGTGATGACATCGTAGGATCCCGCGCGATACTCCCAGGATTCGGCGTTGTGATTGATCACATCTAGACCCAGCTCGTTCGCCGCGTACTGTGCAGCGAACTCCGATATCTCCACGCCGGTGACCCTCCAGCCCCACTCGTGAGCCACGTCGAGAAAGAAGCCAAAGGCGCACCCCACGTCTAGCAAGGACCCACCTGGCTTGAGTCTCTCGATATCCCTCAGCCTCTTTCTCGCGGTCTTGACGATATTGGCTCGGTCATCCATGTAGTCGGTGTAGCCGTACTTCAGGGAGTCCTTGCTCTTGTAGTACTTCTCGGTGTAGATGCTGGCCAGTTCCTCCTCGCTTGGCATTTCTGCGTTGTATATCAACCCACAGGAATCGCATCTCATGATGTTGGGATAGACATTGTCAAAAAGCGCGCTCCGCTTTCGCGCGCCACAGTAGTTGCAGCGTGACGTCCCCGATTCAGGATTCCCCGTCACTGTCGTGTGTTCTCCACTGTTCTCGCTCTACTCCCAATGGAACCCCAGAGTCATCTCCTCAGAGCCTCCAGGCAATCCCCGCCGAGATGAGGTCGATCGCCGTCCTGGCCACCCTGGTCCACAAAGCGATGATGGTTGCCACGTGGACTGGGAAGTAGAAGCTGAGGAGAAAAACCAGCGTCACCTCCATGGTTCCCAGGCCTGCCGGGGTCAAGAGGTTCAGAAAGCCAACCACCCAGGCTACAGCGAATATCCCCGCCAACACCGGAACCGGCGGAAGAGTCGAGGAGTATATGGACCCAATGAGGAAATAGTAAGCCACGCCGTTCACCAGCCAAAAGACGCCCCACAGACCCAGTTGGCCTAGCAGATAGCCATACCCCCATCCCAGTTCCATTCGTGGCTGCCCTGTCAGCCGTAAGGCCAGATTCAGGCCACGGTTCACTACCGCCGGGTGCAGCAGGACCAAACCCGGGAGAAAGAAGAAAAACAGCACGTACAAGTCGGTTTTCAAGTCCATGCCGTGCCAGAAAGGCAAGGTAACGGCAAACACCATTATGCCTGAGACGACCTGTAACAACAACTGCAAGACTACGCTCGCCCCAGATACTACTTCTGAAACGCCCTCTTTCTGGCTCAGGTAGACCAACCCCAGGATGCTCCAAATCTTCCCTGGAATGTATCGGCCAAGCTGTGACAGGAAGAATATGCGGTAGCTCTTCCGGTAACTCAAGGTCGTGCCCAGCCGCTCCAGTACCAACTTCCACAGATAGGCATAGAAGGCTGCAGCGCACAGCATCAAGGAAAGAGCAATGATCAGGGCGCGATAGTCGAGATCCCAGTCATAGGCAACAATCTCTCCCCAGCTTACATATAGGGTGCGGAATAGAAAGCCAGCAATCATGAGGACGACTGCAACCTGAAGGGCCCGGCACACGATCGCTGCCCTGCCTTGAAGTGTTCGGAACACTGCTCTGCTATTCCCTTGCTTTCTTCACTGCCAGGAAAGCCAAGCCATGACCCTTGCGATCCCCTCTTTCGGTGAGAATGACTAGTGGATACGCAAAGACCGAGATGAACCAGTAAACCATCCTGCTTAGTCCCCGCTCCACGTCCATGAATTTGAATGCATGGGCAGCCTCGAAAATGGCGGCTCCGAGCCCCACCAGATAGTAGGAGTTGTTGACTACTTCAAAGCCTTGCTTGTCCAGATCACTGCCGAGCACGTGCTCTGAGTACCGGCGGACTACCTCATATCGGTGATCAAGATGAGATAGCAAACCCTCTTTCACGGTGCGCCCCGAGGCGACGGGAGCGTTCAGTAGCAGACGTTTGGCCCATCTCGGGAACCGCTCCACCCAACCCAGAGCAAGTTGGCGCTCGTCGCAGTCCACGGTTAGAAAGAGAAAGCCGTCCGGCTTTAGCACTCGGTGCATCTCTTGAAGAGCCAATCCATCCTCCACGATGTGCTCTAGGACACAGTTGCAGATTACACCATCAACAGAACCGTCCCGGAGTGGAACCTGCGTTGCACAGCCAACCACATGGGTAAACGTCCTATCCAAACCCAAGTGTTTCGTCACACGCTGGGCCGCGGTAACTGCCTCCACGGACATATCCATCGCCGTAACGGAAGCCCACGGCAACTTCAGCGCGTAGGGGATCCGGCCACAGCCGACATCCACAACCTTGTACCCACTGGAATCCTCCAACCATCCGTCCAGTAGCCGAACCTCCAACCTACGGTGAAGGTTGAAAATGGGGAGGTAGCGCACGATGGCCCTGCTTACAGGTTGAGGCAATCTCAAGAAATGCTCAATGGTAACCAGTAGTTCCTCCCGCGTCCACTAGAAGGACACGCCGGCCTGAACAGATGTCCCACCCTATGGTAGTTGCTTCCAGTCCCGAGGATCCCTGTCCGCAAACACGGTCCGAACGATGCGTCAGGAGTGACAAGTGCAACCCCCGACAGGCCCAGAGAGAAGCGGGGCAGGGCATTGTGAAGAGAGGGACATCAGCCAAACCAGGTCCATGCCTGCTACCCGTGAGGGTAGGGTTGTCCTACTGGATACTGTGCACATCCGTGTGCCGTCCTGGCAAAGTGGTACCGACCTCACACTGTGCCGGCCTCCTTTGTCAGCCGACATGTCTCTTGAAGAAGGATATGCGATCCAGTACGGATCTGCCGCCCCTGAACAGACGTTTCATATCTTGAAGGCTGCGTACCCTCAACAGCGACTTGGCCACAAAGCTGGGCCTGAAGTAGTATCTCCTGTAGGCCCGCATTCTCGCCTCCTCGACTTCCTCCCGCGTCAAGTGGTCGGTCTCGATCAGGGAGTTCTCTGCCGCGAAATCCTCCCAGCCGTCATACACTAGCCAACCATGCTCCACGCAAGTCTCGTACAGTTCAGTGCCAGGATGTGGAATAGCGATGGCGAACTGGGTGCTGTCGGCCTCAATCTCCTTGGCGAACTCGATGGTCTCGTCAATGCTCTCCTGGGTCTCACCTGGCACACCAAAAAGGAAGTAAGCCTGGCTCTTGATTCCCAACTCTCGGCAGTTCGTGAAAGCCTCCCGCACTTCGTCCAGTGAGATCCGCTTCTTCATGATCTCCAGCATTCCTGGCGAGCCGGATTCCACACCGAAGAGGACGTAGTGGCAACCGGCTTCTCTCATGGCCGCCAACATCTCGCGATCAACCGTATCCACGCGGCTCTGCACAATCCACTTCACGTCTATTTCGCGCTCTAAGAGGAGCTGACACATCTCCAGAACCCTCTTCTTGTTCAGTGTCAAGCAGTCGTCGTCGAAGTATATCTCATCCACACCGTAGTCTCTCACGACGTGCTCGATCTCATCCACCACGTTCACAGCGCTTCTGGCCCTGAACTTGTGTCCGTACAAAGTCTCCGGCCATAGGCAGTAGGTGCAGTGATAGGGACAGCCACGCGAGCTGACCATGGCCGTAGGACAATCGCCTGAGTAGATCGCCGCTCTGTAGCCATCGTGACGGACTATGTGTCGAGCCGGGAAAGGCAAGGAATCCAAGTCCTGAATCAAAGCTCGATCAGGGTTCACACGCACTTCGCCTCCCTCCCGATAGGACAAACTGACCACCTGGCTCAGGTCATGTCCGCTGGCCAGGGTGAGAGCCAGTTCCTTCACCGTCATCTCGACCTCTCCGCGACAGATGGCATCCACAGATGGGTTGTCCCGCAGGATCTCCTCGTGGAAGAAGGTGGGGTGAGAGCCTATCAGGGCCACAGACGTATCTCCCAGACTCCCCTTGACCGTCCTGGCAGTCTCCAGGTCATAGTTGATGGAAGGGGTCGAACATTCGATGACAACGAGATCAGGCCCCATCCTCGCCACCGCGTCGGAAAAGCCGGCAATGGACATCTCCTCCATCACTGCGTCAATGAAGCACACCTCCAGCCCTACCTCCTCCAGCACGGCCACTATGTACGCCAGATAAATGGGATACTCCAGATACTTGTCCATCCTCTTGTGAGGCCAACGAACGTCTGAACGCGCTCCGTAGCCCTCACCAGGCCAAGGCGGATTGGACACCAGGACTTTCATCGTGCCTCCCGTAGACTCTAGCTTCTACCCGCGTACTTCTCGCACAGGTCCACGAAGCGGCTGGCAAGCATCCCCCACTCGAACCTCTCTCTCACAGCAGCGTACCCATTCTTCCCCAGCTTCGTCCTGAGCTCATCGTCCTCGAGAAGCACTCTTATCTTGGCAGCCAGATCGGCTTCATCGCCGGGTTCATAGAAGAGTGCAGTCACCCCTTCCTCAGCCACCTCCTGCAAGGCGGGCAGTCGTGGCAGGATGGCAGGAACCATGCAAGCCCAGTATTCGAACTCCTTCAGAGTGACACGGCCCCGAGCCGACAAGACGTCAGGTAGCACAACCAGGCCCACATCGCTGGCGCAGATGTACGACGGTATCTCATTTTGCTCGACCCAGCCTGAGAAGTAGAAGTTGTCCTCTAGAGAGTGATCGCTGACTTCCCTCTTCAAGCCCGGAACCGCGCTCCCTTCCCCCACTAACCAGAAGTGGGTGTCAGGATGTTTCGGTAGAATCAACCGAGCGGCATCTACCAGCAAGCCTGGATCATCCTGCGGATCGATCACTCCATGGAAGATAATCACACGGCTCGCCCCCCGAGCGTACTCGCGCCGCAACTCTTGACCATCCACGGGGCGGAATACGCTGACGTCAACCCCGTCAGAGACAACATCAATCCTTGCGCCTTGGGCACCATGCTGTACAAGAATCTCTTTCATCGCCTCGCTGATAGTGATAATCCTGTCTGAATCCACTATGGTCTTGTTCTCTAGAAGACGCCCTCCACTCATCACCGCCCGCAACCATCCCTTCTTCGAGTAATCTTCAAGATACTCGAAGAGGAGATCCGTCAGATCCAGCACGGTCAGTGATTGACGACTCAGCTTCTTTCCCAGCAAGGCTCCGTAACCGGCGATGGAGTTGTGAGAGACAACGAGGTCCGGCCTGAGTTTGCGAACATGCTCGGCCACGCGCAACATATTGCTGGGAAACGCCACCGTGTACTTGGGCATCTTCCATCTACCTAGGCGGCTGACACCCTGAAGGGGGAGCCAATCCTGGCATCCGAGCAGGTCGATGGCCTCCCTCTTGGGCACGGCGATGGATGAAGCCACATGGACCTCGTGGCCTCTAGCCACGAAGGCCTTGATCAGACTCGATACGCGGGGCGTGCCTCCGCCGCTGATGGGGACCAGTTTCTCAAAGATGGAAACCAAGACTCTCACGACAAACCTCAACTGTGGGTCCTCGTCCTAGTGCCAAGATGGGTGCCCTCGTCGAGTGATTCAATACGCTCCGGCCTCGAGTTCCTCGTAGACTCGCTCAAGCCGAGCCACTTCCCGCTCCCAACTGTACCGCGACAGGAGCCTCTTTCTGGCTCGTTGGCCCAGGCCTTTCCTCAAGTCTTCATCCTCCATCAATCGCAGGACCAACTGGATGAACTCCTCATCCACGTCCTTGGTCAGCAGGATCTCCTCGCCGTCCACGAATTCCAGGCCTTCTGCCCCAATCTCGGTGGAGACGATGGCCCTGGAGCAAGCAGCAGCCTCCAGTATCTTCAGCCTGGTCCCCGAACCCCGGTCCATGGGCACGATCACGATGTCAGAGGCCGAGAGATAGTCCGCCAGGTTGGGTGTGGCATCCCTTTTGCTGGTCACAAATCCAGTGAAGAGAATGCCGTCCCTCTCGTACTTGAGAAGATGTTCGTAATTCTGGCCTACGATCATGAATCTCGAATTCGGATACCGAGAGGAAATTACGGGGTGTATCCGCTCTGCTATGTACTGTGTTGCAGCGGTGTTGTGAGGAGCGTCCATTTTCCCGACATAGGTCATGACGATGTCGTCGTCACCTATGCCCCAGGCAGCTCTGACTTCCCGCCCTCGATCCCTGTCATACTTGAAGGTCTCTTCATCGGCGCAGTGGTTGATCACGTGAATCCTATCTTCAGGGATGCCGTACAGCTCCACCATGTGTCTCTTGTCCACCTCAGAGACAGCGACGATCCTGTCCGCCACGTTGCACGCCAGATGTTCTAGCCACCTCAACACGAACGTTACGTACCGGGGCGCTTCGAACTTCACCTGTTTGATGAACTCGGCGTTCTCCTGCACAAGGACAAGAGGTCTGCGGAACCGTTTCTTGAGATAGTAGCCAACGAGGATCGTGTACAGCACCTGGCACTGGATGATGTCAGCGCCCACATCTCGCATCAGGTCGTGTGCGGACTTGAAGTAGAAGGGATTGACCAAAAAGGACTTGTACTGTAGACGATCAAAAACGCTGGGGGGACAATATCGGATGGTGAGATTGGAATGGGAGAGATCTACGGGCCCGCCTTGCGAGAAGACGTGGCTGAGCAGCAATCCCAGGACGTTTCTCGGGGCCAAGTACTTGACGATGTGATAGATGTTCTCACTGTTCCCATCGACCGGGGGGAAAATGTCACTCGGCGATAGGATGATGACCTTCCTCACCTGCTCCGAACATCCCTCAGCTTGAAGCATCAAAGATCAAGTAGTTGGCATACCTTCTCAATGGCGTCTTCACTAGGAGGGCTTCCACGGCCCTCACAGCCGGGAGCAAAGGTGCCAGTCGCCTATCCCCAATCACCGGAATACGCATCGGGTACGGGTAGAAGCTGAACTCCTTGATGTCCACAGCCTTGAATCCGGCTGCCAACGCCAGATCCGTCAGCCACTTCCTGTTGCTGTCTAGCAGACCGCGCTCGTGCTTGGCTATCCTGCCAAACAGGCTCATGATGGGCGAATGACCATTGACCTCTGCACCCACTATTCGTCCTTGACGGCTGACCCTCCTCAGATTCTCCATCGCTCGCAGAGGTTGGGCCGTATGGTGAAGGAAATCCTTGAAATGCACGACATCAACGGAATTATCAGGCAGACATAGGCTGTCCACATCGCCAACCAGTACGCAGGCGTTGCTCACACCCATCGCCGTCAGGAATTCTCTGGCCGTCTTGATGGCCCCGGAGGAGAAATCCACACCTATGACCCTCTCGAAGTGCTTGCTCAACACATATGTGGTCACACCTTGTCCGCATCCAACATCGAGGCAGCTCATCTCCGCGGTGCCCTCTAGGCCTTCCAGAGCAAGGGAGATGACTTCATGTTCAAAATACGTGCGGATGGGGTGCTGAACCTTATACAGAGCGAAATCGAGGTCACTGTAGAGATTATCGTAGGTCTCCCTTTGGAACTCCTTGAATTCCTGGCCTCTATCCTGATTCACGACCACCCTACACTGCCACAGACCCTCTCACAGGACCAGTTTCCTGCTCTTCAGTTCCCGGTCGACTACGTGGAACTTGTCGATAGCCTCTTGCTCTCCAACCCAACCGACCAGATCGGAGATGCCATCCTCAAAACTCACCTGAGGAGCAAAGCCCAGCGTTTCTACGATCTTCCCGATGTCGGCGAAGCAGTGTCTGATGTCTCCTCTCCTGTACCGGCCGGCGATTTCTGGCTTCATCTCCCCATTGGCCAGGGTATCAATGAGTACCTGTGCCATCTCGAATATCGTCAAGGCTCTTCCCGTGCCCACATTCAATACCTGGTAGTCGGCTTCCACCCGCTCCATGGCGAGCATGCTCGCCCGCACAACATCCCGGACATGGATGAAATCACGACTCTGAAGACCATCCTCGTAGATAACAGGGGCCTGGCCATTCAGAAGCCGAGCCGAGAAGATCGCTGCGACGCCGGTGTATGGGTTGGAAAGAGCCTGGCGCGGTCCATACACGTTGAAAAAGCGCAGAGCAACGGTGGGGATCTCGTAGGCTTGCCCAAAGCACAGGAACATCTCCTCATGGTCCCTCTTGGTGATGGCGTAGATTGAACTGGGGTGGAGAGGCTTGTCTTCGTCCGTTGGCAGAGGCTGCATCTCCTCGTCACAACTCGGACAACGCATCTCCCACTTCCGCTCGCGCAGTTGATCGTCGGAGCGCAAATGTGGATAGGCAACGCCGCAGGTGTGGCAAGCATACTTGCCTTCTCCGTAGATCGACATAGACGAGGCTACTATCAGTTTCCGCACCTCATGCTCTTCGCCAGCTAAGATGTCCAGCAAATTGGCCCCGCCCAGAGTGTTGGCGTCAACGTAGCGCCGTATCTCGTACATCGACTGGCCGACACCCACGGCAGCCGCATAGTGAAAGATGACCTCAATCCCGTCCAACGCGTCCTTCAGAGCAGTCCTGTCCCGAACATCGCCAACTATCAGCTCCGCATCTGAGTTGAGATAGACAGGGACCTCTGCTTGAGGGCCGTGAACCTGCGACTCAAGACTGTCGAATACACGCACCTTGTAGCCCTTGTGGACAAGGGTATCCACCAAGTGGGACCCTATGAAACCGGCACCTCCAGTGACCAGGACACTCACACCCTCACTCATTCAGATCCCCATTTCCAACGATGTTCCCCCTCCTCCGCGGTCCACATTACCTCAAGGGCAGTGATGGTCTTTGTCCAATCTTAGCACACCAACTGCGTCCTAGCAACCTACTCGGACTGCTCCAGAATCCGCCTGTAGAGCCTCATCGTGTCCTCTGCTATGGCTTTCCAAGAGAAGGATTTGGACAGCTCGGCAGCCCCGCGAGCCAAACGCTGCCGAAGTTGAGAAGAAGAGGCGACGATGGCGATCTTCGCCGCAAGGGCTTCAGCGTCGTCAGCAGGCACCAGGGCCATGTTCTCGTGCTCGACGATCTCATCCACCTGCACTCGGGGATACGTACTCACAATAGGCAACCCATGAGCCAGAGCTGCCATCAACGTGCCTCGCCTGAAGGATACCCCGTCGCGGTAGGGTAGCACGCAGACATCGGAAGCCCAGAAGTTGGCCGAGACTTCCTTCCCATCAACATAGCCAGTCCATAGCACGCGGTCCTGCACGTCCAACTCCTCAATCAGATTCTCCATCTTCAGAAGATAGGCAGCATTGGTGGGGTCACTGGACCCGACGCGACCACCGATCATCAGCAGCCTCACTCGACTACCGGAGTGCACTAGTTGGGCCAAGGCTCCAAACAGAGTCTCTCCACCCTTGCTCTCGTTGAGAAAGCCAAAGTAGCATAGCAAGATCTCCTCGGGACCGACGCCCCACCGTCGGCGCCACTCCTCTCGCTCATATCCCATTGGAGCCTGCGGTTCTATGTTGCTCCCAATAGGGTACATATGCACGTTGCGGACACCATACCTCTCGGCTTCCATCCGATCCTCAACATTGGTGACGATGGTTGCCTCACTGCCCTTCATCAACGCCCTGGTCACCCAACGTCGCACAGCGCCAGCCTTGGGGAACAGATAAGGGACCTTCAAGTCATGGAGGGTCACAACGACTTTGAGCCTCTCACCCCCATAGCGAAGCCTCCACGGAAGCAGATTGATCGCTGGATGCATCTGGTACGCAGCCGTCTGATACTGGATGTTGAGGATCTCAGGCATCGTCTTCTTCAAGACTCCCACGATCTGAGACCAGCATGAGAAGTCCCAGCGCTCCACCACTGGATACAACGTCAGCTGCAGGCGATTCCTCTCCAAGACTACGCCCTCCTCTGACGACCCGAGCGTCCCGCTCGGCTGACTGGCCCTGATCGAAGATATGACGCAGACCGTGGCACCCAGCCCGCTCAGAGCCAGGCCCACCTCCCGGGTGAAGTCTCCCACGCCACCTTGCATGGGCGGGAACTCCCCGCCAAGCAGACAGACTCTCATCCTACCTCAACCCAGACCGCAGGACTTGCCAATAGGCGTCCACCCGCTGGCGCCGCAGAGCTCGTTTGTGGCCCACGAGCCATTTGAACGCCTCAACCATCGTCTGCCACAGGTACGTGAGGAGGAGGAACAGACGCAGCGTTTCCCCCGTCCAATAGCCGTGGTGCTTCTTGAAGAAGAGCACCTTACTGCGTTGAAACTGTGCATGCCTCACAGGCAACACCTGCTCGCTGCTCTTGCCCACATGGTGGACCACACGGGCCGTGGGCAAATAGACGACCTCCCAGCCCGCTTTCTTGGCGCGATAGCACCAGTCCAGTTCCTCGGAGTACATGAAGAAGCGCTCATCTAGCGTTCCAACTTCCTCCAGAGCCTCTCGCCGCAGGAGCAGACAGGCCCCGACCAGCCAGTCCACCGCGAGTATCTCGTGGTCCGAAGCATCCAAGACGTAGTAACGCCTCAGGATTCGGCTGTCGGCGAACCATGGCTGTATGAAGGTACCCTCAACATAGGCAGTTCTCAAGTCTGGAAAGCGCCGTCTCGAGGACTGAACCCGGCCGTCGGGATAGAGAAGCTGGGGACCCAAGGCCCCGACTCTCTGGTGAGCGTCCATGTATGCCACCATTTCGCCCAGTGCATCTCCTACGACCTCAGTGTCTGGGTTCAGCAGCAAGACATAGCGACCATCGCTCAATGCGATGCCTTGATTATTGCCTCTGGTGAAGCCCACGTTCTCGCTGTTTGCCACCAGATGAATCTGGGGAAACTCTTCGCTGAGCATCTCCACGCTACCATCGGAGGAGGCATTGTCCACCACGATAAGCTGACAGGAAAGCTGCCGACCCGTCCCGCATCCCAGAGATGTGATCACCGAGGCAAGGCTGCGGCGAAGGAGGTCCTTCACATTCCAGCTCACCACGACGATAGAGACTTCGCAAACTGCCATGAGGTTACCTGAGGCGCACAAACCCCCGATGGGGTCGGGGGTCTGCGAGATCCCGTTTCGTTGTTGATGCCCAACGCGGAGGGACATTGGCCCGCTCAACAGAGTCTGGAGCCTCTGGCACTGAGAGATCTCCGCGGCGCCGTCGCTATTCCCTCCGGTCCAGGAGGTAGTCGGCCAGATCAAGCATGACTTGACGATACTCACTGGCCGGTAGATCACGAATAGCGTTCTTGGCCTCAGCCGTGAAATGTTCGGCCTCAGCCCGCGCCGACGCGATCGCGGGGGAACTCTTGACCATCTCAATCAAGGTTCGAATGTCCTCCTCCGCGGCCTGGGGCTCATCGAAGACGAAAGACACGATGTCATGTCCAGGGTCGATCTCCAGGAAGAGAAGCAAAGGTAGGGTAGCGGTCCTCTGACGCAAGTCACTGCCAATGGGTTTCCCTAGCTCCTTCTCATCACCGGTGAAATCTAGGATGTCATCCAGGATCTGGAAAGCCATGCCCAGGTTGTAACCGTACTCGCGCAGTGCCCGCACCGTTCTTTCCGGAGCCTCACTCACGATCGCACCTGTCTCAGTAGAGGCAGCGAACAGAGAGGCCGTCTTATCATAGATGCTCTGGTAGTAGTCCTCCTTGGTTCGTCGCCATCCTGCCCCGTTGAAAGCCTGCCCCAACTCCCCGCCACAGATGGTCATCAACGTCTGGGCAAAGATCGTGATTACAGGCACACTCCTGGTGGCCGCAGCTTGGTCAGCCGCTCGGGCAAAGAGGTAGTCCCCCACGAGAATCACCGCTCCGGCGCGAAAAGACGTGTTCAGTGTGGGACTGCCCCGTCTCAATATGGAGCCGTCCAGTAGGTCGTCATGAACAAGAGTGGCGGTGTGAAGCAGTTCCACGGAAGCCGCCAGAGGCACAAGCGTCTCCTCATCGGCTTTGTGGAACGTGGACGACAAGATGACCAGAGCTGGCCGAATCCGTTTGCCACCGCTGTCCAAGAGGGGGTTCAAGACATGTCTCAAGAGAGAGACCTCCACCTCTACGCACTCGCGCAATCTGTCCTCGACCGCCTCCAACTCCTGACGTATGGGTTCGAATATGGACAGAATCTTCAACACTCACCTTCCCGAACTGTCAGCCACAGGCAAGACCGTAGTACCACGGAGTGGGACTCCGCGTGCTCTCGAAGTTCCTTGGGACTCGATGAGCACAGTCGCTACACGTTCCCTCACGGAGGATCATTGCAGCCTCAGCACCGTGCGCGCATTCTGCGTGGTTATGTCTGACATCTCCTGCAGCGAGATGCTTTTGATCTCAGCCATCTTCGCCGCGACCAACTTGACGTTGGCTGGCTCATTGCGCTTGCCCCGATGGGGATGAGGCGGCAGAAACGGACAATCGGTCTCGACAAGCAGTCTCCCTAGCGGTATTTGGCTTGCCAGTTCACGCAACCGGCCCGCGCTGGGATAAGTAACAGGGCCAGCAACCGAGATGTAGAACCCCAACTGGCAGAGCTCCTCAGCCATGGCCAGATCGCCAGAGTAGCAGTGCAAAACACCGAGTGGAGGTCGCAGGCTGCCCTTGCCTGAACTTACATCTCTCGACCAATCTCGGACCATGGCTATCACATCTCGATGCGCATCCCGATCGTGAACCACGACCGGCTTGCCCACTTCCGCCGCCAACTCCAACTCCCGTCTGAAGACCTGGCGTTGCACCTCGCGAGGAGACCGGTCCCGATAGTAATCCAACCCTATCTCACCGATCCCCACCACCTTGGGGTGATCGCTCAACTCCCTCAGATCGTTCATCACCTGTAGGTCAACCTGGGACGCCTCGTGAGGATGCACTCCCACACAGGCCCACACGTTTGCATAGCCATCGGCGATGGCTACAGCCTGGCGACTCGAATTCAGATCAAAGCCCACGGTGACAACGCCGACTACGCCCTCTGCGGCGGCCCGTTCCATGACTTGGTCTCGGTCGTCATCAAACTGAGAGAAGTCGAGATGTGCATGTGTATCAATCAGCGAGGCCTGTGGCTCCGCAACAGCACTGTCCCTGGATATCACCACCTCTTGGCTTCAGCCCCCAGAAAGAGAATACTCTGCTGCAAGTCATAGGTTCTCAGCGACGAAATCACCTTCTCTATGTTCCGGCGCTTTCTAGTCGTCATCCCCTTGCGTTCCGATGACCATGTAGCGAGGGCTTACGGCGATCCTTTCAGGAGGGCCAGATCCGCATTCACCATCATCTCTACTAGCTTCTCGAACCCAACCTCAGGCTTCCAACCCAGCTTTTCTCGTGCCTTGCTGGCATCTCCCACCAGTCGATCAACGTCCGCTGGACGTATGAATTGATGATCGACCCTCACATGCTCCTGGTAGTCCAAATCCACTAATCTGAAGGCGACTTCCAAGAGCTGCCGCACCGAATGAGTCTTACCGGTCGCTACCACGTAGTCCCCTGGCTGTTCCTGCTGGAGCATTAACCACATTGCCCTAACGTAGTCCCCAGCGAAACCCCAATCGCGCTGCGCCTCCAAGTTCCCCATAGCCAACTCCTGCGCCAGACCTAGCTTTATCCGCGCGGCCCCGCGGGTCACCTTGCGGGTAACAAACTCCAGTCCTCGGCGGGGAGACTCATGATTGAACAGAATGCCAGAGCAAGCGAAGAGGTCATAGCTCTCACGATAGTTGACGGTGATCCAATGTCCGTACACCTTGGCTACGCCGTAGGGACTACGGGGATAAAAAGGGGTATCCTCGTTCTGAGGCACGCGTCGCACCTTGCCAAACATCTCGCTGCTGGACGCCTGGTAGAAGCGCGCCTCAGGCGCCACCATGCGCATCGCCTCCAACATGCGGGTGACGCCCAGAGCAGTGAACTCACCGGTCAAGACCGGCTGCTTCCACGAAGTGGGCACAAAAGACTGCGCAGCCAGATTGTAGATCTCGTCAGGTTGATATTCCCTCATGGTATCCACGAGTGATACCTGATCCAGCAAATCGCCCTGCGTCAGTATCAGCTTATCCTGAATGTGCTTGATGCGGTCAAAGTTGGTAGTGCTCGTGCGACGCACCATGCCGACAACCTGGTATCCCTTCTCCAGCAAGAACTCGGCCAGATACGAACCATCTTGACCCGTGATGCCCGTCACTAACGCTTTCCTCATCGCTTTCCGCTGTGATCCTCCTGGGTTCTCTCCCGCCAGTAGTTCAACACATCGACGAGGCTCTCACGGAGACTGATCGTTGCTCGCCAGCCCGTCCGCTGGCGAAACTTGGTGCAGTCGCTCACCACCACCGGCACATCGGTGGGCCTCAATCGTGCGGAATCCAACGTCACTTTGATGTCGACCTTACTCATTTCCAGCAGCAAGTCCAACACTTCGCGAATCGAGTGGGCTCGCTCCCCGCCAAGGTTATACACCTCCCCAGGTTCGCCCCGCTCAAGAGCCAGATGATAACCTCGCACCATGTCACGCACATCGGTGAAGTCGCGCCTCGCTTCCAAGTTGCCCACGCGTATCTGTGGCTCCCGGAATCCAGCCTCGATCTCGGCCATCTGCTTCGCGAAATCGGAGATGACGAACGAAGGACTCTGGCGAGCACCGATATGGTTGAAGGGACGCACCCTGATGATGGGCATGCCGTGACTGGCATAGTACTGATAGCCGAGCATATCTTGGGCGATCTTGCTTACTGCATAGGGGCTATAAGGCCGTAGAGGAGTGCTCTCGATGATGGGCAGCTCGTCCGGACCGATCATACCGTACTCATCGGCCGAACCCACGACAAGCACTCTAGGTCGCGTGTCCAGACTGATCATCGCTTGAAGGATGTTCAACTGCGCTCGAACGTTGTTCGCTATGGTTTGCCAAGGATCGCGCCACGACACCGGGACAAAGGCCTGCGCCGCCAGGTGATACACCTGATCGGGCCGAGCTTGAGTGAGTATATCCGAGACCACATCAGGCTGCGCCATGTCGCCCACGACAAGGTTGAGATCCTCCCTAATGTGAGCGATGTTTCCTTCATTGCTGCTTATGTCGGTGCCCCAAACCTCCAGATCAGTGTGAGCGAGGAGGTACTCGGCCAAGTGACTGCCTGCGAAGCCAGTAACACCCGTGATCAATGCCCTCAAGTCGTTCTCCCAAGTCGGTTTGACGAGAATCCGACGTATTATAACCCAGCTTGGCAGCTAAGTAAAGCCTACCAGAGCGTCACCAAACGGAGAACTCTCCCTTGGTCAAGCGATCTGTGAACTCATTTATGTCGGCCAATCCTTGCGCTATCACGGCCTCAACGTCCCTTTGGATCGAGGCCAAGCTGACATTGTCCTTCAGGATGAGTTGAGCTGAGGCGATCAGTGGTTCCTCTATGGGTTGTCCTATCTGACTGCACAACCATACATAGACCTCGCGAATTCCCGGGACCGACTTGTAGATCTCGTCGGCCATGAAGTGAGTCAAGACCATCCCCTCTGTCTCCGTCAGAGGAGCGTACCCTACGGCCGCCGAATACCAGCTTCATGGGTTCATCCACAGTACCGCCACCCAACTGTGGGGAAGTCCTGCCCGCGACAAGTAACCCCTTATCTATGTTGTGGTGCGCTATGTGACCGAAAGTGGACATGCATTCTCCGCACAGAGCCACCGAGATGTCCTCCATGATAGCATCGCAGATGGAATCAGGATGGCCAACGCCCTTCCGTTCCACGAGCTCCACTCGCTGCTCCTCAACCGGAACCTTGTCCAGGCTCTCTACTGTGATGTTGCTCATTCCTCTCTAGACCGCCTGATCTCCTGTCTTCCTTGTCGAGGGCAACCGGCCAAGGGCCTCTACGTTCCCTCCTCCCACGAAGATAGATATTTCTCTTGCTCCGGAGTTAGAGTATCTATCTCAAGACCCATGGCCGCAAGCTTCAAGCGAGCGATCTCAGCATCTATCTCCTCGGGCACAGGATAGACCTTTTTCTCTAGAGCCCTTCCCTTCCTGATCAGATACTCGATGCCCAGAGCCTGATTGGCAAAGGACATGTCCATCACCGAGGCCGGATGGCCCTCGGCCATGGCGAGGTTCACCAGCCGCCCCTCACCGAGGAGCGAAAGGCGTCGCCCATCGGCCATGAAGTACTGACCCACTCCTACCCGAGGCTCACGGACCTCCACCGCCAGCTTTTCTAGGGCGGGAATATTGATCTCCACATTGAAGTGTCCGGAGTTGGCCAAGATGGCACCGTCCCTCATGACCTCGAAGTGATGCCTGTCAAGCACGTTGACGTCCCCCGTTGCAGTGACGAATATCTCTCCGATCTCCGCTGCCTCTGACATAGGCATCACGCGGAACCCATCCATCACCGCTTCCAGTGCCCTCAACGGATCGACCTCAGTGATGACAACGCTGGCTCCCATGCCCCGGGCACGCATGGATATGCCTCGCCCACACCAACCATAACCAGCCACGACGAAGTTCTTGCCTGCCAACAAGATGTTCGTGGCTCGCAGGATCCCGTCAATGGTTGACTGCCCAGTGCCATACCGGTTGTCGAAGTAATGCTTGGTCAAGGCATCGTTCACCGCTATGATGGGATAGAGGAGCACTCCATCGCGTGCCATGGCTCGGAGTCGGATGACACCCGTGGTTGTCTCTTCCGTGCCTCCAATGACGTCACCTATAAGATCTGCTCTCTCCTTGTGGATCGTTGAGACCAGATCTGCCCCGTCATCAATCGTCACCTGAGGACGATGATCGAGGGCTGCATGGATGTGCTTGTAGTAGGTCTCGTTGTCTTCTCCTTTGATTGCGAAGACCGGTATCTCATCGTTGACCACTAATGAGGACGCCACATCATCCTGAGTGGAAAGGGGATTGCTGGCGCACAGCACCAGGCTTGCACCCCCGGCCGTCAGGGTTTTAGCCAGATTCGCCGTCTCGGTGGTGATGTGCAAGCACCCTGAGAGTCGAACGCCCTTCAGAGGCTTCTCTTTCTCAAACCGCTCACTGATCAAGCCCAGCACCGGCATCTCCTGCGCCGCCCACTGGGTGCGCAGCCTGCCTTGAGCGGCCAAAGATATGTCCTTGACATCATAACTGTCGGTCATGAAGCTTCTCCTTCCCTAATACCAGATCAATGTGTTCCCGGCCCACTCTACTGACCACTTCTCTTCCGCCTGGCCCCAGAGATGAACCATTTTCTCGAACCGCCACCGCGCCGCACCAACACAGCGGTAACCGGTCAACGATATGTGCGTCAGTTCGCGTCGAGCGAGCGCCTTCTCAAGACAGTTCTCCTCCACCCAGGAGCCTCGAGGAAGGGACAGTACACGTTGAACCCCAAACGTTCGTACGTCCTGAGAGCCGGCTCGTTGTTCCGCTCCACGTTCAACACCACGTCGAGGGATTGAGAGAGCAACTCCTCCACTACCGCGCTGCAGCAGACCGTTCCGTAACCCTGCCCTCTGTAGTCAGGGTGGGTGAAGACATTTCCCACAATCCCCAGACCATGCGTCCGCGAAATGAGGTGAGTGCCTGCGGTAGCCACTAGCTTGTCATCCCTTTCCAGACCGTAGAAAACGCCTTGCTCAACCTGATACGGCGCGAAGGCAACATCCCCTCCCAAGCGATAAAGTTCCTCAAGACGGTGGACATGCATAGGTCCCAGCCGTGAGACCGGTCCCTCCACCGGGGCGAAATCTTCGGCGGCTAGCACCATGCGGAACATGTGTTCCAATCTCATAAGTGAATAGAATCTCTTAACAACGTTCAAGTGCTCCTGCTTGAAGGCGAAAAAGGCCCTGTCAGCGTTCACTGCCTCATCGAGAATCGGTCTCAGGCCTTCCGCCTTGCCCATGACGAAGATCCGATCAGGAGGAAGACCCTTGAAGCGCAAGCACAAAGCTGTGATCTCCCCCTCATTGAGAGCAGCGTACCACTCGCACTCATGGGCCAAAGGTGGTTCGAGATCTCCGATTGCGTATGCAGCATAAAGCCTGTCCCGATTCAGGAAACCCAAGATTTCCCTCTTACCCTCGATCCTCTTGACGGATAGACCCATTCTACGACAGCAAGTACCTTTTTCTCATCTCCCTGGACACGCCAGTGGTCAGAGCCAGGGCTCGCTCGGCATCCTCCACAGTCATGGTGCCCAGACCACAAGATGGGCTCACCAATGAAGCAGCGAGCAAATCGTCGAAGCAGATACCCTTCTTGACGAGCAGATGCATGGCCTGGCACAGGCGCTCCACCAGATTGGCAGCCGTCTCCTGTTCCAGACTCCGCGTCTCGCGAGGCACAATGCCCCACGCGATGATGCCACCCCGCCTCAAGAAGCGCTCCACCTCCGCAGGATATAGCGACAGCGACTCAGCATAATCGTACGTATCGAAGCTGAGGACATCCGCGGAAGTGGAGAGGATGAGCGACCAATCAGTGTTGCCGCAGCAATGGATTCCCTTCAGACCTTCTATGCCGCCAAGTACCTCATCGATTAGAGCTATCGCTTGCTCTCGTGTCACGGCAACGTAGGGGGAGCCAAAGGAAGCCATGTAGGGCTCGTCGAGCAGGACTATCGTCGTGGGATGAGATCGACGGAGTTCCCTCTCCTGCCAGGCAGCTTTTAGCCGCAGGTGCTTGGCAACAGCATCGGCGAGCACTTCGTCATAGAGGATGGGACGTCTCTCGTGGTCCAGCACAGTCAGGCCCCAGCTTATGGGGCCAGTAACCTGTCCCTTCACAGCTTTGCAGGAATTGAACTCGCCCTTCGCCCATTCGACCAACCCTGCCGCAAACGTGGGACCAAAGCCATAGGCATCGACATCGCTCTCCAAGTAGGCCTGATAGAGACTTTCCAGATCCTGGCTGAGATCTCGACTGCGATCGACATAGACGCGATTTTCCTCCACGACGATCCCCGGGAACCCCTCGCTGAACTGGGTATACATGTTTTCCAGGTAACTGCGCTTCGGCAGTTGAGGCCAACCCGGCAGTTCAGGGAAATGCCTTCGGATCAGATCACAGGCCTCCTTCGGATCGGTGTGCGGTAGACTGCCCATGTTCATCGCCACCAGTTCGGGCTTGAAGTGCTGGCGCATCAGACCCTCCAACACGCACGCCTCACGGTCGACGCCCCTCTACGACCGAGCACAGCCCCTTCCTGAAAGGAGGATAGACGATGCCGTGTTCGGTGACTATGCCAGAGACGTAGCGATGAGGCGTCACGTCGAAAGCGGGATTGGCGACACGTACACCCTCGGGCGCAATGGGCTGGCCACAAACGTGCGTCACTTCGTGGGGATCGCGCTCCTCTATCGGAATGCCTTCTCCCGAGTCGATAGCCAAGTCTATCGTGGAAGTTGGGACCACTGGGTAGAACGGCACGCCATTCTCCTTGGCAACCACAGCCAACTTGTACGTTCCGATCTTGTTAGCCACATCTCCATTAGCCACCACTCTATCAGCGCCCACAAATACTATGTCCACTTCTCCCGCCTGGATGAAGTGCCCTGCGGCGTTGTCAACTATCAGAGTCATGGGAATGCCTTCACGCATCAGCTCCCAAGCGGTCAACCGTGCACCTTGAAGGCGAGGCCGGGTCTCGTCAACGAACACGTGGACTCTCATGCCCTGCTTCCAGGCTGTTCTGATTGGCGCCAGCGCAGTGCCGTAGTCCACAGTAGCCAGGGCTCCAGCGTTGCAGTGAGTCAAGATGTTGTATCCATCCTCTATCAGCTCTGCCCCATAGGTCCCCATGCGCTTATTGACTGCGACATCCTCGTCAGCCAAAGCCTGCGCCTCAACCACAAGGGCCTGCTGAATCTGCTCAATGCCCTCCAGAGTCCCATCGTCCATCCTGCCCAGCATCCGGTCCAGAGCCCAGAAGAGGTTTGACGCAGTGGGCCGAGTATTGCGCAGCACGTCGGCCGCTTCTTTCACATCCGCCACCAACTGAGCTTCACTCCGCGCCTTGCTGTGGACCGCTGCCAGAGCCAGACCGTAGGCGGCTGCAGCACCAATGGCCGGCGCCCCCCGGACATACATCTCCTCAATGGCCAGGGCCACCTGTCGATAGTCGATGAACTCCACTTCCACATATTCATGAGGCAGCTTGCGCTGGTCTATCATGCGCACTGCGCCATCGTGCCACTCAATGGTACGCATCCCAACACCTCACTCATTCTAGCGGCGCTCGGGCAAAAAAAATCTCTCCACTCGGAGAGAGAGCAAGCGCAACTTCCTCTCATCTTCCCGGTTTCGCGCCATTGGGGAATGCCTCTCCTGGCCCAACCTCATAGGACCCAACTGCATGACAGCTACGAAACCCACCGGATTTGGCACCGAAACCACGGAACAGAGGCAGACCTGGCAATTCATCCTGGCAGTGCTAGACTAGGTTGCGGGCCCTCCGTAGAAGGTTGCCGGGGATTCACGGGGCCGGTCCCTCCACCCCTCTGGATAAGAGCTCACGAATTGTAAAGGAACGTGCGCATCTGAGCAACCCCACGCAGAGTCCTGAGAGCCATCACCTCACCCTAGCTTCAATACTAGCATACGGTGGCTTACTTGTCAAGTTCGTCACTCTCGCGTGCCCAGAGCCTTTGGGTCGACCGCCAAGGCTCTTCCCACACGCCGAGGGTGTTCTCCCCACGAGAGCTATTGGTCTCCGACGTTCCTACCCTCTATCCAACACCTCGGGGTTGACCGGGTTTCGTGGCATGCGCCCTTGCAGCGCGGCGATGAGGTTCTCGGCCGCCATCGTCGCCATCATCGTACGGGTGGCGACACTGGCGCTGGCGATATGAGGCACCACCACACAGTTGTCCAACGTGAGGAGGGGGTCGTCGCGAAGTATTGGCTCTGGATCAGTCACATCTAGTCCCGCGCCAGCGATACCACCCGAAACCAACGCTTCGTACAGGGCCTTCTCATCAACCACTTGACCGCGCGACGTGTTGATGAGAATGGCTGTGCTCTTCATCATTGTGAACTGTTCACAACCCATCATGTGGTGAGTCTCGGGCGTCAAAGGTGTGTGCAAGCTAACGAAATCCGACTCCCTCAGCAAGGTCTCGAGGTCTACGTAGGTCAAGCCCAGCTCCTCCTCCCTGCTCGGCTGACGAGAAACGTCATGATAGAGAACACGCATGTCGAAACCTGTAGCGCGCTTGGCCACGCCGCTACCTATGCGACCCAAACCCACCAATCCCAGTGTCGCGCCGTGCAGATCGTATCCCAGACACAGCATCGGACCCCAGGTCTTCCATCTTCCTTCCCGAACGTACTCCGAAGCCTCCACCACCCTGCGGGCGACGCAGGCCAATAGCGTGAAAGCGAAGTCGGCGGTGGTATCGGTTAGCACCCCGGGAGTGTGGCACACCATGATGCCGCGCTCGGTGGCTGCCTCCACATCAACATTGTCGTAACCGATGGCATAGTTGCTCACCACCTTGAGTCTAGGCGCAGCATCCATCAACTCCGCATCGATGGTGTCGGTCAGCAAGCTGAGAAGACCATCCACTTCTCCTGCTTCCTCGAGCAACACCTCCCGCGGCGGCGGTACCTCCTCCTGCCATATCCTCAGCTCCGCAAAGCCATACAACAAATCCAGGCCCGCCTTCGGTATCAGTCGGGTCACAAAGATCTTGAGGTCACCCTCCACTTGCCCCCCTTTCTTGACACTGCCCGGTGATCAGAATATGATGACCAAAGTAGCTCGAATTATAGCTCCGGGAGCGGTGTGAGTCAAGGCCCTTCGTCATGGGACGGGAAAAACGCTTCTCAAAGCTCCCGCTGGATCTATCAGTCCCGACGTGGATGAAAGGCAATCCATCGGACGGCGAGATCGCAAACCTCGCCAGAGCACGAAGGCCTGGGGTTTCCTCAAACACCCTCGCCGACACCGGCAGAGCCATCATGGAGAAGCTGTCGCCCGACACAATCAGACGAGGTTTGACCACCAGGTCCATGGGCCAAGAGGTGATCTGCTACGACTCCGTCAGTTCTACAAACGAGGTGGCCAAGGAGCTGGCCAGGCAAGGCGCTCCTGACGGAACGCTCATAATAGCCGATGAGCAGACGGCGGGCAAAGGGCGGCAAGGCAGAAGCTGGTTCGCTCCACGAGGTACCAGTCTCCTCATGTCTCTCATCCTCCACCCTTCTCTGACGACCTCTGAGATCCCGCGCCTGACTATGGCCAGCTCCCTCGCCGTAGCCAACGCCATAGAGGAAGTGACCGGGCTGCCCGTCCAGTTCAAGTGGCCCAACGACATCCTGCTCGGCGAGAAGAAAACCGGTGGGATACTCACTGAAGTCGGCCTGAGTGGGGACGTGCTTGACTACGCAGTGATAGGCATAGGCGTAAATGTCAATCTGGATGTCAGCCTCATCCCTGAGATAGCTGATGTCGCTACCAGTATCGCTGAGGAGCTGGGAAGACCGGCTTCCCGGTTAGAGCTGCTACGCATTTTGCTGCGGCTGATGGAGAGTGAGTACGATCTATTGTTAAGAGGCGAATCGCCTCACGAAAGATGGATGACGCGGTTGCGCCTGCTAGGTGACAAAGTACAGGTAACCACGCCCTGGGGGAAGGAATCTGGCCGGGCCGACACTGTGGACGCTGATGGAGCCTTGGTCCTTCGCCGACCGGACGGCACGATAGTCCGCATCACAGTGGGTGACGTCGAATGAACACTCAGGCTGTCAGAGACATCTCCTCGCCGAGCTGAGGTGCCTGCACTTCAGTCCCCTCGCGCGCCCCGCCAATTGGGCGAGGAAGTAGCCGGGGTTCTTGGTGTGAACGGCGATCAGGATTCGAGGCTCTGTGGTGCCGACGATATCCAAGAGGTCCAGCTAGCTGGCGTGACCGGAGGGCTGAACACCCCCACCTGCGCCCGAAAGATGTATCAAGCTCGAAGCCAGACGGGTATCGCCATCCTGTACTACGATTTTATCGCCGGCGACCTCGGTGCTGCCCCCGCAGCGGGTGATGCTCACCATGGCATCGGTCTCTAGCTATGGTGGTTCTCCAGTCTCTTGGGCTTTCCTGGCACCTCGTGGCAGTTCCGACAGCGAGCCTCGTACACCTCGCTGGCTCCCACCATGACGATGGGGTCTTCGTAGGAGGCGGGTCGTCCGTTAATCAGACGCTGCGTACGTGTGGCGGGCGCTCCGCACACGACGCAAATGGCCTGCAACTTGTCCACAACCTCCGCCTCAGCCATCAGGAGAGGGACTGGGCCGAACGGCTCGCCGCGGAAATCGGTGTCGAGCCCGGCGACGATGATTCTCTTGCCGCCGTCAGCCAGGGAACCACAAACATCCACGATCGACCGATCGAAGAACTGTGCCTCGTCCACGATGACCACTTGAGTGTCTGGGCCCAGCAGCGCCAAGATCTGCCTTGCATCTTCCACACTCACCGCGTCCAACGATACACCGTCATGGGAAGCCAACTTCTCCGCCTCGTACCGATTATCCAAGGCCGGCTTGAAGACCTGCACTTCCTGTCTGGCTATCTGGGCTCGCCTGGCTCGGCGGATCAACTCCTCGGTCTTGCCGCTGAACATGCCACCGCAAACCACTTCTATCCAGCCACCTTCGTATCTAGGATGCATCTTCCTGGCCTCCCATCTCGCTCACGTCCGCCAAGCGACCCAACAAGAAGGGGCAGGAAACTCCTGCCCCCGTTATCAACCATGTGCTCTACCGCTTCCGCCCTGCCTTCCCACCTTTCGGGGCCTTGCCAAATGCAGGCCGTCACTCTGCCTTGGGCGTCTCTCACGCGTCTTTCTTGGCTTCAGCTTTCGAATCTACAGCCTTGCCCATTTCCTCTCGCTTCTCCAGGCGCCTCATGTACCGCTCCACCTGGCCGGCGGTGTCCACTATGCGCTGCTCACCAGTGAAGAATGGGTGGCACGCAGAACAGATGTCGGTCTTGATCAGGGGCATGGTGGCCCCTGTGACGAAACTGTTACCGCAACCACAGACTACCCGGGCCTCAGGATAGTATTCTGGGTGAATCTCTTTCTTCATCCTAGACTGCCACCTCCGCCGGGTAGACGCTAACCCGCTTCTTGCGTCGGGAAGCGCGCTCGAACTTGACGAAGCCATCGACGACCGAGAACAGAGTGTAATCCTTGCCCATCTGCACGTTTTGGCCCGGATAGAAGGTGCTGCCTCGCTGGCGAACGATGATGGTACCCGCGTTCACCTTCTGCCCATCGTACCGCTTAACGCCCAGCCGCCGGCCGGCGGTGTCTCTACCATTGCGGCTACTGCCGCCACCTTTCTTGTGAGCCACATCAACACCTCCCCACTAGCCTTGGACGAAGCCCTTGGCTTCCAAAGCTTCACGAACCTGTTCCAGTGACTTGGCACCAAACCCGCGGATGGCCAACAGGGCCTCCTCTTCCAGGCTCAACAAGTCTCCCACCGTCTTCACATCGGCACCAGTCAGCGCCTTGGATACTCGGGATGGCAGCTCCAGTTCATCCACGGAAACCCGCTCCGCTTCCACAATCCCTTCGTCCGCGCCTACTTCCGGTTCCTCGACCGTGGTCCGCCGCACTGGCCCTTTCGCAGCCGCGGCGCCACGAACGATGTCCTCCACGCGCAACCTGGTATAGGCCTGACGGTGTCCACGCTTGCGATGATACCGATTGCCACTCCTGAACTTGAAGACGATAACCTTACGCCCTCGACCCTGCTCCAAGACGGTGGCCACAACTTTGGCCCCTTCCACGATGGGTGCGCCAACCACTACGTCTCCGTTGTCTGCCAGCAACAAGACATCATTGATTTCCACAGTCTCGCCAACACCCGCGTGCAACTGCTCCACTTCGATGCTCTGCCCCGCAGACACCCTGTACTGCTTGCCACCCGTCTCTATGATAGCATACATCTTGTCCTCCGCTATACCATTATAACAATCGTACTCGCATTTGTCAAAGGGCGATAGCCAGACGTGCTGGACTCTTGGTCTCCAAGCCGCCTAGCCCAGTCGCTCGGACTTCAGCCCCTCATCACTTCCGTGACACGGATCAGCTCCTTTCAGCGCCTGTTGTGTCCATCTACCCCATACTGTCAACGGTACTTTGGTGCCATGTGGATTTGGCCCCACTAGTACTATCTTCCCATTGACGCTCCACGGTGTGGTCATTAGAATAATAGTGGGGGAGTAGGATCTTCCAACGCCCGTGGATTGTCCCTACCCAGAAGGAAACGAAATGGTGCGCAGGACCTGTTTGGCTGTCCTCTTGCCGGCGCTCTGTATCCTGATATTGATCGGTTCCTCACCACTATGGGGCCAGGAGGGTGATGGTGTCCCTCTGGCCATTGGGTTCATGGCTCCCAACGGTGACACGGCCGTAGAGTACTTCACGGACACGATACCGGGTGAAGGAGAGACAACATCCGGGTTGGCATACGAGAGCGCACTGCCCGGCCACGAGGTGGTCCACCTAACCAACCTGGAACGCGTTAGCAGAGGTGTGCCTCCCCTCAAGGCCGCATCGGAACTGATGAACTCATCTGAGTTCCACAGTGATTGGATGGCCGACCATGACTGCTTCGCCCACAATTGCCCCAGCGAACCGGAGTGGGTCTCTCGCATCGAGAGCGCCGGATACCTTAACTGGTTGGGCCTGGGCGAAAACATAGCCGCGGGCTATAGCACAGCGGAGACGGCGGTCGATGACTGGATGGGGAGTCCCTCACATAGGGCCAGCATGTTGAATCCTGCTTTCCGGGAGGGCGGTGGAGGTTA
This sequence comes from Chloroflexota bacterium, assembly GCA_030613785.1. GTDB lineage: Bacteria > Chloroflexota > Anaerolineae > UBA7937 > B3-Chlor > JAUWLF01. The sequence continues at coordinate 21,042 of JAUWLF010000004.1, read as the reverse complement.
CGCCTTTTCGGGCACGAGCACTTATCATCACTACTGGACGCTGGACTTGGGCCAGCGCGCCGACGGCCAGGGACATCCAGTGTATCCTGTCATCATCAACAACGAAGCCTGGTCAACGACGAGCCCTCAGGTCCAGCTCTACGTCCATGGCAGTGGTTGGGCCAATCAAGTGCGCTTCCGCAACCAGAATGGCACCTGGTCGGAGTGGGAGCCCTTCTCAGCCAGCAAGTCCTGGTCGCTGCCGATCCCCTTGAGCGTGCAGCCTAGCCTCATGATCTTCCTCTCTGAACAGGGTACGACACCGACCATACCTGCATACTACCATATGACCGTCGACTCCTGTAGCGCCAACTCACCCACAACCGTCCATGCACAGATCAAACAAGGTTCCGTGACCCTGCAAAGCAGTGACGAGATCCATATCAGTGATTACTGTGAAGCCTGGACCGCCAGCGCCGATCAGCCCTGGATTCTCCTAACTCCTGACAGTGGATTGGGCCTGACTACTGTAGTAGTCTCCTTGCAAGGCTTGCCAACAGATCCGGGACCACACTCTGCGACCATAAGCGTTGAAACCTCCCAACAGCAAGCCGGCGTTCAGGTCACCCTGGTGGTGACCGACAGGCCGCTGCTGAAGAACCATGTGCCCTCAGTCGCTAGTGATCAGCCATAGAGGGTCATCAATGATCCACATACAACAGTAGGGGGCTGACCATCAGCCCCCTCTTGTTGTCCCTCTCAGATCTCGAGCAAAGGTATTACAGGCTCTTCAGCTTCTCGATCAACTTAGGCACCACAGCGGCATAGTCCCCTACGATGCCATAGTCCGTGATGTTGAACATGAGGGCGTTCTCGTCCGTGTTTATGGTGGCGATCACCTTGGAGTCCAAGACTCCGACAGTGTGTTGGATCTGCCCAGAGATGCCAATGGAGATGTACAAGCTGGGCTTGCACTTCTTGCCTGACAGCCCCACCATCCTCTCTTCCGAGAACCACTCCCAGTCGCTGGCCGGGGTCTTGGTGCAACCGATCTCGGCGCTTATCAGCCCTGCCAGTTCCTCGATCATCGCCAGATCCTCTTTGTCCTGCACACCTCGGCCTACGCAGATCAGCATCTCGGCCTCTTCCAGATTGACCTGGTCGCCCGCCTTCTCTCTCCTTTCCACCACCCGCACCTCGGCAGCCGCCAGATCAAGATCGACGTTGACCACCTCCCCCTGCCCTGCCCCCTGAGGAACTGCCTCAAAGGTCTTGGGCATGACCGAGATGACTTTCTTCGGCGTATTGACGACGATCGAGGCCACAGTGTTGCCCCCATAGGCATACCTGTTGGCCACGAGATTGCCGTCGCGAACCTCGAGATCGTTGGCATCGGTGATCGCACCGGCATTCAGTTTCTGCGCCAGACGACCGGCCAGTTCCTTGCCTCTCTTGGTTGACCCAAGGAGCACAAACTCGACATCCCCACTGTCCGCGATCTGTCCAAGAGCCTCAGCAAAGGTCCCCACGTAGAAGTCGCTGAGGGCAGAATGCTCGGAGACGTAGACCTTGTCCGCCCCGTAGGAGAAGTAGTCGTCCGCCTTGCCTGCCGCGCCTCCTCCCAGCGCCGCGGCGCTGACTGTGGCACCCAATTCCTTGGCAAACTCACTGCTCTTGGAAACCAATTCAAACGCGGTTTCGTCCTTATTGCAATAGACCAGAATCTCCGACATCTCTACCTCCCCAGTACTCCTTCCTTGATGAGGGCATCCACGAGACCATCTATCTGTTCGTCCAAGGCACCCTCGAGCATTATGTTCTTTCTATCCTGCTCCGGAGCGAGGTTGCTCAGTGTCTCAACGTTCGCTGCACCAGCGCCAACCTCATCCGCAGAGAGACCGAGGTCAGCAGGTCCCCACTCGTGCTTGGGCTTGGCACCCGCCTTGCGGATAGCCATGAACTTGGGCAATCGCGGGTCGTTGATTTCCTGAGCCACCGTGATCACTGCTGGCAGGTCAGTTTCCACGACCTCGAAGCTCTCCTCCATGTTCCTCACGGCCGTGACCTTGCCGTCCTCGACACTCAGCTCCCTGACATAGGTTATCTCGGGTAGATTGAGCAGTTCAGCCAGCGCTGAGCCCACCAATCCAGAGTAGTTGTCCGTGGAGCCCTCGCCCAAGATGATCAGATCATAAGCTCCCACCTTCTCTATGGCCTTGGCCAAGACTCTGGCCGTGCCCATACTGTCGGATCCCTCAAAAGCCGGGTCCATCAACAACACCGCCTCGTCGGCACCCATAGCCAGAGGTTCCAGGATACCCTGCTGGACTTTAGCGGACCCTTTTGCCACCACCGTGATCTTGCCTTCGCCGGCCTTTTCCTTGATGCGTGCAGCTTCCTCGATGGCGTTCTTGTCCAGGTCCCCCCAAACAAGCGGCACATTCTCCAGAATGGGCTTTCTCTCCTTGATCCTTATCTGTTGCAGATCTGGTATCTGCTTCATGCACACGACGATGTCCATTTTTCCCGTGCCCTCCTTATCCATTTCCAATTCTTACACTTCTGCGCTCTTAACCAAAGCTCGCCCTTGGTGTCAAGTCAGGTGCTGGAGCAGCTCCCTAGCCAAACCTGAACTGGACACCGAAACCACCGCGAGCGTAGTTCCAGTCCAACGCCCCGTGAACACACGCTATCATACACGTCCCGCACTCCAGACAACCCGAGCACTCCACCTCCATATCCCCTGTTTCTCTGTTGATGGAGTATAGCTTCCCTGGACACACGTACAGGCAGAACTTCTCCTCGCAAGCCCCACAGATCTCCTGATTGATGATGATGTGCGGTTCCGTGTCAATCTTGAATACGTCCAGTCCCAACTTGGTTTCTATGTTCATCAGGCCGACAACCTCCCCGCGAGTCGTGGTCAGATACGGAGCATGCCTACGACATCTTTCAGGGTGGACCAGTTCAGGAACTTGCTGATCCCTTCCCTGATGACCGTCGAAGATATCTTGGGCTTCGGATTCTCATCAATCCACATCAAAGTCTCGAAGATGTCGCATACAGCTTGCGGGTAGTAGTTGAAAAGCCGGGGGTTCTCCAGCATGCTCAGCACGTTGCGAAAAGTGTGGAGATCCTTCAGGACGAAGCTCTCCCTCACTAGATCCTCGTAGTAGGACAGGGAAGCCGCAGAATAATCCCCCTGCTCCCTGGCCCTCTTGATGGTCTCTGCGGCCATGACTCCCGAGGCCACAGCGAACTCCATTCCCCGCACCGTGAGCAGCATGTTCAACCCAAAGCCAGCCGCTTCGCCGACCACGAGTATGCCATCCGAGTAGAGTCTGGGCATGGCATTGACTCCTCCCTCGGGAATCGCGTGAGCCGAGTACTCCACTGTCTCACCATCGGCGATCAGGTTGCGTATTTCAGGGCGAGCCTTGAAGTCCTCGATCAACTCGTGTACCTCGAGCTTGGGCTCTCTCTCCATGAGTGACTCAATACCCACGACCAAACCAAGGGAAATGCTGTCTATGTTGGTGTAAAGGAACCCTCCCCCCAGCATCCCTTCCGTGAGCGCACCAAAGAACAGCTGCGCGGCACCTTCGCCAGCTCCGAGATTGAACCTCTGCTCGATGGCCTCGGAGGGCAGCTCAATGACTTCCTTGGCTGAGACAGCGAAATGCTTCGGCTGCTGCGCCTCGCGCAGACCAGCCTTCTCAGCCATCAGCGAGAGCACACCATCGGCAGCTACGACGACGTCAGCGTGGATCTCGTCCTCCTCACCCATGATGATGCCTGCTACTCTGCCATCCTCCATAATCAAGTCATCTGCCCGATACTTCGGCAGCACAAAGCCTCCTGCCTCAGAGACCTTGTCACCAAACCAGCGGTCGAACTTCGATCGAAGGATCGTATAGCTGTGATAGGGCTCCTCCCTGAACCGAGCGCTATCAAGAGTTACCGAGGTGGAGGAGTTCTCCGCCATCATAGTGAGGGTCTCCCTGGTCACGTGGCGCTCCAGAGGAGCATCCTCCCACAGACCGGGCAAGTAGTGCCTGAGCGGGTGCATGTAGATCCTGCCCCCGGTCACGTTCTTGGCCCCGGGATAGTCGCCTCGCTCCACGATGACGGTGTCAATCCCAGCCTGCGCGAGCACGTAGGCGGCAGAAAGCCCCGCCAGCCCAGCCCCAACGATGACGACTTCTACCTTCTCCTCATCCTCAGCACTCACCTCATCCTACCTCTTTCAACCCTGTCGGATAGCGACGGGCCAGGTCCACATAGACATGCTTATAGCTACCCCACAGCTCTTTCCATTCCTTCTTGACATCGCCAACGACCTTGGCCGGCAAGCCGACCGCGACCTTGCCTGGCGGGATTTCCGTGTTCTGAGTGACAACAGCCCCTTCACCAATCGCAGCCCACTCCCCCACCACCGCCCAATCGCTGATGATCGATCCCATCCCGATGACAGCGTAGTCGTGAACCGTAGCAGTATGGATGATCGAACCGTGACCAACGGTCACATAATCGCCAATACGAGTCACCTGATCAGGTCGTGCATGAATCACGCAGTTCTCTTCAATGCTGGTGCCTCTACCAATAACGATCTCGCCGTAATCGCCCTTGATGCGAGCCCCCGGTGCGATGTAGCAATCATCGGCCAGTGTCACCAATCCAATAATATCAGCCGAGGGGTGCACATAGACGTTGTCACCAAGCCGCGGAACTCTGCCCTCAAACTCATAGATGGCCATTATGAAGAAACCTCCCTACACAACACCAAGAAACAGGCACGACCCGTTTCTTGGCTTGAGTAGAACAGCTATCCGCCAATCCTGAGAAGTGGCCCGGCGTCGATTTGTGTCGGGTGATACAAACAGAGTCCCAGGGGGGACAATGTCCCCCCTGGCATCTTACGCTAGCAAGTACAGCCTGCTCGCTGTACTGACGGACAGTTCCAGGAGCCTAATGTGCCGTCTGGGTGCCACGGAACGGAACAGCCTCGTCGCCGAACCAGTCACGGCCCATGATGATCTTCATCACGTGATAGCCGCCCTCAGCGCCCACCAGATACGACATGGTGCCCCTCATGGACATCTCCAGCGGCGTGTCCTTGGTGTAGCCCAAGCCACCGTGGTACATCATGGCGTTCCTGGCGACACGCACACCCATCTCCGGAGCATAACACTTGCACATGGCGATGGTGCGGTTGATCTCACGGAAATCAACCTTGGACTTATCCTTGTAGTACTCATCAATCAGCCAGGCGCCCTTCATCAGCATCAGCTTCAACTGTTCGAGTTCGGCCTTGTCGTCTACCATCTCGAAGGAGATGGCCTCGAAGTTGAGCAACGGCCTACCGAAGAGAATCCTCTGCTTGGTGTAGTCGCGGCTGATGTCCAGGCATTTCTCCGCGCCTCCCAGGCACGCTGCCGCCACTACCGCGCGAGCTACGTTGAAGCCCTCCATGTTGACGTAGAAACCCCTGTTCTCCTCACCCAGAATGTACTTCTTGGGGATTTCGACATCTTTGTAGATGAACCCTCCCGTGGAGAGACCCATGCGGCCCATATCGCTATACGTGGTATAGCTCGTGCCTGGTGCCTGGGCTGGGAAATAAGCGAAGGTGGCTCCCTTGTACCCCAGCTCGGGCTGGGTCAAGAAGAGGGTGGCATGACCGCCGCCTCTCTCCGTTGCCTCCCTCACGCCGCTGATGTAGGCCTTCTCGCCGTTCACAATCCAACTGTCGCCGGTGTCCTTGGTGGCAACTGTCTTTATGGCAGCCAGGTCCGAGCCTCCCCCTGGTTCAGTGGTGTTTATCCCCATGAACCACTCGCCGGAAGCAACCTTGGGCAGTAACTCCTCCTTGGCCTCCTCGGTGGCATACTGGACCAGGATCATGGACCAGCCGATGCACAGCAAGGTATACACTGGAAGGGACATACTCAACTCTCCGCGGGCCAGTTCATGAATCGTGGTCACCGCATACTGCATCTCCTCGCCCGGTACAGCGCAGCCACCATACTCCTCAGGAATGGTGATACCAAAAATACCCAGATCGGCCATCTTGTCAATGAGCTCATCGGGTATTCGGTGCCATTCCTCGTCTATCCGCCTGGCGATGGGCTCTAGCTCTTGCTCAGAGAACTCCCTCACCGTCTGCTTCCAGAGCAGGTGCTCATCTGACATCGTGAAATCCATTAGATACTACCTCCTTCATATTGTTACTTCACACTCCGCCAAACCACACAATATTATAGCACAGTCACTGATCACCGTCAAGGTTTGGACAACGCAGAACAGCACATCCCGGAATCTGTGTCGATTCACCAATGCTGCCCCTGGCACAGAGCAAGCCAGTGTCAGCACAAGAATAGACGCGCAGGGCTTCCTGACACGGGCCATCGCTCCTGCAAGAGCCCCTTGGGTCCCTCCTTGACGTACCTACGAAGTTGATCAGTCGAGTCACACAGCTCCACTTCACGGTTACCATCACCATCATACCAGCGTGAGGTCAAAACCAGGTCCTAGTGAGGTCATAATCTGGTCTGAGCCTAAGCACGAGGCTGACAGAGGTTCGAATGGCGCGCGATTCGTGTCTACCGAGTTGAAGGAGTTGTGTCAGAACGAAAAGCAGTCTAGGTTAGGCCACCACCGGCCCGGAACCGGGGGTCGGCAATGGTGAGCGTATCATTCATCGATAGCAGCGAACAACTCTCCAAAGGAAGGTGTCGAAAGGAACCCGCTACATCATGAAGCAAGTGGGGACCTTCGCGGCACCAGCAACAGGTGATCATCAGCTTCTCTCCCGGCCCAATGGACCTTCGGGCCATAGGCCAAACAGCGACGTTGCCCTAGCTGCACAGCACGCCCTTCGACTGCCGAGTGCACCTCGCCTCGGGCAATAGGTGCCACACCTTGTGGCAGATTCCCTGCGACCATTAGGCGCCAAGGATACCGAAAGGCCTCAACTGCGCGCTTGGAGCCACGGTAGAGAATATCCAAGATGGCACCCTGAAAACGCAGGCCACGCTGCCAATTTGCCCCACACACAATTCGTTGGAGGATACGGCATCTGGCCCAGGACACGAGAAGATCCTCTTCTTCACCTCACCCAGCACGACGACCAACCCAAACCACTCTGTCAATGCGGCATCAGGCCACCTCAGTGCCGGTGGCAAGACAGCCATTCAGTGGGAACGCTGAAGCGCTGAGGCCCCACGTCGATGGGCACACTGAGAAGAGCCTCTCGTTCAGTAGGTCTCAGTCCAATCACCGCTTCAGTGATTCAAGCTACGGTGAAGTATGCGGCGATCTCCCCTGGGGCTTGACTGCTCGAGCGAGAAACTCAGGCTCATCGGTGGTCTCGTGAGGTTGCGGCAACCTCGCGCGGGAATGGATTGCCAGGACGAGACGTATCGTTCCGCGCCCGCATTGGGAAGCGTTTTCCCATGCGCTCCCTAGAACCCCTTGCTCTCAGGTTCGCACGGTGCTATAATCTTAATGCCCTCCCAGTTATGGGCTCAAAAAGAAACTCGCTTCGGAAGCTATGTCATATGAAGGTCGCCTGGTTTGGACATAGGACCAGGAACCGCGGCAACGGCCTGGTAATGTACTCCAAGCAGCTCAGGGAGGGACTGGAAGCCCGTGGTGCACAAGTGGTCTTTTTCTATCACGGGCCCAAGCGCGATAGAACGGAACTACAGCCTGGAAGCACCAAGCTGAGGTCCTTCAGCCTGTGGGATCATGATTTGATCTCATTGCCGGGCACAAAGAGGTTGATAGAACGCACGTTGAAGGATGAAGAGGTTGACATAGCGCATGTGTCTCTCTCCTTCTCCCATCTGGACTTCAGTCTCCCACACCTCTGCCACAGCTTGGGCATCCCCGTCGTAGCCACTTTCCACGTTCCCTATGATCGCCGCTCAAGCCTCTGGGGTGTGGGTTCACGCCTGCTCTATCGTGTGTGGTCTACGGCCCTCGCCAGGTACGATGGGGTCGTGATCTTCTCCCAGGAGCAAAAGGATATCTTGGCAGCGTATGGAGTACCTGATGAACGGCTCCACGTCATCCCCAATGGCGTGGACACGGACGTCTTCCGCCCTGCTGCCTCCACCTACAGAGAGGAGGTGGAGGCCAAACTCCTTGTGCTCTACTGTGGTCGCCTCGATCCCGAGAAAAACGTGGGCACTCTTCTTCAGACTTTCCTGGGGCTTGAGCTACCACCTTCCCATAAGATCGTGATTGTTGGGAATGGGCTGGAGTACGACCTTCTGCGAAGTCGCTTCGGCAGAGAGAACGTGATCTTCACCGGTCTGGTTCGGGACAAGGATGAACTCGTCCATGTTCTGCGAGCGGGCGACATATTCGTGCTGCCATCCAATGTGGAGGGCTTGTCCATCGCCCTGCTGGAGGGCATGGCTTGTGGGATGGCAACCGTCGCCACTGACGTCGGCTGCGATGCTGAGGTCTTGAGCGGAGCGGGCATCGTTGTAGATCCGGACCACCTTGCAAGCCAGCTGAATCTGGCCCTCAGGGTTCTCATCGAGCACCCCGAACTTCGCCGCTCCCTGGGCGAGAAAGCTCGCCAGAGAGTGACAACTCGCTACTCTCTACATCGCAACATAGACTCACTGACGGAGCTATACCAACAGTTGCTTGCAACCGGGAACTGACCAGAGACCACCGTGGACCTGGACCTCTATCACCCAGGAAGACAGGAAAGGCAAGCCAGTGATGAAAGTCATTATCCCCCTGGCCGGGCTGGGCACCAGGCTCAGGCCCCAGACTCATACCAAGCCCAAACCTCTGCTCTGGGTAGCAGGCAAGACGGTTCTGGACCACATCCTGGACAGGCTGACGGACTTGGATTTCCAGGAAGTCGTTTTCATCATCGGGCATCTTGGGGAGCAGATAAGGGACCATGTCGACGCGAACTACGATTTCGTCGCCAGTTATGTCGAGCAGAAGGAGTTGAAAGGCCAAGCCCACGCTCTGTTCCTGGCGCGAGAGCATCTTGTGGGAGCAGTATTCATCGTTTTCGTAGACACCATCTTCGAGGCCGACCTTGGCTTCCTCAAACGAATATCGTCCGACGGAGTGATCTTCGTCAAAGAGGTGGAGGATCCCCGACGCTTTGGCGTGGTCACACTCCAGGACGCCTTCATCACCGGCTTCGTGGAGAAACCAGATGAACCGATCTCCAACCTCGCTCTCGTGGGCATGTATTATATCAAGGACTCAGCTTTCCTGCTGGAATGTATAGAGGCAGTTCTCAAAGGCGACATCAAGACCAAGGGCGAGTATTACCTGGCCGACGCTCTTCAGCAGATGGTGGACCGGGGAGCCAAACTGGAAACCGGTACCGTCGAAGTCTGGGAGGACTGCGGCAAGCCGGAAACCCTATTGGCCACCAATCGCTATTTGCTGGAGAAGAGCGGTGGTCAGGAACCTGAGGCACACAACTCCGTGATCATCCCACCAGTGTATGTCGCCTCCTCCGCCTCGATCACCAACTCAGTGATCGGCCCCTATGTGTCTATCGCTGAGGGGGTGGTGATAGAGAACTCCATAATCAGTGACTCGATCGTAGATCAAGGAGCACACCTACGGCACACGATGCTTCGCGAATCCCTTGTCGGCAGCCACAGCCTGATGAGAGGCAACTTCACAAAGGTGGGCATAGGCGACGACTGCCGGATAGATCTGGGATAGGAAATGGATGAGACTGCATACGTGCACTGTTATTCAGGAAGCAGATATGCCGAACGACCCCTTTCCTTTGACTTGGGCGGCGAACGGTTCGTGGTGGAAGTTGTCGAGAAGACGTGGCGTAGTCCCTCGGGTCTCCATTTCCACGTTCGAACTCAGGGAGATGAGCGATTCGAGTTGGCCTATCGCGCAGATAGTGGTGAGTGGGACATAAGGCGTCTATGTGGAGAAGTGCGGGAGTTGTAGGAAGTGAGGAAAAACGTGAAAGAGGTCATTACGCAAAGAGTACGTTCTGTCCCCCCCTCTGGAATCAGGAAGTTCTTCGACGTCCTGGCCACCATGGAGGACGTCATCTCCCTTGGAATAGGGGAACCCGATTTTGCTACCCCCCAGCAAATCTGCCACGCAGGGATCTCTTCGCTGGAAAGAGGAGAAACGAGTTACACCTCCAATGCAGGAATGCTCGAACTAAGAGAGGAATTGGCAAGTCACCTGGCCCGACTGTACGGCGTGCGGTACGATCCGGTACAAGAGCTGTTGATGACGGTAGGTGTTTCAGAGGCCTTGCACATCGCCCTGCTCACGGTCGTGGAGCCTGGTGACGAGGTGATAGTCCCTGAGCCATGCTTCGTTTCCTACAAACCTGGCATCATCTTCGCCGGCGGTACTCCTATAGTGGTGGAAGCCACGGTGGAGAATGGGTTCCAGGTGACGGCGGCCCAAATCGAGCGGGTGATCACACCGCGGACCAAGGCCATGTTGATAGGGTATCCGAACAACCCCACTGGCGCTGTGATGGGCCGGGACCGGCTGATGGAAATCGCGTCCCTCGCAGAGAAGAACGACATTCTCGTCCTGTCGGACGAGATCTATGATCGCCTCGTCTACGAGGTGGAACACGTCTGCTTCTCCTCCCTGCCCAACATGAGGGACAGAACGATTCTGTTAGGAGGCTTCTCTAAAAGCTACGCGATGACGGGATGGCGCTTGGGCTATGCGGCCGCTCCTGCTGAGATCCTTTCAGGTATGCTCAAGGTACACCAGTACATCATCATGTGCGCTCCAACCCCTGCACAGGTAGCAGGCATTGAAGCTCTTCGCGATGGCGAAGATGCACTGCGGGAAATGCTGCACGAATACGACCAGCGACGCCGCGTTATAGTGCAGGGCTTGAATACCATTGGCATGCCCTGCTTTGAACCTCATGGCGCCTTCTACGCGTTTCCTTCTATTCAGAATACGTCGCTAAGCTCCGAGGTGTTCTCTGAGAAGCTCCTTTTGGAGAAGAAGGTGGCCGTGGTGCCCGGGAGTGCCTTCGGTGATAGCGGAGAGGGTTTCGTGCGCTGTTCCTACGCCACCTCTCTAGTAGACATCGAAGAGGCTCTGGGGCGAATGGAAGAACTCGTGAGGGAGTACGGAAAGTGAACCTCTTCTCTCTCAGCAGTCGAAGCGCCCATTACACCATGCCCGTAGGATCCGCATCAATTTCCGCGAGAGAGTGAGCACCATAGAAGTCAAGACAACGGACATCGCTCACGGTGGTGACGCAGTTGCTCGCTACGAGGGCAAGGTGCTCTTCGTGCCCTACGCTCTCCCCGGGGAGGAGCTCCTCGTTGAGCTCGTCGAGGAGAAGCCCAGGTACGGTCGCGCCCGCCTGAAGGAAGTGGTGACCGCATCACCACAGCGGGTTGAGCCCCGTTGCCCCCACTTTGGCACCTGCGGAGGCTGCGACTGGCAGCACATCGCGCATGGGACTCAGCTGCACTTTCGCGAGGAGATACTGCGGTCCCAGTTGAAACGTGTCGGCCACCTGGCTGATGTGCTTGTGAGACCGACTCTTCGCATGAGGGACCCCTGGAACTACCGCAACCGTGTGCAACTACACCTCGACCACGGCGGACAACTTGGCTTCCTGGCACCGAGGGAACACCGCGTGGTGCCCATACGAGAGTGCCATGTCATGCATCCCCTTCTGACCGAGGTCTTCTCCGCTCTGGAGATAGACTTCCCCGAACTGAAAGGAGTATCAATACGTGCCGGTGTAACCACAGGTGAACAGCTCCTGATTCTGGAGACTGTCGGGGAGACCGCACCAGCGCTCGAGGCGGACGTGCCCGTCTCCTGCGTCCTCCTGCTGGAGGACGGAACGCCGGTCACCTACGTGGGCCACAACTACATCACCGAGAACGCCGCTGGCCGGTGCTTTCGGATTTCTAGCACCAGTTTCTTCCAAGTCAACACCGCCCAGCTTGAGCACCTGGTGAAGACCGTGCAGCAGTATCTGAGCCCTCAGGGGAATGAGGCGCTACTGGACGTCTACTGCGGCGTAGGTGTCCTCGGGTTGAGTTTGGCAGATGCGGTGAGCACCGTCGTCGGAATAGACGAAAGCGAAGCCGCCATTGCTGACGCCCGGTTCAACTCGCAGGACCTGGAGAACGTGCAATACATTCAGGGCCGTACGGAGGAGATACTACCCAGCCTGGACCAGCAAGCGGACGCGGTCATCCTCGATCCCCCTCGCCAGGGATGCCATGAGAAAGCGCTAGCGGCACTATTGAACCTGGCTCCCAGAAAGGTGGTCTATGTGTCTTGTGACCCAGCCACGCTGGCCCGTGATCTGGGAAGACTCGTCCAGGGCGGTTACGAGCTGGTAGAGATCCAACCTCTAGACATGTTTCCCCAAACCTGCCACATAGAAGCCGTAGCTTTGCTGCATCTGGAGTCGCCATAGCCGAGCCTGCCTCTTGCAGCCGTGATGCAAAGCGTTTGACACCGTCAAACGCAGACGCTAGAATCGAAGACGATATCGGCCTTCCCAAACAGGGCTGAGACAGACGGAGGAAGACCAATGGCCATCAGGCCTCTCTCGCAAAGCAGTGACCCAGTATTGAGACAGAAGGCGAAAAAGGTGCGTGACTTCGGCCCCCCCCTGCAAGGGTTGATAGACGACTTGGTGGAAACCATGCATGCCGCCCCGGGGATCGGGCTCGCGGCACCTCAGCTCGGCGTGGCCTTGAGGGTCGCTGTGATCCATCTCCCCCAGAGCGAGGAAGAAGAGGAGAACGAAGACCACCATCGCGGCAGATTGATAGTCATCTGCAACCCTGAGATTGTCAAGAGTTGGGGTGAGCAGGAAAGCGAGGAGGGGTGCCTGTCCCTGCCCGCCTATGTGGGTGAAGTCAAGCGAGCGGCCAGAGTCGTCATCAAGGCACAGGACCGACGAGGGAAACGGATACGACTACGGGGAAAAGGCCTGATGGCAAGGGTGCTACAACATGAGATTGACCACCTCAACGGCAAACTATTCGTTGATCGCGTCGAGAGCCTGGACAAACTACATCGCATCGAGCCATCAGGGGAGAAAGCAGAAGCAGGACAAGAAATCGTGATCTGAGGCTTTTGTGGGATTCTAGAACCACGCTCTGAGCTGTGCGGTCCCCTCCAGTATCAGGTCAGCCCCCGCTGAGGTGAGATCCTCCACGTCCCCGAAACCGCACAACACCCCTATTGCATAGCTTCCTGCCGCCTTGGCAGAGACGATGTCCACAGCAGTGTCTCCCACCATGGCGCACTGTGCGGATGACAGGCCAACAGAGCCAGCAGCAGAGTGGATCGGCTCTGGATGGGGCTTCAGCCGCCAGGTATCCTCGCGCGCGACGACCACCTGAAAGTACTCCTCCAACTCGAACTGTCGAAGGAAAGCCAAAGCATCCTGTCGAGAGCGAGTGGTTATGACCCCCAGCCGATAGGTATCGTGCAAAGCATGTAGCATCTCGACGATGCCCTCGACAGCCGCGAACTCTCCCCGCACCTGCATGCCCCTCACGCGGCGCAAACGATCACCGATGGAAAAGAGATTGTCATCCAATCCAACCATATCGAGAAGAGTCATAAGGCGGTTAACAGGGCCCTCGGCGGCGAGCATAGCACGGCGGAGAAGAGGCCTTGGATCCCTTTCAGGGAACAGACCGCGCAGCCGCTCCAGTCTCTTGGCCACCGCTTCCAGCAGGGCGTCATCGGTGTCGATCAGAGTCCCATCGAGATCGAAGAAGATGGCCTCAACCCTGGCTTTGGCCTCAAGGAAGGCCGGGGCATCAGGAAGACTGCCCATCATGCTCTGTCGTAACGTCGCTCTGGGCTCCAGGTTCTCTCCCTTCACCAGACGCGTCCGGCGTTTCAGGCTCCTCCGGCGCCGGCTCCACCTGCACGAGCTTGCGGTAGATGTATTCTCCCAGAATTCGAGAACTACCTATCAGAGGTGCTGCCAAGAAGGCACCCAGGATGCCTGCCACGCTGTACCCGGCGATGGCTCCCACCAACGCGACCAGAGGATGGATCTTGACGCTGCTGCCGATAATCCGCGGCGCCAAGAAGTTGTTCTCCACCTGCTGTATCAGCACGTACAAACCCAAGACCAAGAGAGCGAACCATCCGTTGGGGATAGGTAGATGAGTTGAACCTTGGAAGAAAGCCACAGCGACGGCCGGAATGCAGGCGATGATGGGACCAATAGTGGGGACCACCTCCAAGACGCCAGCCAGCATGCCCAGCAACAACGCGTTCTTCACTCCTGCGAGCCACATGGAGACCGTTGTGATCACGCCCACCGTCAAGGACAGGAGAAGCAACCCTCGGAAGAAAGAGTCCCAGATAGTGCCCACCTTAGCCCGTAGATTCACGAACTCGTCCTGATAGTCAATCGGCATCAGCCCTTCCAGGACTCTGCTAATCAAATCGGCATCCCTCGCTACCCAGAAGGAGACGATGAGGATGAAGATCAACCACACGAGAGTGGACGCGAATCCGGCCGCGACCCCAAATGCTATATCAACCAACTCCTTGGCCGACCGCGACGCAAAGCCCGTGACCAGTTGTATCAGGCTGTCCTCCAACCTGTCGAAGACGTCGGACAACTCCACCGTATACTCACGAAAGGTGATCGTCTGGTGGTCGGACATGAACTCCAGCGCACTTTCGTAGATGGCCAGCAGGTCCACGTTGATGGACGAGACCTGTTGCACCACCATGGGCACCAAAATCGAGGCCCCAACCACCGCGACGATCAGTAGGATCAGATACGTGAGGACGGTGGCCTTGGTGCGGGAGAGGCGGAGTCGCATCAGAGCTTCCACCAAGGGGTTGAGGAGATAGGCCAGGAGAAAAGCAAGAATCACAGGAGGAAGTAGACTACGAACCCTGAACAGGAGTACAGCCCCCGCCACGATGACGGCGAGAACTACCCAACGCTTGGTCGTGTCGCTCCAGGGCTTGGACATCGTTCCCTCCCCAAGGCACTGATGGTGACTACCTTCGCCCAAGTAGCCTATTTGCCAATTTGATCAGCTCTACGATCACCAGCGGCATCAGACCCAGACTCACCACAATGCCCCAATCGAACAGGGTTAGAGGCATCGTCTTGAAGATGGGCTGGAAAAAGGGCACATAGATGATCACTAACTCACTGAGAACTACAACACCGAAAGCCGCCACCAGCCACGGGTTGGAGAAAAGACCCAACTCAAAAACAGAGTATCTGTTACTGCGGACATTGAAAGCGTGGACGTTCTGTGCAAGAATGGTCGTGGAGAAGGCCATTACCCGAGCCCTCTCCACTCCTCCGCCGAGAACATAGTATTCGAGCACGAACGCTGCCAAGGTTAGCAGGCCGATGATCAAGCCTTGAACGGCCATCATGCGGGCCATGCTCCTGGTGATGATGCCCTCCGTTGACGGTCGAGGAGGCCGTTCCATGACCCCCGGCTCGGCTGGCTCCACACCCAAAGCCAAAGCGGGTAGGCTATCGGTGGCCAGGTTTACCCACAAAATCTGAATGGGCAATAGAGGAAGAGGCATCCCAAGCAAGGCAGCCAGGAACATGGCAAGTACTTCCCCTATGTTACATGAAAGAAGGAAATGGATGAAGCGACGAATGTTGTCGAAGATCGCGCGCCCTTCTTCGACGGCGGCCACAATGGAAACGAAGTTGTCGTCCGTGAGGATCATGTCGGACGCCTCCTTGCTCACATCTGTGCCCGTGATACCCATAGCGATGCCGATATCGGCTTCCTTCAAGGCCGGCGCATCGTTCACCCCATCACCAGTCATCGCTACAATGTGCCCTCTACTTTTCCACGCCTGGACGATTCGCAGTTTGTGCTCCGGCGACACACGCGCGTAGACCCTTACCCTCTCCACGATCTCCGACAGTCGCTCATCGTCGATCTGATCCAACTCCGGTCCCCTAAGAGCGAGGTCTCCCTCGCGGAGAAGCTTGAGATCATTACCGATCGCCACCGCCGTGCTTTTGTGATCCCCCGTGATCATCACCACCTCCAGGCCTGCTCGCCTGGCCGTGGCAATCGCCTCCCTGGCCTCCGGTCTTGGCGGATCCTTCATGGCCATCAGACCTGCGAAGACCAGGTCATGCTCCACTCTGTCGATCGCCGGCTCTTTGCCATCCTCGTCCAGATCCCGGTGCGCCACGGCCAAGAGGCGCATCGCTTCGTTGGCAAACCGGTTGTTCAGCTCCAGGAGTTCTTCCTTCTCATCAGCGGTTATCTGCCTCACCTCTCCGTCGTCCTGCACATGGGTGCAAAGGCCCAGAATAACGTCCGGGGCCCCCTTCACACAAGCGATCACCCCTCCTGCGGGCTTTCTCCAGATGGCAGTCATCAGCTTGCGATTGGAATCGAAAGGGAGCTCCGCCAGCAAGGTGTAGACCTTCTCCAGATCAGCCCGCCATAGACCAGCTTTGGCCGCCAATGTGAGAAGAGCTCCCTCCGTCGGATCGCCGATGATGTGCCAACTGGCATCTCCGTTCCCCTTCTGCTTGAGATTCGCGTTATTGCACAAGACACCGATTTTCAGTGCCACCTGCAAGTCACGATCCTCGTGGCCAACGGACCGGCCATCGAGCTGGAAATCCCCCTCGGGCTCGTATCCGCCACCAGTGACATCAATGACCCTGTCCAGGAACCCAATCTTGCGCACCGTCATCTCACTCTGTGTGAGAGTGCCTGTCTTGTCGGTGCAGATGACGGTGGCGGAGCCCAGAGTCTCCACTGAGGGAAGCTTTCTGATCAGCGCGTTGCGCTGAACCATGCGTCTAACCCCCAGGGCAAGTGCGATGGTGACCACGGCTGGAAGCCCTTCTGGGATGGCTGCCACCGCCAGGGTCACAGCGGTGAGAAACATCTCCACCAAGGGGACCCCACGCCACAGACCCAGTGCGAAGACAATGGCAACGATCAGCAGACACCCATAGACCAGCAACCGGCCAACCCTGTCCAACTGCCTCTGTAGAGGGGTGATTTCCCGGCCCATCGTCTGCACCAGGTGGGCGATCCTTCCCAGTTCCGTTCCCATCCCCGTGTCTGTGACCACGCCCTTGGCATTTCCGTAGGTGATGACCGTTCCGAAGTAAACCATGTTACGACGATCCGCCAGCGGTGCATTCTCATCGGCCGCAAATCTGGCTGATTTCTTGGCCGGGACGGATTCCCCCGTCAGCGATGCCTCATCCACCTTGAGAAGGTTGTCTACCAGCAACCTGGCGTCGGCAGGCACCAGATCACCCATCTCCAAGGCAAGGATATCGCCAGGAACAACCTCCTCGGCCGGAATGCTCTTTACCTCGCCACCGCGAACCACCCTGGCTAATGGAGCCGCCATCTTCTTCAGAGCCTCCAAGGCTCGCTCAGCCCGGTACTCCTGCACAAAGCCCAGAATCGCGTTCAACAGGACGATGACCAGGATGGCTATGGCATCTATCCACTCTTGAAGAAGTCCGGAAACGACAGCGGCACCAATCAACACCAAGATGATGAACCCTGTGAACTGGCCGGCGAACTGACGCCAGGGAGATACCCGTCCTTCCTCCTCTAGACGGTTCGGACCGAACTCCCTCAGCCTCTGTTCGGCCACATCATCAGCGAGGCCTAGCTCTGGATCGGTTCTCCAACGCTCTACAACGGCATCCGCCTCCAGAGCATACTCCTTGATCTCGCTCACCAACTCCTCCACAGACAGCAAAAGACGCCATCAATCGCCAGATGTGTCCTAATGGCGTCTTCCATCTCTCAACACCCTAGGTATCATCACGCAGTGATGCACCTTGCCTATCTGCTTATCTACCCCTTCGAGAAGACCGCCCCCCGTCTCTCGATGACTCAGGTCTTCTCCTCTGACCCGGCTTTCTGTCCATCTCCCTTGCCTTCTCGGGGCTCCAGCCCTCCAAGACCGCCCGTCGGGAAAGTCTGATCTTGTTCTCCGCGTCGATATCAATGACCATGACCATTACCTCGTCGCCCACACGTACCACGTCCCCTACGCTGGGTACGTGATAGTCGGCGAGTTGAGAAATGTGCACCAAGCCATCTCTTCCGGGCAGTATCTCGACAAAGGCGCCAAAATCCGTCACTCGTTTCACGGTGCCGGTATAGATCTTGCCGATCTCCGGGTCTTCCGTCAATGCCCGGACCATTTCTATGGCCTTCTCGCTACCCTCGGCATCCGTTGAGGCGATGAAGACAGTACCATCATCCTCTACGTCGATCTTGACCCCCGTCTCCTCGATGATCTTCCGAATGGTCTTGCCTCCCGGACCTATCACCAGCCCGATCTTCTCGGGATCGATCTTGATAAGGGAGATTCGCGGCGCATAGGGGGACAGATCGTCCCGTGCCTGGGGGATCGTCTCGTCCATCCTGTCCAGCGCGACAAGGCGACCTTCTCTAGCCTGGGCCAGTGCTTCTGTCAGAAGGTCAGAACCGATGTTCGAGACCTTGATGTCCATCTGAAGCGCTGTTATGCCCTGCCTCGTCCCCGCCACCTTAAAGTCCATATCCCCCAACGCGTCTTCCACACCCATGATGTCTGTGAGGATCACGTACCGATCATCCTCTCTGATCAGTCCCATCGCCATGCCCGCAATGGGCTCCCTGATGGGCACACCGGCATCCATCAGCGCCAGGGAGGTAGCACACACGCTGGCCATGGAGGTAGAGCCGTTGGAAGACAGGACCTCAGACACCAGACGGATGGTATATGGAAACTCGTCTGGCTCAGGAATGAGTGGCAAAAGAGCTGTCTCAGCCAAGGCTCCATGGCCAATCTCACGACGCTTCGGAGATCTGAGGAACCAAGTCTCACCGGTGCTGTAAGGCGGGAAGTTGTAATGATGCATGAAGCGCTTGGACTCCTCTGTGCCGAGGCCATCCAAGCGCTGCTCGTCACTAACCGTTCCCAATGTAGCGATTGTCAAAACCTGAGTCTCTCCGCGACTGAAAAGGCCTGACCCGTGCGCTCGAGGCAACAACCCCACCTCGCAGTTTATGGGTCGCACCGTGGTCACGTCTCGGCCATCAAGGCGACGATTCTCTCTCAGCACACCCTGACGGACCTCGTCCTTCATCAGTTGGTCGAAGGCAGCCTCCAACTGTTCCTGGGGATATGCATCCCCGAACTTCTCCGCCAAGTCCGACCGGAGGGCATCGAGCCCCTTGCTCAGATCTTTCTTGCCGTTGACACCGGCGAGAGCCGCCCACACCTTGCCACTTCCCCAGGCATGAACAGCTTCCACCACCTCATCCTGGACCATAGAGTACGTGAAGGTCCCCTCAGGCTTGCCAATCTCCTCCTTCATTCTCCCCTGAACCTGGATCACTTCCTGCATGGCTTTGTGGCCCAGTGTGATAGCTTCCACGATCATGTCTTCCGTGATCTCCTTAGCGCCGGCCTCCACCATAACCACTCCCTCAGAGGTCCCGGCCATGCGCAGATCCAGAAGACTGTGCTCCATCTCAGAGGCCGTAGGATTGAACACGAGGCGCCCATCGATGAGGCCTACTCGCACCGCCCCTATCGGGCCATGAAAAGGGATGTCGGAGATGGAAAGGGCGGCCGACGCCCCTATCAGGGACAGGATATCCAAGTAGTTCTCTTGGTCTGCGGAGAGGGCGGTGACGATGACTTGGACGTCATTGCGAAGCCCCCGAGCAAACAGAGGACGGAGAGACCTGTCGGTCATCCTACACAGAAGAATCGCCCGTTCGGTAGGACGGCCCTCGCGCTTGAAAAAGCCGCCGGGTATCTTCCCAGCGGCATAGAGGCGCTCTTCATAGTCCACCGTCAGCGGCAGGAAGGAAACTGTCTCTCGAGGCTCCCTAGATGCTGTGGCTGTGACAAGGACCACGGTGTCACCGCAACGTACAGTAACCGCGCCCCCAGCCTGGCCGGCGAGCTTACCCGCCTCTATGATGATGGAGTGGTCTCCGATAGTTGAATTGTAAGTCGTACTCATACCTTTACCTCCAAATTGAACCGGGCTTGGAGGTCAAGGACTGGAAACTGTATCCCACCCAGGCACCGCTACCCTGTGCCTGACGGATGCCTGGCCAACAAGGTGAGGTACACTCTCCAATTCTTGGCCTCCCAACCCGGCCTAGATTTCTCAGATCAGCGTGCTCTCCACCCACCCTGTGGCCTCAAGGTTGGCCTTCATACAACAGGATGGATCGAACCTTATCACCCCCTTCGCCGAAAGAGCTCTACTACTTGCGCAGGCCCAATCGAGTCACGATGTCTCTGTACCGGTCGGGACCTGTCTCATTGAGATAATTCAGATGCCGCCTGCGCTGACCAACCAGCTTGATGAGCCCCAGGCGCGAATGCTCATCGTGCTTGTGAGCCTTGAGATGCTCCACCAACTGATCGATTCTGTTGGTCAGGAGTGCTATCTGCACTTCCGGCGAACCGGTATCCCCATCGTGAATATGGTATTCCTCGATGATGGCGTC
This sequence comes from Chloroflexota bacterium, assembly GCA_030613785.1. GTDB lineage: Bacteria > Chloroflexota > Anaerolineae > UBA7937 > B3-Chlor > JAUWLF01. Next base: position 553 of record JAUWLF010000004.1, on the reverse strand, counting down.
CTTCTCGGTCTTCGTAAGCGCCATCTCTATCCTCCCTAGGCTACCTCATCGTAACCGTTATTGTCCTCAGTTCTTCTAGACTACACGACATTATATCACAATCGATGCACCTTGGCAAACACCGTGTCCAGTCAAATAAGAATGTTACCGAAGGGAAGCTATTCTTTCAAATGATAATGTTACCATGGCGCCCTCTCCTTTCTGGCTCTCAGTAGGTGCAAATAAGGTCTCGTAGACGTCCTCCGTCTTCCCTGGGACAGCGCCGGGCAAGTCGAAGATGTGATCGAGGAGTTGGTGGATCTCTTGCCGGAGCTGTCGAGGGTTGACCTGGTCGCGAAGAGTACGAAGTTGTTCTTTCTCTTCTTCCGCGATGGCATCGGTTTCACATAGGCGGTCGAAGGGGGTTCGGGCTTGGTCGAAGCGTCGTTTGATGCGTGAAGGTTGGCCTTGGGCAGAGAGGGACGGTTGTGTGATTTTCTCGCTGAGGCGCATGACGGGCTGAAAGAAGTTGTAGTAGAGCCACATCTTCTCATAGAGTTGGTTGATGGCATTG
>JAUWLF010000168.1 GCA_030613785.1 Chloroflexota bacterium | reverse complement strand
GCTTGATCAGGCTTCCAGTCCAGATCTCGCCCCCACGATATCGTATGTAGTCCCCGTAGAGGGTAAAGATCATGCCTTGAGAATCGAGCACAACGACCCCTGCTTGATATGTGTCACGGTTGAGGTTGAACGCACTCTGATTGCCAGACAGTTATACCACCCCGGGGCAAGACACGCAAGTCTTCGGAGGGGAAGGTCCATGAAGAAGGCTTCTCAGACCTTGGGGTCTTGTTGCGAATCCCGGGACGAGCCTTCGGGCAATCCCGGGCGTCTTTGGAGGGCCGGACGTTGCTGGGAATCTCGCCCCATGGCGAGGGGATGGGCCTCTTCGATTACCCCCTCTAGCCTGTTTGGCAGTCGGCAAGGTGTGGCATCTGTCCTGTGGAGCGAAGGGAACTTCGTAGCCGCACCGCATGCCGTGGGGCTACGCCCATGTTACGGTACTGTGTAGGGGTCAGCCGGAGGATGGGGTGGGTGAGAACCCCTCCAGGCGTATCTAGGGGTTGACGAGGTCGGCACATTCCCGGATGAATAACCACGCGATCATCCGGCCCCCTCGGTCCGCACCGCGGGGCGCCCGCGAGGGCTCGCAGGCCATCACCTACTGCCAGCGGATCACCGACGAGACCTGGCAGCTACCCGAGGTCCCCAACAGCCGACAGCTGCCCCCCCGCACCGGAGAGGTCAGCTCACACCCGCGTTGAACAGTTCACACAAGAGAACGGGGCGGCCACTAGTGCCGCCCCGTCAGGCAATCAACTCTCTCTCCCCCCGGGTCAGGGTAGCGCGCTCAGTTGAAACGACTGTTACTGCGCGATTCTTACCGCATCCATTTGATGATCTCCCGCTTCCGCTCCAGAGCTTCTTTGATCTCGGGGCCGGGTGGATTGCCCTGCATGTTGTTTACACCCACAAGGATGTTGTCTGTGCCTTCGTCGAACACGTTCGTTTCGTTGTTCCCACCGACCACGGTGCAACCACTGGTCCCGTGCCCGAGCCACATGGGTGCGACGTAGGCGTCAACGTTCTGCACGTTGTTGCCAAGTATCGTCCAGCCACTCACCGGCTCCCCGTATATTCCGGCGTAGATCCCTGCGAATCCAGACCCCGTGATCTTGTTGTTGGTCACGACCACATCTTGGGCGCCATATCCCCAAATGCCTCCCCACCACGTGTCGTCCAGGATGATCCTGTTGTTGGAGATGACCACATCCAACCTCTTGTCTTCCCCGACTAGAGGAGCATAGTCTTCTATGCCTACCCCGTCAGCCCAAGCAACGGCGTGAATGGTGTTGTGGCGTATCAGTAGGGATGAGGGCTCTGGCAATTCCCCAACCGGGCCCAAGTCCCATCCTACCACTGATTGCATAGCCTGTGTCATCCAGACGCCAAAGCCCCGGGTGTTGGTGGCTTCATTGCGCAAGAACTGCACATTTGAGTTGCTTGCGTCGAATAGCGCCAACGCAGCGCCCGCGTTGTCGAAGATGTTTCTTTCGACGCTTACCGTGGAATCCACGAGCTGACCGGAAGCAATCGCAAAGAAGGTGTTCTTGAAAGAACAGTCGGTAATAGAAAGGGTTCCGGCGAGGGGCTTGAGGTACTTGGTCCACTTCATCCCTCCAACCATTTCCTCAATAAACTCTCCACCGAAGGAGATCCCATTATGGACATTCACATAGGCACAGTTCAAATCAACCGCTTCCCCTTCAACATCCATTCGTTCGAACGATGCGTTAACGTAGGATTCTTCGAAATCCTCCACCTGCGTTACCTTGCCCATAACTGCGATGGCAACAATGCCGCACCGCGGTAGTCCATGGGAGTCCCAAGGCTCTGATATGCCCCTGACACGGATCGTCATATCTGAGAATTTCAGCGTGCTTGGAACTCCAGCTGCATCTTGATAGAAGAGGAGGAGACCGGGATAGTCGTGATAGGGGTAGGGGTCCCCATGGAGTGGGAACGGGACATCATCGAGGTTCTGTACTATCGTTAGGCCCTTGCCCACTCCCTTGAATGACCCATCGAAGTTAACCACTACTATGTCTCGGCTCAGGTAGAAGGTTCCCGCCTCCAGTTGCACCGTGCTCCCTGGGCCTTGGGCCACAGCTGCATCGAAAGCGCACTGAATGTTAGCCGTGTCGTCCACCCCGGTCGGAGACACTGTGAAGACATTCCCATCCTGGCTCACGTAGTCGCGGTCGCACCCACTGGCCACCGCGGCTTGTCCGAAAAGGACATAAACGCCGATCAGCGTGATTGTGACCAGGACGAGTGCGCACACCGTGCTTCTGCGTTTCATCGCTTCCCTCCTTCATAGGGATTCCCAGACCTATAGGACCTGTGGACTCTCGAGCTAAGCATCTTGCTCCGTTTCGAACCTCACCTCCTTTCAGGCCACAGCGGGGCTCGCCGGCTTGCGCCCCGCCGGCCCTTGTGCTATAAGAAGAGTGCACAAAGGGTGCCGCTCGCGCCCCGAGTGCATGGTCTCGGTCGGCTGCCACTGGCCGAGACCACTTTCATTTGCAGACCACCAAAGAAACCGACCCTACCTCCGGCCGGTTTCACTACTGGCTCCGTGGGGGCCAAGTGACCACTCTACGGCCCCCAGTTCATCGCCCCCGGAATTCCACTCCTATTGGAAAAAGGAAAGCTCCAACCGCACACGCCCTCAGAACGTGCGGTCAGCGCTCTTGCATCTGTCCGCTCCTCCCGCTATCTGCGCTGGCGAGGCGTAGAGGAGTCGGTGTGTGGACCGCGAGCGCAGGCATCAACAGGCTGCTATGTTGCTTGTGAAGGAATTCTGCACTCAGTATATACCAGATTGTGCCCCATGTCAAGAGTCTGATGAGAGTTTTAAGGTTTGCCTCGCGTCGCCTCCCTCAACCGGCGGACGCTGCGCCCACCGGCGCTTAACAACTCCTTGACAAAAAGGCGCAACCGGACGACACTTCCAACGACGGGGCCGCACTGCCGCTATGTCACGCGATCAAGTCCATCCACTCCGGGAAGTTGCCAGCATCCAGACCCATCCTGACGCGGTAGGTTTCGCACAGTGACAGGGCCCACACGAGGTGGAAACCGAGAAGCGTGTTTCACACGGTGGCCTGTCGCATCTGGCGAGTTCTAGCGATCGACGGCGTATTGGGCGAGATTGAGCCACAACTCAAGATTCCGGGGGGCTGCCTCGCCCCACTCTGCCCTGAGGATGCCCAAGTCGCCGATGATCAGCACCTCGCCTCCCTGATCACCGTAGGGCACCAAAGCCATGATCGCTTCTCCGTGTGCCTGGGCCAGGGTTTCCCCCCTCTGATAGGTGAAGGGCACGCCGTTGGACTCGGCCAGGACGATGACCTCCAGGTCCTGAACCAGCGGGTGATCGCTCGGCGTCGCCAGTTGGCCCCAGGTGGTCGCGTCCTGGAAGGTCACTCCGAAGACCTCTGCCAGGGCATTCATGTCGGCCCAGTCCTCGTTCTCCTCAAGGACAGGATAGCCGTACTTCAGCCGGTATCTACTGTTGGCGACGACCAGCAACCCCCCGTTTTCCACGTACTCCTTGAGTATCCCTACCTCATCGTCCGTCCAGGCCACATCGTACCAGGTATCGCTGCCGGCCTCTCGGGAGGGGTAGTCTATCGTCGGCAGGGCGAAAACTACCCTTGCTCCAGCCAGATCCTGGGCTGACCATGTCTCCCCATAGGGGATCAGGTCCACGTCCAGACCGCTGAACTCCAGGGCCATGGCGAAGTCGGTCA
>JAUWLF010000015.1 GCA_030613785.1 Chloroflexota bacterium | reverse complement strand
AACCGGGCTCCCTGTACGACGAGTATCTGGAGATGCTGGGGTGGGTCCGCACCTACGTCCTGGAGGGCGACCAACTGGTGCTGAACATGATGGCCGACGGCGGGGACCTGTTCTTCGAGAGGGAGGGAGCTTCCGCAGCCGCTGGTTCGGACATGGTCGGCGTGGTTTGGAGGTGGGTGAAGTTCCTGGGTGGGGATGACACCACGATCATCGTCGACGACCCTGAGAAGTATACTCTGGAGTTGCTGCCGGACGGCATGGTGCGCATCCAGGCCGACTGTAACAGTGCTAGCGGCACCTATACTTTGGATGCCGCGGGAGGTCTCACACTGGAGTTGGGGCCGACGACGTTGGCTGAGTGCGAAGCGGGCTCCCTGTACGACGAGTATCTGGAGATGCTGGGGTGGGTTCGCACCTACGTCCTGGAGGGCGACCAACTGGTGCTGAACATGATGGCCGACGGCGGGGACCTGTTCTTCGAGAGGGAGGGAGCTTCCGCAGCCGCTTGATCGCAGGGTTGGGCAGCCCAAGGCTTACTTCACAGCTCCAGCATACTCCTCTACTCTATCAAGCCACTCACTCACCAATGCATTGACCAGACCCTTCTGCTCCACGCCTATCGCATGCCCTGCCCGATCTAGCACGACGAATGTCCCCCTCGGATACTTCTCCAAAATGTCCCAGGCATCACGATATCCGCAACTTGAATCCTGCCTACCCATCAGAATAAGGGTCGGTCCAGAGAATGGCTCTGGTAGCGCATCCACATCGAATGAAAACGCATAGTTCTCCCTCAACTTGGATAGGAACTTGTGATCAGCAACCTGGAACGCTGGCAAGATGTCAGCTCTCATCGCCTCAAGCAGCTCTCTACTTTGAACGACAGCCAACTCCATAAATAACTCCTCTTCGTCGGGCTCTAGTTCCGAGATAAGCGCCGGGTCTTCTGCCAACGTAACATGCGGGGGTAAGGTCCGCTGCGTCTCAAGAGCCCGAATAACTGGACCGCTTAGAAGCAATCCATCCATCAACGTTGATCTCCGATACACGACCCCACGCGCCAGATAGCCACCATACGATGTGCCTGCTACCACAAAACGTTGCCCTGGGGCAATCTTGTCGATGAACTCCAGGGCTATGTCAAGCATGTGGTCCTGATGCGTAACCCAGTCCATGCCTGGGGTATTGCCCATGCCAGGCAGGTCAGGATAAATCCGCTTCCATCCATCGCGCTGCTTGAAGAGAGGTTCCATGGCGCTGACCATGTGGCGATGGTCCACAGGCCAACCGTGTAACATGATGATGGGTCTGCCGTCACCGAACAACTCATAGTAGATGGTGATGTTCTCAAGCTTGCATTCCATTCTTCAAATCCTCTCTTCTTGACCTGGGAAGGCCGCCCAACGGCCCCGAGATCAGCCGCCTTGTGCGGCTGACGCAGTATGATCAAACTGTACCCGAAACGCCGCAGGAGCGAAAGAAGCCTCAACACGCGGCTCGACAGCAAGGTCGGCTCACGCGCTTGTTATGCGGCCTCCTTGGTCTGCACACACCAGCTAGGCCTCACCCTCAAGTGCTTCTCCCCCTGTGCCAGATTCGCCGTGTGATTCGATATCCTTGACACACCGGAAACCTACGTTGAAATCCAACCAGTTCGGCGGTAGCGCGTTTCGGTAGTACACGCTGTTGCAGTACGCTCCTGAGTGCCAACCACCCCCGCGGATCACGCGAAACCTTCCCGACTCGGGTCCCCTCGGATTGGCCCCAGGACTGTGCGCGTAGTAGTCAGGGGCGTACCAATCCCACACCCACTCGACCACGTTTCCCTGCATATCATGCAGCCCGTAGCCATTCGGCGAATAGCTGCCCACCGCGACTGGACCACGCTTGTCCGACTTGGTGTAGTTCGCGTCGGCGGGCTCGATCATGTCACCATCGGGATAGTTCATGCCCACCAATCCGCCCCTGGCGGCGTATTCCCACTCCGCTTCAGTGGGAAGCCGCTTACCACACCAAGTGGCATACGCCACAGCGTCACGCCAGTTCACCCCAACCACTGGATGGTTGGGATAGTCCGGCCCACAGCGGAACCCGGCCATGCCCCACAAGAATGGCAGCCGGTGTCCCGGTGCTTCGCAAAAACGCAGGTACTGGGCGTTGGTCACTTCGTATGTGTCTATGTAGAAGGTATCAAGACGAAGCTCATGCACAGGATAGTGATCACCCTCTGAATGCGCGCCCATCAGAAATCCACCACCAGGAATCAGAACAAGCTCCTCGGCAAGACTGGCCATTGTCATTTCCCCCGCATTGTTGTTTGCATCTTGGCCCCCTCCTCGAACGTGGCCGCATAACAGATGGCGCATCAGCCGCCGCCGCGTGAAACGGCCTCCCCGACAAGAACTGATACGCCACATGACCAAGACCGGCAACAATCAAACCCTCGATCAGGCTGTCGGCTGCATTCGCAGGTTGGGCTGCGCACCTACCCTTCACCTAGCACGACCTCTGGCTGTTGCAAGTAGTCTTGCACTTCTGCATAGAATCTACCCATGTGTATTCCATCCATAACTGCATGATGTCCCTGCACACCCAGCGGCATCTTCAAGAGATCCCCATCCTCGAAGAACTTGCCCCACGCAAGCCGTGGCACAGAATCCGCTGGATGCAACTGCATCGGGTGCATAACGCTTGTGAACGACACCCAAGGTATCGCAGTCATGTATAATAGGTCGTCTCGTCCCGGGTCGTCTTCCAGCGTCGGATGCTCTTGCACATAAGCTATCTGCTCCGCCGCTTTCGCTGCAAACAATGAGAAGTCCTCAACATAGTCGATCGTACAGAAGGTGAACAGATCCTGATTCGCTAGAATAGTTACAGATGGGTGTACAATCTCGTGCTCTACCACTTTTCCCGCTCGAATGCGATAGCGGAACTCGGGAATCGCGTTCGCCGCTCGTGAGAGCACGTACACGATGGCCACGGTGAACGAAATGCCACGCTGCTTGACAACAGGATAGAATGTTGTCAGGTCTACATTTGCAGAAAAGCCCGCGTGTGGATGGTCGAAGGCGCTAAAGAGTTTGAAGTGTTCCCGTCGTGGCCAAGTCTGCATGTCAAGATAGCGCATACGTCAGCTCCAGATTGATACGTGAATATCTTGAAATGTGGCATTATTCTTGCGCAGCCTGACGGATCGCGCACAAGCCGCCGCCGGGTTTCGCAGTATCACCGCTCACAGACCAGAACCCTGCAAGAACGGGAACCAGCAACAATAGAGATCTCGACTAGCGTGTCGGCTTCATCCGGTTGCTAGCCGCCATCCTTTTCTGACAAGTAATTTCATCCTGTTGCAGGGGTCTGCAACGATGGGCAGGACTACCAATCCACCTCGCTTCAGGTGGCAAAGACCAACTCCAAAGCCGCATACCCAGCCTCGACCCATTGGACGCGACCCATGTCTCGACCAAGCGTGATGTTATGAATGGCCAGGCACGCCGCCAGATAGCGTGACCGGGCAATCACCTCCGCGTCCAACTTGCCGGTGTAATGCGCCAGAACGTTTTCCAGCCAACTCTCCCCATACCAGGTGTACAGGCAGGCAAAATCTATCGCGGGGTCACCAATAACAGCGTCGCCCCAATCAATGACCCCACTCACCCCTCCCGAACAAGTGTCAACTAGAATATGCTCGGCCCACAGGTCATTGTGGACTAGACTCAGCGACCCTTGGAATGACACAGGCGTATCGTTCTCAAGGTAGCGACGCAAGAGACCCAGATTGACGTTTAGACCATTCAGCCTTCTGAGCTGTTCGCGGGATTTGTCCCGCCAGTGCTCAACCAGGTCACGTGCTTCCGGTACGTCCGCTTCTCTGGCTTTGTCAACAGGATAAGTGTGTAGTCTTGTGAGGAATACTCCTAGCTGCCGTGCAACTCGATGCCGATCAACCATCTTCGAGGTATCACCACTAATACCTGGCAGTTTCCTGTATCCGCCAAATGGCCGAATTGAGCTTTCATGCGACTCACAGAAGTACTCGTAGTTGGGAACTGGCAGTGACACCCACTCCCCAAGACCGGGAAGAAGTTTGCGTTCCTTGTTCAGCTTGGCCACGCCTACTTCGCGCTTTGGGAAGCGAAACAACCATCTTGCATCAACCTCAAAGACCTGAAAATCCCACCCTTCATCCAGCAGCTCCGTACGAGCGCCGCGGAACTCTGGAAAGGCAGCGGTAATGATACCTCTCGCCCTCTTTGCAGTCAGACTCTCTTCTGTGTAGATCGGTACACTCTCCTTGGCGGCTAACATATACTTCTACAGAACTGTTCCGCATAAGTAGGCTGAGCAGGTCACTATGCGGGAATGAGCCTGCGCTGCAAGACCAACCTGAAAGCGCGTGCGCCCGCCGATTTGCGGCGCGATAGGCCGGTCGCGTGCATGCGCTGGCTAGGGCGCCCCCTTTCCCGTATGCCGAGCAGCCCCGCACGCAAGGTAGAAGAAACCGAACCACAAATGTCTCACTGAGAAGTCCTGGAACAACTCCATCATCGAAGTCTGCACGACTTCCCAAGGACGACGGCGTAGAACCTCGGCCGTCACTCCATACGAGCGTAAGAAGAACAGGACATGTCGCCACCAGAGAGGACAGTACCGTGGCCAAGCCATATCGAGGACGGCGATCCGACCTCCAGGAGCAAGAGCCTCACATGCGTTGGAGACGACGAGCCCGCAATCCGGAACCAATGTCAAGGTGTATGTTGACAAGACAGCATCCACGTGCGACGGGAAATCGAACTGGGCAGCGTCCGCGCACACTAGTTGAACATTAGTCCATTGGTTGGCTGCTACTACCTGTCGAGCTTGGGTCAACATCGCAGCGCTCAAGTCAACACCAATAATCTTTCCGTGCGAAGCCACTGCTCGATAGAGGAGGGGAAAGTTGAGACCTGTGCCGCATCCAATGTCGACAACGGTATCACCGGGTTTCAGGCCAAGTGCGGATACGGCCTCTCTTCGCCAGCCTGATATGTTGAAACCGGACATGGCGAAGACGTCGAACAGTCTCACGGCGAGGTCGTACCTGGGCGCTCGACGCCGGTAGGCCTCGATGACCTCTTGTTTGCCACTGGATTCATCTATCATGGCTTTCCTCCTTCTGATGGCGCAGGGCAAGCAGAAGTGAGCCCGCCGGGACGGCCTAACCACCTAAGTTCAGTTGCGGCGGGGGGCTGCCGAAAGGCGTCCGACCAACCAAACCCATCGCAACTCAGAAACATTATTGAAAACCACAGCTCCCCGCCGTCAACTGCAACGCTTTATTAGGTTTTGTTGTTATGTTCCAAAGTTATCACTACATTCCCCTTTTTATGCCCTTTTTCGACATACCTGTGGGCCTCGACAATTTGTTCCAACGGATAGCGTCGATCAATGACCGGTTTTATCTTTCCCGCCTCAACAAGCTCTTTGAGGAAGATTAGATTCTTTGCCATTTCGCTTGATGGCGCGAAACCAGAAGCCGCAAATATCGCCTTTTGTCGGCCAAACTTAGAAGTCCACAACATTTGAAGCATAACGCCCAGCGAAGGGATTGTGGTAAGATAGATTCCTCCTGGCCTTAGCGAGCTTTTGCAACGGGAAAATGAGCTCTTGGCCACAGCGTCAAAAATGATGTCGTAGGTCAGGCCGGTTTTGGCAAAATCCTCTCTGGTGTAGTCGATTACCTTCTCGGCACCGATAGATTTTACCAGTTCCAGATTCGCGGTACTGCATACCCCGGTTACTTCCGCCCCAAAATACCTGGCAAGCTGAACCGCAAAAGTACCTATACTTCCGCCTGCACCATTAATAGGGACTTTTTGTCCGCGCTGAATAGTGGTTTTTCTAAGAAAATGCAATGCCGTACCTCCCCCATAAGGAATAGCAGCGGCTTCCTCATAGGTCATGTCGGCTGGCTTTATTGCCAGCGCCCCATCTTCAGGCAGACATTTGTACTCAGCATGCGCACCATAACTGTGTCCGGTAGCTGCTAAGACTTGGTCACCTTTTCTAAATAGCGTTACATCTTTGCCTACAGATTCAATTTCTCCGGATAGCTCGTGCCCTTGTATCTCTTGTCTTGGTCCTGTGATACCAAGGGCTATTCGACCGGGGAGCCATATCCAGAGAGGGAATTTGTTGAATCTTCGCAATTCACAATCCGCTGCGGTAACTGTTGTTGCACATATTCTTATCAGTACTTCATCTTCCTTAGGAGTAGGTTTTTCTACCTCCTTAAGCTGTAGAACTTCCGGCGGTCCGTATCTTGTGCATACAACCGCTTTCATGAGTTTCCTCCAAATTTACTTTGATTCGGCCATATTCAGAATAGTATGCGACAATGCATCCTGCAAGCCTGCAAAACTGCTCTGCATGATGTCCCCCAGCGGGTCTTATTGCAGAACCATCGGGATGCGCCATTCTGCCGCCACGGGCGTCCAGGGTGAGGAACCCGGCTCGAAGACACCTCCGCTGGCCATTGCATCGCCGAAGTACGCGAGCGATAGCCCGCTCAGTTGCGCGCGTGATGGGGGCTGCCCATCCCCCTAGGACCCAATCATCGCTACGGAGGGCCACGCCGCCCATACAAGCGCTACGAAGATCGCTGCATCTATGAGAAGACCGATGATGAGCGACCGATGCCAGAACAATCCAATCAGAACAAAGGACACGACAGAAGAAGCAGCAGCAACGGTACGCCACACGTCCTTCAGAAGAGGAATGCCAAAGACCCCCAAACCCGCAAGCACAAACCCGGCCAGCGCCGCCATCAACAAGACCGTGCCCAACCCTCGGAGCACTCTCTCCCCAAGCCCCAATCTGGCGAGGAGCCACGACTGGCTAAGGTCGAAGGGCCAGCTCTGATTGGGAGCCGGCACAGCATAGAGAATGTGAATCAGCCCATGGACGATGAAGAAGACGCCGACCAGCAAAGCGATGATGTTCATTGTGTTCTTTCACCTCCGATCACCGTATGCCCCATTCCTTCTAGGTAGTGACGAGGACAGCGGGGCGAACCCGTCGGGTGCAAGCCATTGCTAGCCAGTACTGATTTTGTCCATCAAGTATTCAGCCAACCATAGATCATACAACCACATATTCGTACCCTTTGATTCACGTTGAATACCGATTCCCTCGGAGCCAGCATTCACTTCTATTCCCCGCCAGCGCTTGGCTTTGCGCAGGCTCTTGAGAGCCCCTACCACGGTTTCCGGCGCACCCTTGTCAGGGACCAGTTTGCCATCTTCACTTTGCACCGCAAACTCGGGCAACTTGGCCTGCAACACCGTCAGGCTGTGTCTATCAATCGTTTCGATATGCACCAAGCGTCCATGGCGCATTCCCTCGACAATGGCTGGGCCATCCGGGATCAGTATCTGGCCACCTCCAATTAGTGCAATCACATCTGGTTTCAGCCCCGGCACTTGGGATACTGCCAGCCCCAATGGGGCCAAATAAGCCTCCTCCGCAGTTCTGCTGCCCCAACCCAAGAGAACGTATGTCACGACAAGCATCAAAACGATCCATACAAACACTCCACCAAGCCAAATCCCAAGGTCCAGTCGCATGATTCCCAAAGAACCCAGAGCGATGGGGGCAAAAATCCAGACAGGCAGTAGATTCATGAAGCCATACCATACGAGTATTGGTCGGTTCGCCTTTTTGGCGTTCCTTATGAACTCTTCTGCATTCCCACCGGAAATCGCCATCGCCTGGTGCAGTGTGTTCCAGCTCTTTAGTGACTTGATACCTGGCAATCCTTTCTCCGGCGCCTGGGCCAGTTCTTCCAGCTCCTTGTTGCCTTTGAATAGGAATACCCACCACCAAAACAACAGAATGCCGGCAAACCAAAGCATCAACGGCCCCAAAAGGACAAGAGACGTTTGTGGCCCAGGGAGACTCAGCGCATCAAAGATGAGCGTTGCAGCAAGAACGTAAGCAACATAAACCAGTCCTCCACCAAAGGCATAGATCTTATAGAGTGTGTAGTCCAAGCCTTCATGTAATCGCTTCATGACAATCCCTCCTTCTAAGTTACAATAAACCCACGAGGTCAGTGCTAGCCGGCACTCTTGTAGCCAGCGGTACTGAATTCCATGGAGAAAGGATCAAGAGGCTAGTCTCGCTTGCCTCTTCCAGCCCGGCGCTCACTCTTTGGATCGCGCCCCTCCGCTAGTACCCTTCTTCCGCCGTCTAGGGCGCGCTGCAGGATACAGCCGCTTCACCATCGGTTCCGTTAGGGCCATGAGCATTGCATACGGGATGGTCAGATACCATTGCTGGTCATCACCGTCTTCCCATTCGAGGCATAGCGTCCCGCCCTTGGAGTCAAAGTCTAACCGCACCTGGGTCTCCCGCCCATCCTCCGTGTAGGCGACCAGTCCTGATTGCAGTTCTTCGCTCAGCGCCTTCTGCCAGTCCTTCATCTCTCCAACTCACTTCCCGGCCGCACGATCTCCTCCTCAAGAGACCTCACCAGCCCGGCCGCCAACTTCAGATCCTTCGCGAGTAGCCTTCCGAAGGTGTAGGTCTTTCCGGCACCGGCTCCTCTTGGAGAACCATCGGGATGAATCATCAGACATCGCGCAGGATCCGAGCCTCCGCGCCAGCCATGTGAGCATTGTATCACAGCCCCGCTTCGTGTACCATAGATTGAATCCAACACTATGAACATCTCGGAGGTGCTTCGGGAAGAAGAGAGGAGACGATGAAAGACTGGATCAGGGACCTGAACGACGACCCACTGCCATGGCTCTTGGAGCCGGACCTTGACAGCCCCGGAGTGCGCTACTTCGCCCTGGGCGATCTCCTCGACAAGGCACACGACGACCCAGAGGTGTTGGAGGCGCGGCGCACCGTGATGTCCACCGGGCCGGTGCCGACAATCCTCGAGGCCCAGGAGGCCGACGGCTACTGGGTGGAGCCCGGGCCAGGCTACCGTCCCAAGTACCGCAGCATTGTCTGGTCGGTGAGCATGCTCGCTCAGCTCGGCGCGGATGGCAGCGATCCGCGTATACAGAAGGCCTGCGAGTACCTGCTAGAACATGCTATCGACAAGAACGGCGCCTTCTCCGCCACCCGGACGCAAGGAGGTGCCATCCTTTGCCTCATGGGAAACCTCAGCGCGGCGCTGCTGGACCTGGGCTGGCTGGGGGATGAGCGGCTGCATGGCGCTCTCGAATGGCTGGCAAGGGTGGTCACGGGTGAAGGCATCGCTCCGTGGGAGGAGAAGGGCGCACCCCTGCGCTACCTCAAATCGGCCACCTGTGGCCCAGGCTTTTGCTGCTCAGCCAACAACAGGAAGCCCTGCGCCTGGGGCGCGGTCAAGGTGATGCTGGCCTTCAGCAAGCTGCCAGACGTCGCCCGCACTCCGCTCATTCAACAGGCTGTCGAGATGGGCCTTGAGTTCCTCCTGGGCCGAGACCCCGCCATCGCCGACTACCCTATGGGATACAGCACCAAGCCCAGCCGAAGCTGGTTCAGGTTTGGCTACCCTCTGTTCTACGTCACCGACGTCCTGCAGAACCTTGAGGTGCTGACCAGGTTTGGCTATGCCACCGACCCGCGTCTGGGGGCCGCCATGGACGTGGTGTCAGGGAAGCAGGACCAGCAGGGCCGCTGGACGATGGAGTACACCTACAACGGGAAGACGTGGGTAGACATCGAGGAGAAGAAGAAACCCAGCAAATGGGTGACACTGCGAGCGTTGCGGGTGCTGAAGGGGCGTGGCTGAGGGCACTCACTCAGCCCTGCACCCTGGAGCGCTCCGTTCTCCGCATCCATGCTGAATGGCGGTCACTTGCCCAGCGCCACATCCAGCGCTTCGCGCAGGGAGCGCGCCTTAACTACCTCCAATCCAGCAGGCCGGTCCTTCGACACTCGCACCGACCGAGGCAGCAGACACCGCTTGAACCCCAATCTGGCTGCCTCATTCAACCTTTTCATCGGCTGGCTGACGGAACGTAGCTCCCCCGACAACCCTATCTCGCCCACAATAGCCAGGTCGTGGGCTACGGGGACGTCACGGAAGCTGGAGGCGATAGCCACCGCCACGCTCAAATCCACCGCAGGCTCGTTGATCCTCAAGCCTCCCACCACGTTGACGAACAGGTCCTGATCGTGGAGGCGCAGCCCCATCCGCTTGCTCAACACGGCGACCAACAAGAGCAAACGGTTGAAGTCTATGCCGTTCGCGGTACGTCGAGGCAAGCCGAAGCTGGTGGTGCTGGACAAAGCTTGAATCTCCACCAACAGGGGACGAGTTCCCTCCAGGGTAACGGCGATGGCTGAGCCTGTGCCTTCGGAGCGCTCCGAGAGGAACGCCTCAGACGGGTTGGGCACCTCCAGCATCCCTTGCCCGCTCATCTCGAACACGCCCAGCTCATCGGTGGAGCCGAAACGGTTCTTGACGGTGCGCAACAGGCGATAGGAGTGGAAGCGCTCACCTTCCAGGTAGAGCACCGTGTCGACCATGTGTTCCAGCACCCGAGGCCCAGCGATGGCCCCCTGCTTGGTCACGTGACCCACGATGAACACGGGCACCCCTTCGCCCTTGGCGACATTCAGCAGACGCGCGGTCGATTCCCGCACCTGACTGATGTTGCCGGCAGCCGAGGTCAGATCAGGAACGTGGACCGCCTGTATGGAGTCCACGACCACCAGTCTGGGCGCCAACTGGTAGATGTGGTCCACAATGAGGTCCATATCTGTCTCGGTGAGGAGATACAAATCCTCGGTGGAGATGCCCAATCGCTCCGCTCGGATCTTGATCTGGGGGGCCGATTCCTCCCCCGAGACATATAGCACCTTGCCCAGCGTCTCGCTCAACACTGCCGCGACTTGCAGGAGCAAGGTGGATTTGCCGATGCCCGGATCCCCAGCGATGAGCACCGTGGACCCTGGGACGATGCCACCGCCCAGCACACGGCTGAACTCGGCCATGGGTACCTGAAGGCGCTGGAACCCCTCGGCCGGTACCTCTGACAGACGCTGTGGCTTGGCGCGGGGCATAATAGACGACGGTGGAGAGCTCTCCCTGCTCTCCACCGTCTCGACCATACTATTCCATTCGCCACAATCCGGGCAGCGTCCCACCCATTTTAGAGACTGAGCCCCGCACTGCTGGCAGATGTGGATAGCCTTGGCGCGGCGCTTGGTCATGAACTGGAACCTACCCTTCCGCTACGTGTTGACCTTTGTGCCTAGTTGCCTGCTCCCACCAACTCCTTGGTCAGCAGCTTGATCTCGTCGTCCTCAGCTTCCAGGACTACCGTGTCGCCAGACTTGAACTCCCCGGCCAGTATGGCCTCAGACAGAGGTTCTTCGATCATCGTCTGAATAACGCGCCGCAACGGACGAGCACCGAAGTGAGGATCGTACCCTTCCTTCGCCAGGAGTTGCTTGGCCTCCTCCGTAGCCTCTAGCGTGACCTGATGCTCGTCGAGACGCTCCTGAAGTTGGTTCAACATTAGATCCACGATCTCCCTGATCTGTGCCTCGGTCAGTGCGCGGAAGACGACGATGGCATCTATGCGGTTCAGGAACTCCGGGCGGAAAGCCTTCTTGAGCTGGTCGAGGACTTTCTCCTTCATCTTCTCATACTCTTGCTCAGCCGTCTTGGCGCCATCTTGGGTCAACTTGAAGCCTACGGACATTTCCCTCGTCAAGTTCTCCGCCGCCACATTGGAGGTCATGAGAATGATCGCATTGCGGAAATCCACGCGACGTCCCTTGGCATCCGACAGGTGACCGTCCTCCAGGATCTGCAATAGCATATTGAAGGCTTCGGAGTGCGCTTTCTCTATCTCGTCGAAAAGAACCACGGAGTACGGGCGGCGACGGACAGCCTCGGTCAGTTGCCCTCCGTCCTCATATCCTACGTAGCCTGGGGGGGCACCAACCAGACGAGCCACGGTGTGCCTCTCCATGAATTCCGACATGTCCAGCTTGATCAGCGCATCCTCGCTGCCAAACATGAACTCCGCCAGCGCCTTCGCCGACTCGGTCTTTCCCACTCCCGTGGGTCCCAGGAAGATGAACGAGCCGATGGGACGCTTGGGGTCCTTCAATCCTGCTCGTGCCCGACGCACCGCCTTCGCTATGGTGCTGATCGCCTCGTCTTGACCCACAATACGGCGGTGTATCTCCTCCTCCATCCGCAGCAGCCGTTCCTGCTCGGTGCTGGCGATTCGAGTCACCGGAATCCCAGTCCACATGGAGACCACCTCGGCCACATCTTCCTCGGTCACCTGCAGAGGTGCGCCCTCGGAAGAGTCCTCCCATCCCAGGCGCATCTGACCTATCTCCTCCTCCAGTTGAACCTCCCGCTCCCTCAACACCACGGCCTCTTCGATCCGCTCTTCCTCAAAGGCCTGCTCCTTCTCCTCCTGAACCGACTTCAGATCGTTGAGGGAGTCCTTCAAGCCGACGATGTGGGGGATCTTGTAGATTCTCACCCGGGAAGCGGCCTCATCCATCAGGTCAATGGCCTTGTCCGGCAGATGTCGATCGGGCACATATCGCGAAGACAGGTAGACCGCCGTACACAGCGCGTCATCGGTGATATGGAGCTTGTGATGGGCCTCGTACCGGTCCTTTATCCCACGCAGGATCTCGATGCTCTCTTCGACGGTCGGCTCCTCCACGAAGATAGGCTGGAAACGCCGCTCCAGGGAGGCATCGCCCTCGATGTACTTCCGATACTCGTCGAGGGTCGTGGCGCCAATGCATTGCAGTTCGCCCCTCGCCAGGGCCGGCTTGAGAATGTTGGCCGCATCCACGGAACTGCCAGCGGAACCGGCCCCCACCAGCATGTGCACCTCGTCAATGAAGAGGATGGCGTCGCTCTCTTTGATTTCCTTGATTACCTTCTTCAGCCGCTCCTCAAACTGCCCTCGGTAGATCGTGCCCGCCACCAGTGAGCCCACATCGAGCATCACCATGCGTTTGTTCCTGAGGCTCTCGGGCACTCTATCTGAGGCGATGAGCTGTGCCAGCCCCTCAACGATGGCGGTCTTGCCTACCCCCGACTCTCCGATCAGCGCAGGGTTGTTCTTCGTACGACGGGACAGGATCTGCACCACCCGTTGTATCTCGTTCTCGCGGCCGACGACCGGATCCAGCTTGTTCTCCGCCGCCTGAACCGTCAGGTCAATGCCCAACTCGTCTATCAAAGGGGTCTGTTTCCCTTTCTGGGCCCCTTCTTGACCAGCACTGTGCCCCTCCATGGCCAACTGCTCTGTCTGACTCTGGACTTTCTCCCTGGTGACCCCAAGGCTCTTGAGTATATCCACGCCGATACCCTCTGCCTCCTGCACCATGCCAAGCAGGAGGTGTTCGGTGCCGATGTACTTGTTGCCTCTGTCTCGCGCCTGGTTCACGGCGAGCTCTATGATCATCTTGGTGCGCGGACTGAGACCAAGCCTGGGCATAGCTTTGCGCTCCTCAGGGCCAATGATCTCCTCGACGGCATTCCGGACCGTGTCAGCCTCAACGCCAAGACTGTGCAAGACCCTGGCCGCCACGCAGTTCTCTTCTCTCACCAAACCGAGCAGCAAATGCTCGGTCCCAATGTAGGGGTGGTTCAGGCGGTGAGCCTCCTCCTGGGCATAGGCAAGGGCTCTCCGCGCTCTCTTGGTGAATCTGCGTAGCTTGTCGGCCATGGAGATCTCCTCTCATACGAGTATCGGTAAGGACGCCGATAGCCGCTATCCATATTAACTATACTGATTTCAGGCCTCAAGAGCAACCAGTACTCCTTCCACGGCCCCCAGTGGACAGTTACCGCTTGGATCTCCCCTCGCGCACGTACCGGCAATCCGCTCACCTCCACAGTGCAACATGCCAGAGGGGCAAGGGAGAAAGCGCTCCCCCAGACCTGAATGGGCTCATTCAAGAGCAAGTAACCGGAGAGGGCTCCGTACAGCGGCAGGGTGTTCATGAAGATCATCGGCCATTTTCCATCCAATCCTTCTCATGCTATAATGCGAGGGCAGACACCCATCTTGCGAGGAAGGTGCAAAATGGGCTTTTACGCCATTTCCTTGGCTGTAGTCAGTGGCATATGCTTTGCTTTCGGCATCCTCTATCTGTTCATAGGCCTGCGCCGCAAGGACGATAGGTGGTCAACCCTCCTCTTTTCTCTCTTTGCCCTGTCCTACGCCGCCACCGTCCTGACCGGCATCGCCAACTATAGCGCAACCTCGGTCCACGAATGGATGTCCTCGGCCCGTTGGGATGGCGTGTTTGTCGTCCTGACCTGGTCCTTGCTCATCGGGTACGTCGCCCTCTACACGGGCGTGAAGCCACGGATCTTTCTGGGACTGCTGGTGGCTGCATTTGTAAGCACAGGCATCGCCAACGTAGTCAGGCCTAACCTGATACACGACGAGATCCTGGGATTGGCGTCGGTGACCCTGCCCTGGGGGGAGCAACTTGCCTACGTCGAAGCCACCGACAGCACATGGGCCCTTGTCTTTCTACTGGCCAACCTGGTCGCCATCGGCTACGTACTGGTTGCCTGTACCCTGCAATTCCGCCGCGGCGAGCGCCGGGCGGCCCTGGTGCTGGGCGTGGGGATGTTCTGGTTCATCGTTACAATCATCGTCGATATTCTGGTCGACCTGGGCATCGCGCCCCTCTACCTCGGCGATTTTGGCTTCCTGGGTTTGGCGATCGTTCTAAGCCTGCAACTGGCCAACGAGGTCATTCGGACCGAGGAAGAACTGGCTCAGCATCGTCACAACCTGGAAGCGTTGGTCGAGGAGCGCACGGGGGAGCTTCAAGACGCCAACGACCAACTGGCCCGCGAGATCGCCGACCGGGTGCGGATCGAAGAAGAGCTCCAACGAGTGGCGTACGAACGGGGCGGCCGTGTTAAGGAGCTGAATTGCCTCTTTGGCATCTCCGATCTGGCGGGGCGGCGGGACATCTCCCTGGACGAGATCTTGCAGGGAACTGCGGATCTCATCCCCTCAGCCTGGCAGTACCCGGAAACCACCGTGGCGCGCATCGTGCTGGAGGATCGAGAATTCAAGACAGAGCGCTTTCAGGAAACCCCGTTGCGATTGGCCAGTGATCTAGTCGTGGGCGGTCAGCCAGCCGGCGTCGTGGAGGTCTGTCTCTTGCCAGAGGAGGCATCGCAACTGAGAGCCCCCTTCCTGCTGGAAGAGCAGCTATTGTTGGATGTCATTGCCGAACGGGTGGGTCGGATTGTGGAGCGTATGCAAGCGGAGAAAGCGCTCCACCAGCGCGTTGAAGAGCTGGCTGCCCTCAATCGCATTGCTCACACCGTCGCCACCGCAACCGAATTGCCGGCTACGCTACAACAGGCCAGCGAGATTGTGACGGACCTGTTTGCGGCTCGATATGCGCACATCATCTGGTCGGAAGGCGGAAAGAAAGAAACTTACGTTCAGGTCTGGTCTGAACCCGGATCCGAACAGGCCAGGCCCACGCCCCTGGACCTGTCCTTGAGCGAGATGCCCGTTGTCGGCCGGGTGCTGCGTGAGGCCAAGTAACAGATCATCCCGGACGTGCGGTCATTGCCACTGTCTGACCCGGTGCGCGAGTTCCTGGTGCAGCGGAACGTCCAGAGTGTCATGCTCGTCCCGCTCGTAATCCGAGGGTCGGCGGTCGGCCTGATGTCGGTCGCGAGCGACCAGCCGGGGCGCCTGTTCGGTGCGAACGACGTGCGCCTGGCCGAAACCATCGCCACGGACCTGGCTGCGGCCATTGAGAGTGCCCGATTATTGGAACAGGCCGAGGCCGCCGCCACGGAGGAAGAACGCAGCCGGCTGGCCCGCGACCTGCACGATTCGGTGACCCAGACCATCTACTCGGCCAGCCTGATCGCCGAGGCATTGCCCCGGGTGTGGGAGCGGAACCCGGAGCAGGTGCAAGGGAACGTGACCACATTGCTCCAGTTGATCCGGGGCGCCCTGGCCGAAATGCGCACCCTGCTCTTCGAGTTGCGGCCGGCGGCCCTGGAGGAAGCGAGCCTGGGCAGACTGCTGCACCAACTGGGCGATGTCCTGACCGGTCGCACCCAGACGCCCGTCGAGGTGACTGTCCAGGGCGAGATGGACGTGCCGGCCGAGGTCAAGATCGCCCTGTACCGGATCGCCCAGGAAGCCTTTAACAACATAACCAAGCACGCCAGGGCCACCCAGGTCACTGCGACTTTGCAGCACCTGCCCGATCGGCTACTACTGACCATCCAGGATGATGGCCGGGGGTTCGACCCCGATTCGATTCCTGCGGAGCGTATGGGCCTGCGTATCATGCGCGAACGGGCTGAGCGCATTGGGGCGGCGTTGACGGTCGAGAGTGCGCCAGGTCGCAGAACGCGGATCGTAGTCGTGTGGCTGGCGGACGACGGACGACAGAGGCCCATTCGCTAGCAATCGTCCATCGTCTTTGCAGAATCGTCGTATTGTGTGACAGAGAAGGAATCGTTCAATGAGTGAGACAGATCCAATCCGGGTCATGATCGTAGATGACCACGCCATGGTTCGCAGCGGACTGCGGCTTTTCCTGTCCAGTCACGACGACCTGGAAATCGTGGCCGAAGCGGGCGACGCCCAAGAAGCCATCGAACTCTGCCCCCAGGCCCGGCCGGACGTGATCCTCATGGACATCGTCATGCCCGGCGTGGACGGTCCCACAGCCACAGCCCGCATCCGCCGCGACTTCCCCCACGTACAGGTCATTGCCCTGACCAGTTTCCTGGAAGAGGATCTGGTGCGGGACGCCCTCAAGGCCGGCGCCATCAGTTACCTACTCAAAGACGTGGGGGCCGACAAGCTGGCCGAGGCCATCCGGGCCGCCTACCGGGGCCGGGGGACCCTCGACTCGGGCGCAGCTCAGATCCTGGTGCAGGCCGCCAATCAGCCACCCCCCGTGGGTCACGACCTGACGGACCGCGAACGGGAGATCCTGGCTCTGCTCGTCGAGGGGTTGATGAACAAAGAAATCGCCCGGCAGTTGTCGCTCAGCCCCGGGACGGTCCGAATCTATGTGAGCAATATCCTCTCCAAGCTGGAGGCCAGCAACCGCACCGAGGCCGCTACACTGGCGCTGCAGCACAACCTGGTTCCCAGGGATGACTGACGACGGACGAAAGACGACCCTGGCCCCTATTGGTCCATCGTCCGTGATGGTATGCTGCTACTCCAGGAGTGAATGGACTCGGGCTTTCAAGGGGGGAATATCCACCTGGACAACGTCCCAGATGATCCCGAGACTGATGTCAAAGTAGGGTTGAATCAAGCGATTTCTCAGACCAATGATCTGCTTGCAGGGTAGATCTGGCTGTTGGGCGCGATAGTCGTCCGAGAGATAACGACAGGCTTCGGCGATCATCTCTAGCTGGCGGATGACGCCGTCCCGGATCAACCGGTTATTCTAGAACAAGGCTCAATTCCTCGGCCAGCTCAAGCCACTTCAAGCCAATCACCGGGCGCTCACCCGGTGGCGGGAGCGCAACCAGAATGTCAAGGTCACTGCCAGGTGCATCCTCCCCTTCCGTCAAACTGGGTAGCCGCACCGATCTGCGCTTATCGCCTCTTGCGGCAGACTACCCCCAACCCGTCACCTCTACGAATCTAGAGGTGGGGGACCTGACAAATGTCAGGCCAAAAACTTGACGAACGTCAACTCCAGAACTTGACAGATGGCAATTGTCCCCGGCAAGCCCAGATAGTATACTGGAAGCCAGGTAGGGGATGGTGGGTCCTTGAGCAGGCGCACATCCCCAGAAGGGAAGTCCATGGATATTCTGTTGGCCAGCGCGCGGTCAGATTTGCGGTTTGCTCTGGAAGTGCTGCTCCGTGAAGAGCGAGGGGTAGCCGTTGTCGGCACGGCCACGGGAACCGAAGGATTGTTGGCCCTGGTCGAGACCACTTGCCCCGACCTGGTGATCTTTGACTGGGACCTCCCTGGTCGGCCGCCTGCCGGCGTGCTGGCCGGGGCGCGAGCCTTCGACTGCCCACCCTACATTATCGTCCTGGGCAAGGACCGAGCTATCCAGCAGCCGGCGCTGAACGCTGGCGCCGATGCGTTTGTCCTGCGAGGAGATCCCCCCGCACAACTGCTGGCCGCTGTCCGGCAGGCCCGTGCACAGAGAGTGGCTTCAGCCGCAGAGATTCCCCAGAAGGCGAAGGGAGAATAGGTATGCCACAAAAGAGTGCAAAAGGTCCCGCTTTTGAGCTGTGGATGATCTCCAACCTGGCCATGGGCGCCGGATTCAGTGCCTTTGTGGCCCTGTTGATCCCGCCTTTTGTCACCGACGCGACGGGCAACGCGGCCGACGCCGGTGTGGTGATGGCCGTCATCAGCCTGGCCGCCATCCTGGGGCCAGTCCTGGGTGGCTTTGCCGACAAGCACCGGGCCCACCGGCTGGTGATGAGCGGCGGTATGCTGGGCATGGCCGTGGCCTTTGCCATGTATGCCATCTCGGCGCAGAATGCAGCGATCATGACCCTCGACGCCATCCTCATGGGTGCGCCTATCGCCGCCGTGAGCGCCGTGGCGCCGGTGTTCATCGTCGGCGCCGGGCTGCCCAGGGCGCTGGAGGCCAAGCGCTTGACCACCTTCAACCTGGTAGCGCCCGTTGGCCAGGTGTTGGGCGGTGTGATCTTGGGCGCGGCAGCCGCTGCTGGCATGAGCTACAGCGGGCGCTTCTGGATCGCCGCGGCGGTGATGCTCGTCGCTTTCCTAGTCACCTGGTTCTCCAGCGCCGGGCCCGCCAAGCGCATTCAGTTGCTCGAAGACAAGCCGGACGAACACCACGAGGAGGCGAAGAAATCCACTGGGCTGCGCGGGATATTGCTCTCCACCTTTGGCATGTATTTGCTGATCTTGATCCTTAGCTCGGTGGCCAACAATGGCATCAACAACCAGATCGCCAACATCCTGCCCAACGTGTACGGCATCGACGAGACCACCACCTCGGGGTTGATCTCGCTGGCGGGTCTGCTCAACATCGTCCTCTTCCTTGCTGCTGGGGCGTGGATGGGCCGCTCTGGCGCGATGCCAGGCTTTGCTATGGGCAACGTCCTGCGCCTTGTCGGCGCCTTGGGTATGGCCATCTTGGGCCTAGTGGCGAACGCGCCGATTCTCATCGTGGTGGCCTTCATGCAGCTTCTCTACCAGGGCAACCCCTTCGTGCGGCTGACCCAACCGTCCATTGCCGTGCGCTTTGCCACCATCCCGGCTGGGGCAGCCAGCGGCTGGGTGATCGGCGCCTCGGCCATTGGCTCCTTCATTGGTAGTGTGGTGGGCGGTTTCCTGGCTGATTCTGTTGGCTTCAACGCTATCAACTGGATGGCGGCGGCGGCGGCCGGCCTGGCGGTGGTCCTCATCGTGGTCAGTCTACTGCCGGCCGAACGGAAGAAGAAAGCGGAGGAGGCAGCGGCGGCGTGAGAGCGTTCGAAGGTTTGAGCGTTGTAACGGTAGAACGTTGGGACCCGACAGGGAGGTGAATTGAATATGGGATTCCTGACCATCGACGTATTTCTAATCATATTCATCGGCATGGGGCCGATCAAGGCGTTGCTGGTATACTTGGGCGCGACCAAGGACGCCAGCGCTGCGCTCCAGCGCAAGGTGGCCCAAAAGGCGATCCTCACCGCCACGGTCGTCGGTATTCTATTGCTGGTGGCCGGCGCCCTCTTCATGCGCATCCTGCACTTCTCTCAGGGAGCGCTGACGGTGGCCGGGGGCCTCATCCTGCTCCTGTTGGCCCTGAACATCGTCCTCAGCCCGGCTCAGAAGGAGGAGCACGGCGCCGCGCCCGACGAGGCGACGCTGATGAGCATGGCCGGCTATCCGTTGGGCATTCCGCTGCTCTTGAACCCCATCGGTATCGTGGCCCTGACCGTGTTTTCCGCCGAAGCCCAAAGCGTCGCCGATATGGCTGTCATCCTGGGCATGATGCTGGTGGTGGCGGCCATCGACTCCGGGGTCTTTCTCGTCTCCCACAAGCTGGACAGGTTCCTAACCTACGAGCGCATCCTGGTGCTGGAAAAGCTGCTGGGCATCCTGCTGGCCGCGCTGGCCGTGCAGCTCATCCTCAACGGCCTGGCCGCTGTAGGCGTGTTGACGTTGACCGGAGGGCACTAATCCACAGGACTGCCGGTCCTCGAAGGACCGGCAGTCCTCCAACAGAATCAACTGAAAGGAGACTGAAAGATGTGTTGTTTCTTCTCGTCACTATGGCTCTTGGGACCCCGATTCGCGTTCCTGATCTACTGGCTGATCCCCTATGGTCGGCTGAAGGTGGCTGCGGCGTTCGACGGCTGGATCTTGCCGCTGTTAGGCCTCATCTTCCTGCCGTGGACCATGCTGATGTACGTCCTCATCTTCCCCGTCTACGGTGTCTTTGACTGGCTCTTTCTGGCGTTCGCCGTCCTGGCTGACATTTCGGCCTATGCTGCCGGCGCGGCGCGGCGCAGGGATGCAGCGTTCTACCGGGGTCCTTAGGGGGCGGATGACGTATGATCGACGGCTGACCGTGGACGAAACACCGAGGCGACTACGGTCGTCCGTCGACAGGGCGTAGGACAGGCGGGGAATCATGGGTTTCAGCTGTCTCTTTTCTCTGTTCGTGGCCGCGGCGCCGCGGCTGGCTTTGGTGTTCCTGTGGCTCTTTCGCCCGGAGCGCTTTCAGTCCGCGTTCGATGGCGTTGTCGTGCCCTTAGTCGGCCTCGTCGTTCTGCGCTTCACCACCTTCGCCTACATCCTGATCGCGCCGGAGGGGGTGCAGGGCCTTGACTGGTTGTGGCTGGGGCTGGCCTTCCTCGTTGATATGGGGGTTTGGGCTGGGGGCGGGTATCTTGGCCGGCGGTGGCCTGCGGGCACAAATAGGGACCGCGAAAACTCCCTGAATTCGAGGTGAGCATATTGAAAGAAAACAAGACACAGACCGACCCTCTTCCCTCGTGGCGTGAGGGGCCAACCAAAGAGTCGATCCTTCACTTTGTCGAGGGGGTGACGACGGAGGGCGGGGTGGATTCCGTTCCACCTCTGGAGCGTATCGCCGTCTTTGATAACGATGGCACGCTCTGGTCGGAAAAGCCGTTCTACTTCCAACTGGCCTTTGCCCTGGACCGCGTGAAGGTCTTGGCCGCTCAGCATCCGGAGTGGCAAGAACAGCAACCCTTCAAGGCCGCGCTTGAGGATGATTTGGCAGGCGTACTTGGCGGCGGTCTGAAGGCCATTATCGACTTCCTCGTGGCCACGCACGGAGGCAACACAACCGACGAATTCGAGCACATCGTCTCCGACTGGATCACCAGCGCGCAGCACCCCGACACCGGACGCCTCTACACCGAGATGGTTTACCAGCCCATGCTGGAGCTTCTCGATTTTCTGCGAGCGAACGGATTCAG
This sequence comes from Chloroflexota bacterium, assembly GCA_030613785.1. GTDB lineage: Bacteria > Chloroflexota > Anaerolineae > UBA7937 > B3-Chlor > JAUWLF01. The sequence goes on along the minus strand of JAUWLF010000015.1, from coordinate 36,345 downwards.
AACCTACATCGTCTCGGGGGGCGGCATCGAGTTCATGCGTGCCTGGGTCGAGAGGGTGTACAGCATCCCTCCCGAGCAGGTGATCGGCTCCAGCATCGAAACAAAGTTCGAGATGCGGGCCAGCGGTCCGGTTCTGGTGCGCATTCCCCAGGTCGATTTCGTCGACGACAACGTAGGCAAGCCGGTCGGCATCCACAAGTTCATCGGCCGCCGCCCGCTCCTGGCCTTTGGCAACTCGGACGGGGATCAGCAGATGCTGCAGTGGACGGCGTCGGGCGCCGGCCTGCGTTTGATGGGTCTCGTCCATCACACCGACGCCGAACGGGAGTGGGCCTACGACCGCGATTCGCTGGTCGGGCGCCTTGACAGGGCGCTGGACGAGGCCCGTGACAAAGGCTGGACCGTCGTAGACATGAAGCGCGACTGGCGGGTCGTTTACCCGGAATGAACCACCTGTGCGCCGGCTGGAAGGCGTTCCTGTACCGCATCGACGAGCCCTTGCAGGTGATGGCCACGCTCATGAGTTTGGGCCGTCCTACCTCAGATATCATGGCAGTGATGGGCAGAACGGAGGACGAATGGAAAACAGCCCTTTCCAGGGCCAGACGGAGTGACGATTGTCCCTGCGATAGCGGTCTCAAGTTCGGACAATGCCACGTCTGGAAGCGACCGGACCGCGGCCGAAATCGCCGTGGAACCGGCGCCCGGCGCCCGCGTCCACCAGTGCGCGAGAGTGTGCGCGCCAAGCCGTAGGGACGACCCTGGTGGTCGCCCAAATCAAACAAAGGGAGGTACAAACGATGCCTGATGGAAAACCCAATATCCTGATCTTGTGGGGAGACGACATTGGCTGGTACAACATCAGCCACAACAACCGGGGCGCGATGGGCTACCAGACGCCCAACATCGACCGCGTCGCCCGGGAGGGGATCGAATTCACCGACTATTACGCCCAGCAAAGCTGCACGGCGGGGCGGGCGGCCTTTATCACCGGCCAGAACCCGATCCGCACTGGGTTGACCAAGGTGGGAATGCCGGGCGCCGACCTCGGCTTGCAGCCCGAAGATCCCACCATAGCCGAGCTGCTCAAGCCTCACGGCTACGTCACCGGCCAGTTCGGCAAGAACCACCTGGGCGACAGGGACGAGTTCCTGCCCAGCAACCACGGCTTTGACGAGTTCTATGGCAACCTCTACCACCTCAACGCCGAAGAGGAGCCGGAACACCCAGACTATCCCCACCATCTGCCTCCGGAGCTGCTGCCCCGCCCGCGCGGCGTCATGCACTCCTTTGCCGATGGGCGCATCGAGGCCACCGGCCCGCTGACCAAGAAGCGGATGGAGACCATCGACGACGACGTCACCGATCGCACCATCGAGTTCATCAAGAAGGCCCACGCCGAGGGCAAGCCCTTCTTTGTGTGGTGGAACGCCACCCACATGCATCTGTGGACACACGTTCCCGAAGAGGCGGAGGGTATCAGCGGCCAGGGCTTTTACAACGATGCCATGGTGCTCCACGATGGAGCCGTCGGCAGACTGCTGGACCTGCTGGATGAACTGGGCATTGCCGAGGACACCATCGTCCAGTACTCGACCGACAACGGCCCCCACTACAACACCTGGCCCGACGGCGCCATCTCGCCCTGGCGCAGCGAAAAGAACACCAACTGGGAGGGCGCGTATCGCGTGCCCTGTTTCGTGCGCTGGCCCGGCAAATTCGAGGCCGGCAAGGTGCTCAACGGCATCGTCACCCACCAGGAGTGGCTGCCCACCCTGTTGGCCGCCGCGGGCGAGCCTGACGTCAAGGAGAAGCTGCTCAAGGGCCACCAGGCTGGCGACAAGACCTTCCACGTCCACATCGACGGCTACAACCTGCTGCCCTACCTGACCGGTGAGACCGACGAATCGCCGCGCGACTGGTTCTACTACACCAACGACGACGGCAAGATCGTGTCGCTTCGGATCGGCGACTGGAAGCTGGTCTATTACGAGCAGCGGGCCAAAGGGATGGCGCTCTGGGCGGAGCCGTTCGTCGAGATGCGTCTGCCCAAGCTCTTCAACCTGCGGCGCGACCCGTTTGAGCGGGCGGATGAGAACTCCAACTCGTACTGGGACTGGGTGATGGATCACCTCTTTGCCCTCTATCCGGCGGCGGCGCTGACTGCGCAGCAAATCCAATCCTTCGCCGAGTTTCCGCCGCGCCAGAAACCGGCGTCTTTCAACCTGGATCGCATTCTGGAGAAGATGCAGGAAGCCATGGACGGCAGCCTGCACTGACACCTGTTAGGAAGAAGGGCTGGCGTCCCTTTGAGGAACGCCAGCCCTGTCTGAGGAGGGACTCACATGGCCTTCTGGGTCACACTGATGCGCGGCATGCTGGCTGTCACCCTGGGCGTGGCCCTGCTTTTCTGGCCCGACAAGGCGCGGCCGATGCTGGTCAACTTTATGGGCATGTTCTGGCTGGTCAGCGGCATCGTCAGCCTGCGCTGGGGCGTCCACGGCGAGCGGGCGCGGGGCCTCTCACTGCTGGCCGGCGCTACTGGCATCCTGGCCGGTGTGGGGATGCTGAGCCGGACCTTCACGCGCGGCATGGTCGGCGAAGACGTGCTAGTCTCCCTGCTGGGGCTGATCATCCTTGTGACAGGGCTCATGCACATCATTGGCGGCTTTCGGACCGGTCCAGAGGAGACGAGCCTCTTCAGCCAGAGGCGGAAGTGGTCTTGGACAGCCTTCCTCTTGGGCCTGTTCGAGATGGTGTTGGGGCTCATGCTGGTAGTCGCGCCGTTGCAGCTGGGACCGGTGGTCTACTTTGCGGCTACCGTCTGGGCGCTGGTGGGCGGCGCGATTCTGATCGGCGATGCGGTGCGCGTGCGCCGCCTGCGCCAACTCCAGGCAGCCGAGGCCACCGGAGGGGCAGGGTCCACTGGTGGAGACGATGGTGCGAGCGAGGCTTGATACAATATAATTGTCGGGGCGTTCATTCTCCTGATCTGCCTCTTGGGGCTCGTGTCGCGACGGGCGGAGAACGCCACGGTAAGACAGACGTATTATGAAGTTCGGAACAGACGACACAAACGTCCGACAGAGAGAACCGAGCTGGCCTCGCTGCCGACGTACTGGTTTGGATGTGTAGGCGCGATGCCTCTCCCAGTGAAGAGCTGGCCAGTAGCTTCTTCTGACCAAAGCCCGACTGGCCTGCTAGCCGAACGAAGAATGCTCATACGGAAAGGGGAAACCTGAAGATGGAATTCTGGACCAAAAGCTCAACCGCTACCAAAATCCTGATTATCGTGATCAGCGTGGCCCTGGCAGGTGCCTGCTTCCTGGGCAGCATATTCATGTTGTCCGTCATCTTGAGACCGCAGGCCCAGCCGGCACTGCCGTCGGCAGAGGATGACTCGTGGTCGCGGATACAAGCAAAGGGAAAGATAACGGTCGGCACGGCAGCGGACTATCCGCCCTTCGAGTACTACACCGGCGACTTTCAGATAGACGGCTTCGATGTCGCGCTGATGATCGAGATCGGCAAGCGACTGGGCGTGCAGGTGGAGTTTCTTGACTTCGCCTTCGATGGCCTGGGCGGCGCGCTGGAGATCGGCCAGATCGACGTGGCCATCGCGGCCCTCTCCGTCACGCCCGAGCGGGAAGCGTTAGTAGACTTCTCCCATGTCTACTTTGTGACCGAGGACGCGATCCTGACCTACCAGGACTCGACGATTAGCTCCGTTGCGGCCGCAAGCGAGATGGTACAGTACCGAGTTGGTGTGCAGAGCGGAAGTGTCTACCAAGACTGGCTGCAAACCGATCTGGTTGATTCTGGTCAGATGCCGTCCAGCAACCTGATGCTCTATCAGAAGATGGAGGACGCCGTGCGGGACTTGAAGGAAAAGCGCCTCGATCTGGTTGTGCTGGACGCTCTGCCGGCCCAGGCTTTCGTTGCCGAAGGCGGCGTCAAGCTGGTCGGACAGGGCCTCAACCAGCAGCGTTATGCCCTGGCGATGCGCAAGGGAGCCGCTTCCCTGAAGGCCGAGATCGACCGGGCGCTGACCGAGCTGAACAACGAGGGCAAGATCGCTGAGCTGGCTGGGCAGTATCTCAACCTCAGTCCAGACCAACTGGCGCCCACGCCGACCGCCACCGCGGGACCAGCGGCGACGACCACGCCGGGCGCACCTCCGTCTTGCATCGACGGCATGGCCCTCGTGGAACACCTCACACACGATGACCAGGGCATGCTTGCCCCTCCTCTGCTTGCGCCAGGCCAGGCCTTCACGAAGGGCTGGCGTGTAGCCAACACGGGCAGCTGCACGTGGAATAGCTCGTATCGGCTGGTCTATGCGCATGGCAACTCCCCCGCGGCTGGCATGGGTGGGGAGCCGGTGGCCATTGCCGGTGACGTGCCACCCAATGACACTTATGACATCCACGTCGATCTTTTTGCGCCGTTGACACCAGGCACCCACCGTGGCTTCTGGCAGATGCAGAACGGACAGGGCGTGGCCTTCGGTGAGCTCATTTGGGTAGGTATTGAGGTTTCCGCTCCTGGCACTCCCATCCCTGGTCCCACACAGACGCCTTCGACGGGCATCAGCTTCAACGCCGAGCCCACCCGTATCGTGGCCGGAGAGAAGGTTGTCTTCACCTGGGATGTCAGCGGTGCCAAGGCAGTGTACTTCTACGCCGAAGGTGAGCGCTGGGAGGACAACGGCGTGGTCGGACAGGGCAGCGAAGAGGTCTACCCGCCGTTCACCATGAGCTACTTCCTGCGCGTAGTACGCCTCGATGACGCAGTCGAGGTCAGGGATATCCGGATAGAGGTGGAGTCCGTTGAAGACGCGCCGGATATCTATAGATTCACGGTGGATCCACCCTCCCAGATCGCGGAGGGCCAGTGTGTGGACATCCGGTGGGGAGTTGGGGGTAGCGTGGACGCGGTGATGATCACCGCCAACTCTACCATCCTCTGGGATAACGCACCCACCAGTGGCCGCATGGAGGACTGCCCTAGTGCATCCGGAACAGTTGCCTACATGGTCGAGGCCACAGGGCCGGGCGGGACGAGCCGACGGCAGCAGATGATCAACGTGGTGCCAGCGGGCACGGCGACGCCGCAGCCTACGCCTGCCCCCGGGTTGCCAGTGATTTATTCTTTTTCGGTGACACCGAGCGAAATCCAGGCAGAGGATTGTGTCGAGGTCTCCTGGAGCGTCGGTGGAGACGCAGACCGGGTGCAGATTCGACTGAATGGCCAGTTGGTGCTCGACAATGCTGAGTTCGACGGCAGTGAGTTTCACTGCCCTCAGGAGGCGGGTAGCTACGTGTACCGTGTCGAGGCATACAATGCCGCGGAAGAGATGGTGTACGAAGAGGAGACGGTCAGCGTGACCGAGTGAGGTGTGCACGGCCGGTGTGCCGGCAGGCCATGGCGTGGCAGCCGCCTGCGCCAACAGGCGCAGCAGACACAGGAATGGGCTCCAGACTCGACGCGCGAGGGCTAAGAGTGCAAACTCTGAGGTACGAGAAGGAGTAGTCACCGATGCCAACAGGATTGGCCATCTTTTTTGGCCTGGTTGTCGTCTATGGCGCAGTCGCCGTGTGGCTAGGCCGGTTCTCGATCACCATGCCCATCATCTTCGTGGCGGTCGGCGCCCTCATGGGTCGCCAGGGGTTGGTCGCAGCCAAGGATGCTGAACTGCTGGTCGAGATGACACTGGCTCTCCTGCTCTTTGCCGACGCCTCGACGTTGGATTTCCGCCGGGTACCGACGACGCGCGGCTGCCGGCCCGCCTGCTATTGATCGGAATGCCGCTGATCATTGCCTTGGGGGGTCTAGTAGCCTACGGCTTGTTCCCAGGCGAGGGGCTCGGCTTTGCGCTGCTGCTGGGAGCCATCCTGGCGCCGACCGACGCCGCCCTGGGCATGTCGATCTTCAATAACCCGCGTGTGCCGGTGCGCATCCGCCGGGCGCTGAATGTGGAGAGCGGCCTCAATGACGGGATCGCCGCTCCCTTGGTCGCGCTCTTCATCGCTCTGGCCCTGGCCCAGGAAACCCATCAGGGGAGCGGCTGGCTTCTGTCCGCTCTGGGCGAAATCGGCTGGGGGGTGGGCGCTGGTCTGGTGATCGGTTTGCTCGGGGGCTGGCTCTTTGCGGCCGCGGTGAAGCGTGGCTGGACCGCAACAGCCGGGGAACAGATTGGCAACCTGGCACTGGCCCTGTGCGCCTTTTGGGCAGCGAAAGCCCTGGGCGGCAACGGCTTTGTTGCTGCCTTTGTGGGCGGCATCCTATTTGGCTACGCCACCCGCGAGCGCCTGCACGTGGCCACCGAGTTCACCGAGACCAGCGGCACGCTGCTGTCGTTGTTCGTGTGGGCCGTTTTCGGCGCCAACCTTGTGCCGCCTTTGCTGCAATCGTTCAATCCGCTGGCGCTGCTATATGCCCTGCTCAGCCTGACGGCGATCCGCATGGTCCCGGTGGCCATCTCTTTGATCGGCACGCGAATGCGGGTGGACACGGCCCTCATGATGGGCTGGTTCGGGCCGCGCGGCCTGGCCTCGGTCGTATTCACCTTAATGGCCTACGAATCTTTCCACGAGGCCGCCAGAACCTTTGACACGCTGGCGGACACGGCGGCCTGGACAATCCTGCTCAGCGTGGTGTTGCACGGGATCTCTGCGGTGCCCCTGGCCAACTGGTACGCGCGCCGGCTGGAGACGGCAGATCCGGCGGCGCCAGAGCTGTCTGAACTTCCCGAGTTGGGCATGCGGCGCAGGGATCCGCTGAGCTGGCTGAAACATAGCCGGTAGTGTCATTTTGCGCGACCGGTCCGTGCTTTCACCAGCCATCTTGGATCAGTGAGCGGAGACAAGAGAGGTCGAAGTAGGCAGAAACGACCAGTTCACGGACCCGGCCGGAGCGAGACCCGGGTTGGCATCGGCTACGGCACCAACATCGACTTTGCAGAGCAGACTATCATCGACCCGGTACGGCAGGTGCAAGGGGTCTTGGTCGATGATCCCGCGGAAGTCCTGTACGACGAGATGGGGGACTGGGCCATGATCCTGCGAGTGCGATGGCGGATCGAATCGTACGTCGACCCACGACGGATGTACGATGTGGTGCACCGCGCCGTGCAAGAGTCAGTGGATACGGCCGGCATCGAGAGGTGCAAGGGCACAGTGACCATGTCCCAGAACGACGAGTCGGAGTGACCAATGGCACCACAAGATGAGATTGAGTTCGGTGAGCAGGGACCTGTCAGCACGGCGGTGTCTGCAACGTCGAACCAGGCACCGGCGGCCGGACAGCGGCGTCATGGGCGATGGATCGAGACGCTGTCGGCCTTGCTATTGGGCCTCACGACGGTGGCAACAGCCTGGAGCGCCTACCAAGGGACCCGCTGGAGTGGGGAACAGTCGACTCTGTATGCCGATGCCCTGGGTGTGATGGTCGAGTCGAACGAGGCCGCTGCCACAGCCCAGCAGCTTACCCTGCTGGATGCCGCCATGTTCATGCACTATGTCGACCTCTATGCCGGCGGGGATGAGAATCTATCCGATTGGTACTACGCACGCTTCCGACCCGAGTTTCGATCGGCAGTGGACGCTTGGCTGGCTCTGGATCCGAACAACAACCCCGAGGCCCCACCTGACCCGTTCCAGATGCCCGAATACCTGGCCAGTACGGAAGGACAGGCCGACCAGCTCAAGGAGGACGCGAGCAAGCTGTTTGAGGAAGGGAAGATGGCGAACCAGATCAGCGACGACTACATTCTCAACGCCGTCATCTTGGCCTCGGTGCTATTCCTGGCAGGCATCGCCCCCGGCTTTGACTGGCGTCCTGTTTCTGCCGGCGTCCTTGCACTGTCCCTCGTCGTGCTCCTAGTGGCCCTGTACAACCTGACAACGCTTCCGATTCAGTAGCAGGGGAAAACAACATGGACCTGCTTTTGGAGCCCCTTGCCTGGTTGCTCGTTATCCTCGTAAGCGTGCTGGGCGTGATCGGCAACCTGGCGCTCTACAGCGTTGGCAAGCGGGGGTATGACGCAGTCCGCGACCGCTTTCCCCAGATCAAGCGGGAACGGTGGGAGCGGGTCGCAACACTGTACGAAAGACACGGCTCTCTCGCTCTCCTGCTGTCGGGTGTGCCGGTGTTGGGCTCCTTGCTCACAACTGCGGCCGGAGCGTTCGGAGTCAGGTTGCCGGTTTTCGTCCTTTTCGTATTCATCGCCAAGTGTGTGCGTAACTGGTTGATCCTGGTGATCCCGCGCGAGCTGTATCTCCTGTTCACGCGATGAGGCTCGTATGCAACAGGCGTGGATCCCCGAACACTGTCCCTCCCGGTAGCGACGATCTGACTCCAGGCAGCCGGACCTCAGAGCGCGGGAACGTTTGAATGGCTGCGTTGGACCGGTGCAGGAGGCCCTCGCCCAGGCCACAAGCGCCACAGCCGCGAGCTGTGCTCGGGCTGGAGGGCTTGACCGAAGAAGAGGCGGACGCCCGCCGGCAGGCCAGTGAGTGAGAGTCACCGCCAGCAATCCACGTCTTCTCCACACGGCGAACATCCCGCTGGCAGGGGAGCGCTGACGCTCAGCGGTCCCGAGCAGCCCAAACCCCGCCTCCGACGATCAAGGCCCCACCCACTAGGTGTGCTGGCCCGATGGGCTCATTCAAGAGCAAGTAACCGAAGAGGGCTCCGTACAGCGGCAGGGTGTTCATGAAGATCATCGCCCCACTGGGGCCCAGCCGGCGCACTCCCTCATTCCAGGACACGAACCCGATAACCGTCGGAGCGATGGCGATGTACAGAATGAAGGGCAGGAGTCTTGGCCCGAGGTTCATGGCCAGGGTCTGCGTCTCCCAGATGGCGGCCAGCACCAAGAAGGGCAAGCTTAGGAAAACCGGAAAGGCGGTCGCCGAGAGGGCCGAGCGGTGGCGCATGACCCGGCGGCCCAGCACCGAATACAGAGCCCAGAGCGTCACCGCCGCCAGCGTCATCAGGTCGCCCACGTTGACCTCCATCGTTCGCCAGAGCGTGAGGGAGGCACCCGAGATCAGAATCGCCACGCCCACGAGCCCGGCGACAGCACCGCCGAGCTGACGCCTGGACATTGACTCCCCGATCAACACCACAGCCATGACGCCGGTGATGAGCGGACCCACCGCGCTGATCAGGGTGGCATTGATGGCCGTGGTGAACCGCAACCCCAGGTAGAGGAGGGGGCTGAAGACGGCCACGCCGGTGAAGGCCATTCCTAGCAGCAGCCAGCGGTCCGGCCCCAAGCGGCGCTCCTCCGGGGGCCGCCTGCGCAGGAGGATCGCGAAGAGCAGCGAGGCGATCAGGAACCGAGAGGCGGCCAGGGTCAGCGGCCCGATGTCGTTCCTGAGATAGCGCCCCAGGATCATGTTGGTGGCCCAGGTGATCGTGGCCAGGTTGACCAGACCGATCCCCACTGCTGTTGTCAGCCGTCGTGATGGTGGGTTTCCCAAGCTCGTTGTCTCCCCTGTGATGCAACGCTGTAGCGTGGGCCTGTGGTAGATGCGGAGCCAGCCGTTGCCGACGTCATCCGATCTCGGTATCACGGAGGACGATGGCCTTTCCCCCTCATGGGGGCGCGACCACTCCGCGAGCCAGAGCTGAGTCGCAGCCGCAGAAGGCGTCCACTCTTGACTGCGTGGGTTGTAGCCCATGAGATGAGCAAAGGCAAGTGGGGATCACCTACTAGAGGCGTGGGACAAGCGCAACGCTCGGGTCGAAGCGAGACGCCAGCCTGGATTGTTCTTGCGTCCTACTTGGCGGGCGAGGGCGGCGACTGTTTTCGCGAGGGTTATTGCGGCTAGGCAACAGCCACCGCCTCCGGCAACTGTGCCAGCAGCGACTGAACGCCTTCCATCAAGCAGATGCCGTAGTTCGTATGTGTCGCTATGACGATCTCATCCTCGGGGAAGCGACCTGGCACGCGAGCTACTCCGTCCCACACCGCGAGGAATGCCTGAGGATTGATTTGCCCTTCGAAGACAGGCCCGAAATCCTTCAAGTATCCGAGGACCTTGTACACGCTGTCCACGATGTAGCCGCGATCCTGTGAGAGTTTCACCTCCACGAGCAACCAAGCCACGGAGTGACCTTTCTGTATCTCAACGATGATGTCAGGTAGACGTGTCTGGACATCTAGGTCGTAGTGCCTGAGCAAGTCCGTGTACTGACTCTGACCATCCCACAACGGAGGCAACCGCTGGTACCACACTTTGACCGTCGCCATAGCCTCTCTGTTCTCATACTCAGCTATTGCTCCACTGCTGCCCCTGCCAATGAGCCGAAGGCGCTTACCGCGCCAGCCGTGTTGTTCGAAGGCCTCCATCGTTGCGAAGAGAATGTGGAGTTCGTACAGTATTTCATCCTGCATCGGTTCAAGAACTACCTGTTCCAGCGTGTCGCGAAGTACGCAGAGGTCTTCGGCTAGGACGAGGTCGCGAAGCAACTCGTACGCCTGTCCCACCTCGCCATAGGCAGGATTCCGAGCAGTGCGAGCCGCGTACAGCATCCTCCCCGTGACTGCGCTTGGTAAGCTGATCTGGTGCATGTAGACGTTCCTCAGATAGCGACCGCATAGAAAGCGAAGATGCTCTATCTGCAATGTCCATCTTTGAATCTCGCTCGGATCGACCAGCGGCTCCTCCAGCGGTGTGGAAACGCCTATCTCTGCACACAGGGCATCCACCGTTGTCACCAAATGCTTGACTAGCCTGTTCTCGGGCAGGTCGTAGAGGCGAAAGGGCTCTCGAAATCGATGAATCGAGCGGTCATTGTGGCCATGTGCCAGACGCTCTCGGTAGGTCTCCCACCAGTCGATCCGGCCCTTCACCGGCCCGCGAGACGTCACCAACTGGGCATGGCTGGATTTGGACATGCGTCGCAGTATCCGTGGCACCGATTCCATAATAGCCCGGTGAGTCCTCTCAGTCAGTAGGAAATGAATGAGACGAAGGTGCCTCACATCGCGCCGGCGCAACTTCGTGAGATGGCAGATTATCTGCTCAGCTTCGCGATATGTCCGTGCGTGATGTCGAACGAAAAGCCACAGCCGCCGCCCGACGTCCTGGAGGACTCTATTTCTCTGGCCGGGAGTCCAAAGAGTCTCAATCAAGGTTCTGCTCCGCCTCCTCGGTGTCGTCCATATCTAGGCTCGCAGCTATCAGTCTGTCCTTATCCAATTCGAAGAACTCAGCCATGTACTGCTTGAGGTCTTCTTGGGCCTGATTGTGGGATAGTAGAGGGGCCATCGCCGTGTAGAAGCCGTATAGTTTGGGTGTCTCAAGCCCCTCAAACTGAGGGAGCACATACGCTCGAAGAGCCTCCAGGAGTGCGTTCTGGTCATCCCTCTCCTTGATGTATTCGAGAAGGTCCAACACTATGGCAGGTCCAAGGCGACGCGGCGAGATCGTAAGCAACCGCTTGACGTTCCGGGCCGCTCTTGAGGGAACCCGGGATTCGTCGATTAGGTTCTCCATGACGTCACGCTCGGGGATGCCAACCTCGACGAAGGCGAAGCGGCGCATGAAGGCAAAGGACATGGTGAAGAGAGCGTTCTTGTCGAACGTGTTCATGGTGGCTATTATACGCCAGTTCCTGCCCACCCAATACGTGACTGAATCCTCGTCGTAGCTACTATCGAGTCGCTCGTTGTCGATCCTGATTCGCATAGGTAGTCCGCTCTCGCCTCTGAAAGGGAGCTCGATGTCTTGCCCGGATAGGGTTGTGAAGAGTTGTCCGAACGCCTTGTCGATGTCAGCACGGTTGAGTTCATCTAGAATGAGCCAACGGTCCTCTCTGATAGCGCGGAGAAACATGCCCTCACTGAACTCAAGTGCTGCCGACTCTTTGGCCGGCATGTAGCCGCCAATAGTGTCGAATGTCGTCCAATCGGAGGTCGCGGTCGTCATCAGGTAGCCTGAGCAGAATCCGGTTCGCTGGGCCTCCTTGGCCACGTTCTGCGCGATGGTAGTTTTCCCTGTGCCTGGAGGGCCGCAGATGAGCGCGTGTCGGCCGGTGTTAACGACGGCCACGAGCTGGTGGATGGGAGCATCTGCCATCCTGAGATCGCCACGAATGTTATCAAGGTCAGGCTTGAACCTGGATGCTAGCTCTCGTATCGGTGGATACTTCAGATGCTCCTCTTGCACGGCCCACCAGAGGAAGTCGTCGGTTCGGTCCAGGTTTTCAAGTTCGAAGTGTGCAGCGAAGTCTTTCTGGATGGCGCACGCTAGTTGGTAGGTCTCGCCGGCGGTAAGACCTGGTTCAGTCTCTGGCCAGATGCCGAGGGATTCCATACGCTTCCAGACCGTCGGGAAGAAGATGGCGTAGCGGTCCCAATCGAAGTCGTGCAACACACAGCTCACGAAAAGTATCGCTCTGTATGAGAATTGGTCAAGAGCCTCGTCCACTACCTGGGCCACAGGGTCACCGCTGGAAACCCGATCCAGCATGCTCACCAGTACCTGACGGACGTGCTCGGAATCGTCCTCCAGCATCTTTCTCCAGGCTCCCGTCATGCCGACCCGCCCGTGATCGTATAGGAACTCGTGAAGCAGTTCGCTGAATCCCTCCTTGCGTAGGCCCTCTAGTGTCTCGGGGGAAAAGGCCTTCGCGAAGTAGTCGTGTCTGGCCGCTCGGTCGAGGGCCTTCTGTGGATAGGCCTCCTCGAACCCTTGGAACTGCTCCAGAGCCTGTCGTAGCCATGCCTCATGGTCTGCTCCTTGGAGCCACACACGATCCGTTGTTGGATGGAGCAAGTCCTCAAGCACTTCCGCCTCCTTCCTAGTAACAGGGAAATTGGTGCCTTGGGGCTGCCGAGAAATGCTGAGATTGCTGAGCGAGGGATGTGACCGAATCTCGTCGCGGCTGATCATGGGATCTGCAGCTTCTAGGATCCGCAAGCCAACTCGGAGTTGCATACCTCCAATCTTCTCAAGGTTCTTGACAAACGGAGCTCCTTCCTCTGCAGCTGCCCGAATACTGGGCTGGTCCACAACCTCCGCAAGTCCCACGATTCCGCCATCTGGACCAGATTCCCACAGATACACTCGGTCTCCAGGTTCGATCCTCTCCTTGTGCTGAAGAACCAACCACGTGTCTTCCTCTAATTCGTGAACAGCGCTTCTCACGTCGAAGTACTTGGGATTCGCCTGGAATATCCATGCACGAGCTGGCTGGGACAACTCTTCGAACAGTTGCTTAGTCAGTATCCTGATAGAATGCTGCCGATTGTATCTGGGTAGTTCCTGCAACGCTGATTCAACCTCAGGTGTAACGACCCTAGGAGGCCTGAGAGGTTGGTAGTCCTGCAACTCCGCGCGAAAGTGTTGCACAGAACCGTCTTCGCTTGGGTCCTCCACTACATCCGATATTCTGCCTCTGCCGACGATCTTCTTACCTTCCGGGAAGCGTCGATCCACTAAGAAATGCGCTCCTGCAGCAACTACCTTGTGGTTCGCCACGGTACTCCCGTAGTGGTAGGCACGCCCTTCCTCATCCTCCCAGGGCGACTCGACGTTCGAGCGCAAGAGCAGGTAGGGTGCGTCTCCATTCACGCCCTGGCTAATCTTCCAAAGGATCAGGTCCAGTTCCGTGGGTGGCAGTTCGTGGCGACTGCGGAAGTCGATAGCGGCCGCGTTGTAATGGCGGTAGCCGTGGGCCGTGCGCCAGTCACCTTCGACGAAGTCGGTTGCGATGCTCAGGCCCTTAGACATCGCCGGCAGCCAGATGCAGTAGTTCTGCTGATCGCGTAGGTACAGTACAGCCGTCGGCAGTGAGACACCTGCTCCCTTAACTTCTTCCTTCGCCCAGAAGTCATTGAGCACCTCGTCCAACTCATCATCAGGAGTTTGCCAGAGACGCTCTACCCAGCGGTTGAAGGCGTCCAGCGCCTGGGCCATCAGGTTCACCTGCGCGCCATAGAGGGCAAGACCAAAGCGTCGATACGTGAGCCTGTCTTTCCCCCAGTCCTTGTTCATGTCTGTCATGAACTGCCTCAGGTCAGTTTCATCGAACCGTCCTAGTTTTCGCAGCAGCAAGTCCCGCGCCTTGCCTTCTCCGTCTCGGCGGGCTCGGAGCCGCTCAGGTGTTGACAGCTCTGACCGCCACCGCTGGATTCGCTCAGACCATGGGTCAGTCCGTTTCTGCTGGTTCGCCCAGTAGATGAATATGTCGGTGAACAGGTTGTCGACAGGCTGCCCTTTAGCCTCACTTATCGCGTCCCGAAGGTCAGTTAGATGACGAGCCGCCACCATGTACTGTTCGCCGTCACTGCTCTTCTTCCCACGGGGTAACTCGTCCTTGAGGTGGACTCCGTTCGCTTCCAGGAATGCGACTGTTTGCTTGTTCAGTTCCCAGTGTTCTTCTGGGAAGCGGTAGGCTAGGATCTCTGAGAGGAAGGACCGGCCGATGCCGGGCAGTCTCGCTTTCAGTTCGTCGAAGTCCTGAGCGGTCAGCCCTGCTTGGGCGCGCTTCAGCATGTCCGCGAACCCCTTGCGCACCATCGGCAAGTTCTCCCCCTTCTCTCCGAAGAGGCGTCGAGTGAACCGCTGTTTGGCCCGCATTCCTTGCCAGGCATCTGTGCTGACCAGCAACTCCTCTAGTTCTTCCCTGGTCAAGGTAGGGATGCGCTCAGGGTTCAGTATTCGGCTGGCGCGTTTCCTGGCCTGCGCACGCTCGTCGAGTAGTCTCTGAGTCAGGGCATCAGTGGACTGGGTCTCGAGAAAGCGACGAATGAGAGGCTTGAGAGAAGTGGTATCCAAGTTGGCCTCCTTTCGATACGGTGAGGAAGCAGAGTGGAATCGAAGCACAGCTATTGTACCAGTGTGGGCGAGGAATGGCAACTCTATTGACAGGGTGAAGGACGCCACGTTGCTATCGCTTGGACTGGAACTGGACGTCGTTGACCGGTACGCCCTGGATGCGGAGGGCCAATCCCCCCTTGAGCACCCAGGCATCCGGTGGATCCTGCATAAGGCGCACCAGGAAACGATCAAAGATGACCATCTTGCGCAGCCGGACCAAGGGCACTCCGGTCTGCAGGCTCTGAACGCGCAACCGATCCTCCACGGCACATCGGAAGCTCTCACCGCTGTCGTAGGTCATCAATTGCTCTCCTCGTCTAGTGTCTCGTCGACGAGTCGTCCGATCCGGCCCCCGCGATTGGCTGGCAGCGAAAGCAAGCCTTCCCGGGTCACCAGCCCACGACGGAGTGCCTCTCGGATGGCCTGCCGCACCTGTTCCTCGGCTACGCCTGCGGCAGCCACGTCAGCCAGCGTCCGCAGCACGGCAGTGACGGGCAGCCCCTCGTAGCGGGTGACCTCCTCCTGTCCCAGCCGCTTGGTGTGCAGCCGAAGTCCCCGCCGCCGCCGCGAAGCCGTGCGCGGCAGAGTCACGTGGATCTCGCCGGGGAGCAGGTCCGACAGCTCATACAGCGCCAGGGCAGTATCGTGGGAGATCACGGCATCCGGACCCGCGTGCAGCCAGGCGACATACAGATCCTCGTGCGGCGAAGCCGGGAACTGGGCAAGGCGGTAAACGTGCGGCCTCACCCGCTCGAAGCGGCCGGTGCCGAGGTGGTAGGCAAGCAGGGAACGGCTGAAGCCAGCCTGGCGGGCCTGCGGTGCGGTGAAGTACCCCGCCTGCTGCTCGGCAACCTGGTACAGTGCCTTGTGGTCTGGTGAATCGCGCTGTGTATCTTGCATGTGTGCAAAGCGTACAGAAATACTTGACGTTATGCATACATTATCGCTCAGAACGTGGGGATTGCCCAGATGGCGTGGCCGAGCTGTGTATGGGACCAGGCGTACCGTTGGCGGCGGCAACGATGAAGCGGGAAGCGTCAAAGACATGGCAGACCGGCATAGGAAAAGGACGGATCGCGGAGCAGGGACTTGAGCGAGCCTTGCGAGCTATCTCGGTGTGAGTCCTGCCCCGCTCTTTCCATGAGCTGTAAGCCGTGCAACTCGTAGAAGGAGATCTGCAAGTCGGGTACGGTTTGCTCTCTTCCTGGCTCAAGTTCACGTTGGCGGTCGCGTACCCGGTCCAGCCCAGATAACCACTCTATTCTCGGCTTCATAGCCCCAGGTTGACCAGACCGATCCCCACCACGCCTATTCCACTAGTGTGACATTGGAGCCGTCAGCACTCATCACATAGGATTTGTACTCAAACCTCTCGCCATCGCGATCGGATTGGAAGAAGATCTGGGTGCCGTCCGCTGACCAGATAGGGGCAATATCATACGCCGCTGGATTGCTAGTGAGGTTGGTCTGCCCCGAGCCGTCGGGGTTCATCACATAGATCTCAAAGTCGCCATCCCGGTTGGTTTCGAAGGCAATCCGCGTCCCATTGGGAGACCATGCCTGCGCAGTATCGATCCCCGGATTGTTCGTTAAGTTGGTCTGTTCTGAGCCATCGGGGTTCATCACATAGATTTCCCAATTGTGATCGGGAAGGAGCGTCGAGTAGAGAATCTGTGTGCCATCAAGCGACCACGTAGGGTGAGTATCCCCTGCCTGGCTGTCAGTCAACCGGGTCAAGTCCGACCCGTCGATGTTCATCACGAACACGCGGGTCGGTCCGTCGCGATCGGAGGCGAAGACAATCCGTGTGCCATCGGGCGACAAGGAAGGGTAAGCGTCTGCGCTCGGGTGATTCGTCACATTGGTCACCGAGCCGTCGGCGTTCAGGACAAAGATCTCCAGGTCTCCCTCATCGCCCCGGTCTGAGAAGACGATGGGCTCGGCAGGTGCTGAGGTAGCCGTGGGAGTCACCGTTGGCGTATGGGTGGGCGTGAGCGTAGCCGTGGGCGTATGGGTATGGGTCGCGGATGCTATGGGGGTGTAGGTCGGAGTATGGGTTGGCGTGGCTGTGTACGTAGATGTAGGTGCCTCCGCGGTCAAGGTGGCGGCCGCAGCCTTCAAGACAGCCACCTGTGTAGCCACGGAGTCCGGGGTAGGCGTGGCCTCACCACCACACCCAACCAGGAGAAGAAGCGTAAGAACTAACAACGTCGCAATTGCCCGACCAGCCATTTTGAGCCTCCTTCGTCCCCTCGTGAATTGCTTGAATGACTGGAGAGGCCCGCTCATGACCTCAGCGCCTATCTCTTGAGCTATGAGGGCTAGTTCTTCGGGGTTGTGTGGGGTGGTGGTCATGGTTACTCCTCGAGTGGCCTACCGCGCGCGGCCCCTCATAACAACCGAAGCAAGACGTGACCGATTCGCGTATAGCCCAGTAGTAGTCCAACGCCAAAAACGATGCCTATCAAGAGGAGCGAGTAAAGCACGATGAAGATCCATGGCAACCTTTGTTCAAGGTCAGAGAAGTTCGTGCCCCCGAACTTCTTTCGTATTTTCCCATACATTCGGTCCGAGTCGGCTATCTGCGACTCAATAGCCTCCAGTTGCTTGCAGCGGAAGTCAATCATCTCTTTGTATCTTCGAATGAGTTTCAGCCAGGCGCAGCACACTGCGATGCCAGCGCCTAGCAGCAGTACAGCAACGGGAAAGAGGTACAACGCCCTGCGGTCGCTGTTCGTGATGATAAGAGCGACAGCGCCGACAAGAAGGCCATTCACGGCCACCATGAAGTTGCTGACAGACTGTCGCCTGTCAGAAAAACGTGCAGTGTCTTCGACAAAGAGCTTGTACTCCTCGAACTTGCTGAAGTTGCTTGTGGTCGGTTGTTCTGTCACTCTTCTCTCCTATGATGGTTTCCCGCGCGCGCCAAATCCCCCCCGCTGCTCCAACCACTCCTCCGCATCCCTGATCAGCCTCTTATTCTCCTCCCGATCCGGGCGCCATCTCTCCTCAATCACCCTCTTTGCACCTTCGCGCTCTGCGTTGCAAGTTGGGCACTCATCCCCTTCGCAGGGCGTTCTGCATTGCTGGGGTAATGACTACATCCTGAGCTTGGTTCCGCACTGTGTGCAGAATCTCGTGGTCCGCGCCGTTGCTCCGCATCGGGGGCACTTAGGGGGGCCCTCACAGGCTTTGACGAATTCATCCGAGGCAGCGGTCAGAAGCTCCTTGTACCTCTTAACGTAGTAGTCAAACAAGTCCTGAGGTGCTTCCACGTGTACGATTACCGTCTTTCCGTCAAAGCGCTTCTCAGGCGTTTGGATGAATCCTGACAGAACGGCACTCAAACCGTAGTGCATACTTTTGAGGGCAAGTCCATGGGAATGCGTGAAACGTGGCGGAGGAGGCACTTCTCTCAACCCCGTGTGTGTGGCAAAGGCCTTTTGAACGAGGTGGTGGTATCTAGAGATGTAGTGCTCCAACTCCTCCTCCGCATTGCTCTGTGGGCTGAACCCTTCCAACACTCCCCACTGCTTCGTGGCCTCTTTAAGCCGTTCTATGCAGCTTCCTATCTCTCCCATGGTATTACCGAAAGACCGTATGGTCTCTTTCACACGACTGCCGTATTCAATCCTGTGTTCATCGCTGGCTAGGTCGGTCTCAGCGTACTCGGCTGCGACTATCGGTTCTTTTTCGTGAAGATCGTCTAGTCTTCTCATTTGACGCCGTGCCCAAACGGCGAGGTTGTCGAAGGCGCTAGCGATGCACTCGACTCCCTCGACCATTCGTGGCGGTGATGTCTCGCCACTTTCTAGCGGCTGAGCGGGACTAGTCTCCTTGACAAGCGCTCTCCACTGTTCGCCGTCTATCAGTTCTAGTGGCTTGTCCTTTGCGAACTCAATTGCCCCTTGTGTAAAGCTGGAAGTCGTGATGACGATACCTTTGCTGGCTCTCTCGTGGGTCATGGCACCATACAGGTCTCTGACCACACCCACTCCGACGGGGTTGCTCCAGTTCTTGCACTGCACAACGTACTTGCCACGTACCAGGGGTTCTTGACGGTGGGCTATCACGTCAATCCCACCATCGGAAGTAGGCTGCGTGACTTCAGCGACAAAGCCCTTGGCTCTCAGCACTTGCGCTACAAGCTCTTCGAAAGAACCCCACTCTGTGCTCATCGTCGGATTCCCTACAATAGGTCACGCCCTGGATACTGCACAGGCCCCCGGATGACCTCAGCGCCTATCTCTTGAGCGATGGAGGCCAGTTCTTCGCCGTGCTTTCCGACTATCATCGTTCCCCTCGGCGAGTGTCTTTTCATGGGCGTGGACAGTTGGCCGCTGGGTTTGTAGGATCTGACTATTAGTCCAGCTGGATGCCGGCCTTGGCCATCATTTCGCGCAGCTTCTTGCCATCTATTAGATCTATCAATCCTACCCGCTTTGCATAGGCAACCGCCGGACCAGAGAAGGTACCTGTGGTCACTATGACTCCGCGGTCGACCTTTGGATCCCCAATCACCAATGAGTGCATCTGCTTGACTTCCCCAATCCCGACCGAGTTCGCTCGCCAGTGCTTGCACTCCACGCAGATCACTCGGTTCTGACGGAGAGGGTCGGGCACCTCCATCACGATGTCTTTGCCTCCGTCCCGGCGTCGCGGCGTGAGTCTGACATTGCGAAAGCCGACGGTGTGGAACAGCTGGGCCACACGATCTTCGAACTCCTGCCACGTGAGGGCGGTGGGCGCAGCCTCCCGCTTCTCACGTGTCGCTGCTGTGCCTTCGAAACCACCGCCGGGCCGCTGGGCCCCCATCATGGACAGCGCCTCTTGGGCAATACTTCCAGTGATGACGCCATCCGCGCGAACCTGAGCGTAGTCTCGCATTCGCAGAAGTAGGCGCCGGGCCTCTCTCATGCGACCGTCGCAGCTACGCGCGATCAGCAAGCGAGCATTCTCATCGATACTCACACGGAGGTCTTGGGCTAGTCGTTGGACGAGCTTAACGAGAGCCCAGACCTCATAGGGTTCAAAGTCGAACACGTACTCGAAGCTCTGCCGCAGGCGAGGGCTGACTTTCTCGGGCTCGTCTGTGGCGCCTATGACGGTCATGTGAGGGGTAGGAAGATGAATAGTCTTGCCGCCGATTCCTTTGCCGATGATGACGTCGAACGCGAAGTCCTGCATAGCTGCGCACAGACGTTCTTCCACACCGCGACGAAGACGGTGAATGTCGTCAACGAAGAGGATGTCATGGTCACCGAGATTGGTGATGACGGCAGCCAAATCGCCAGGTGCTTCGATGGTCGAACCAGACGTGAGCGTAATGGTGGCATTCATCTCATTTGCGATGACTCCAGCCAGCGTCTTCTTGCCGCAACCCTCGTGGCCACGCAGCAGAACATGGCCCAAAGCATCTCCGCGTGCCTTGGCGGCCTCTATTGACACAGAGAGCTTCTCTTTCATCTTGTGTTGGCCGATGAACTGCTCCAAAGTGCGAATCTGTTGAGCGGGGGCGTGCGTGGCCCTGGGGGACAGTACGCGGTCCTCGGGAGCCCCGGGAAGGCCTTCTGGCGGTGCTTCTTGTGCGGCTTTGCCATTCCGTCCGCGTCCTTGTATCGGAGACGAGGGTCCAAGACGTCGTGCTCTCTGTACCGCCGGTCGTTGCCGCTTCGGATGTTTCCAGGCCAGGTTCCTCAACTCGTGCCAGGAGTAGAAGACCTTCTTTGAGTGGCGCTTCATGTCTGGATAGTCGGAGGAGATCTTCCGATAGCGATAGGCGTTGCCAACAGGTTCCAGGACGGAGCCACAGGCTCGGCACACAAACTGCCTTCTCGTGGAGGATCGGAAAAGCGTCGACTTGTCTATTTGTACGACTGGGCCTGCAAGGCAGATTGGACAGGTGTACAAAGGCACATTGACAATTGTGGACTTCTCCTTCTCTTGCTTGGCCGTCGCGGTTGCCCTCCAACGGGCAAGGCCTAGCCCCAGACCGATGATCACGATGCCCACAATGCAGGAGTCAAGAGTGATGAGCACCGGTGCCTGTGTTGTCCCCTTGTGAAGCAGGGCTGTCATGAGGGGCAAACCCTCAAGGGGCCGGTTTAGCCACGCGTAGGCACCGAGCGAACCAAAGACAGCTGCCACCGCCAATCCCAAAGTGGCTAGCGCTATCGACTGATTCCTCGACATGCCGGCGCCCCCGTGCCAACCGTTGTCCAAAACGAGGTACACTGTCTAGGCAAGTTGATGGACTAGTATGTCGAAGCACTCGGATTGTACCGCGACTCGGCAGAGTGTGCAAGGGGATTGGCAATGGAGCGTGAAGCTCTGCGTTGGGGGTTGACACGGGTTCAGGAATGTGCTATACTGTGAGCGTGATTGTACAGCGTAGCATAGAATCAAAGGAGGTGGGGGGATGAAAAGGCATTGGCTAAGAGGCTTGTTGTTGGCAGTCAGCATGGTTCTCCTGCTGTTTGGCCCCGCCTTGGCGCAGGATGTTGAACCGTCTTGTCCGATCGGCTGTCCTGAACCACCGGAGGCCGGGCCGGAACTGTTCGTCACGAGTGTGGACAACGAGAACAACGCCGGCACGGGCCTGGCTGACGACGACATGGGGTACCCTGATCCGCCGGGTGTCTGCTGGGATTACCCGAACGCTCCCATAGAGTTCAATGTCCTGGTTCCCTACGAGCCGGGCGGCGACGGAGTGTTGTATCTTGCCGCCTGCGCCATACGTTACCCCGCTGAGCAAGCCGACCTGTACCTCAATGACCACTACGTCGCTACCCTCCCTGATACCTACCACGATACGGAAGTGTGCGAGATCCTGGAGTACGCAGTACCGCTTGCCTGGCTGGAGGAGGGAAACAACCTGGTCGAGATCGATGTGGTGGGAGATCCGAGCTGCGTGAACATCGGCTGGGGTGCCCTGGAGGTGATCGAGGCAGAGGAGTTCGTCCCTGAGCCTGCGACCATCCTTCTGTTCGGCAGCGGTCTTGTTGGCCTGGCAGGATACGCCACCCTGCGCTGGAGGACGAGAGAGTAAGAGACTGAATACGACCTAGTCCCTAAGAGGGCTGTCCCCTCGTAGGATGGCCCTCATCGCCACCGCAACTAGAAAGGAGGGATGATCGAGAAAGCAGAGGATACTGGGAAGGGAGAGAAGCAGTTGGGTGGCAAGAGATGCTTTGAAAAGGAGGCCATCGGATGAAACGGAAGAGCATCGTATTGGTGCTACTAGCTCTGCTGGCTATCACCCTGATCGGGCCAGCCGTTGCGGCAGCGGGGAATCCAAGGCATAGAGTAGAGATTCACCCCTGGTATGACGATGGAAAATGTATCCCCGTGACTTCCCACGACCTGGTGGTGCTGGACTGGGGCTGGGCTGCTTGCTCCAAAGGCCTCGTCATTGACTTTCTGGAGGCTATCGACCAGCATGAGTACGAGTTGAATGGGAAGCTGCTCTTGAACACGAAGAAGGCAAACAAGCAGTTTGACCCCATTCAAGCGTGGGCGGGGCCAACCCTTGACTGGTATAGGTGCATCTGGGATGCGCCGCATCCTATGGTAGCCCCCTGGGAGTATAGACTCAAACCCAAAGACCTCCAGCCCGGGCTAAACACGCTGGATTCCTCCCTGTCGGTTGGCTACGCGGTACTGGACGGCGGCGAGCAATGTACGGACTGGGACCAGGTCAACGACGAATGTGATGGTGAGTGGGAGTTGATGGTCTTCGATGGGCCTGTGATGGATACCACGATCACCATCGCCGTTGACACATCTTGCCCGTGAGCCTTTCTGAAGTCTCCAGGTTACGTGGGGTTTCTTCTCCGCACTGAACTGCGAGGCGCCGATGTTCGTGCCCGAGCCAGGAACCACTGTGCTCCTCGGCAGCGGCCTGGCTGGTCTAGCAGGATACGCCACCTTGCGCTGGAGGACGAGAGAGTAAACGACTGACTTCACGGTAGCTATTCGAGGGCCATCCAGCAGAAGGATGGCCCTTTTTCTTCTGCTGAGGTCATGCCAGGTGCGCTCGCACTACTCATGGTGTGACAAACCGGACCTGTCATGGCGAGGAGCCCGCAGGGCGACGAAGCAATCCCCAAGGCGGTGGGTGGAGATTGCTTCGCGGCGTTTACACACAGCACAGCGAATGTGCTCGCAATGACAGTGGGGCGTTCCTTTCGGAGTTGACACGGATGAAGAGGTATGCTATAGTGTGAGCAGCATTGTACAACGTCGCACGGACACGAAGGAGGTGGAGAGATGAAATCGAGATCATTGTTGCTCATGGTGAGTGTGCTCTGCTTGTTTGTGCTCGCCCCGGCCTCTGTGCTGTCACAGGGACCGACGGTGACGGCTGGCTGTGGTGCAGCGACGGTTGATGGGGTCATGTCCCCTGGGGAGTGGGCCCCCGCGACGCGGGTCGCATTGGCACCGGTGGAGAATGAGAATTCCATCACTCATCCGGGGTGGGCTGGTGAGCAAGGAAGCGGAGAGGTCTCACCCGCCCAAGCCCCAACAGGCTGGCTGTACCTGATGAACGACGGCGACAGGTTCCTGTACGTGGGCGCGGTCATGACTTTCGACAACATCACTGCTGATCCTGATTGCTGGGACAGTTGGATGTGCGTGAATTTCACCGATGAGCCCGATGCGCTGGACGACGAGTGGGCGGCCCCTGATTGCGATCCGCTTCCCAAGGAAGGTTGGTATTGCGCCCACGAGGGAACTCTTCCCGATGCACAGGGCGTGCCTGACTACTTCACTCCCTTCTCTGAGAGTGGTGACTGCCTGCCTCAGCCGCCGGCCGGAGTGCGTACCGATGCCGGGCCTGCGACCACAATTGTCTGGGAATGGCGGTTGAGTCTCAATAACTCCGAGCTGGACAAGGTAGGGCCTGGCGACTGCTTCCGGTTCAGCACGGGAATGGGAGGATTCGTGTGCGAGCAGGCCACCGGGTCCCCTGAGGTGAACATCAAAGGCCCGCAGTTGACCTGGCCGGCGGGTCTCTTTGAGCAGGTTGATTGGCCAGATGCGTTCGGCACAATGTGTCTCAACGTCTGCGAGGTGGAGGCCGAGTTCGTGCCCGAGCCGGGGACGATGATGCTTCTAGGCAGCGGTCTCGTTGGCCTGGCAGGGTACGCCACTTTGCGCTGGAGGACGAGAGAGTAAACGACTCACTCCACGGTAGCTATTCGAGGGCCATCCCGCAGAGGGATGGCCCTTTTCTGTGTAGGCGGGCCTTGGCAACACTGCTTCCCAATACCGGGACGAGGCTGCACTGTTGAGGAGGCCACGGATGTACCAAACGCCGTCAGGGAACCGTGAATCTTCGCAGCGGGGCCTCTAGGGGATTGTATCACGCGCACAAGTCGCTCGCAATCGGTGCTGTACGGGCGGCTAGCTAGTCGGCCGTTTCTGGTCCAGTAGCAGCAAAGCCACCGACGCAGCTTCGTTGTCGGTGCCAAGTTGGGGGATTGCCTTGAGGCAGCGGCGCTTCTCTTCGATGTCGTCTGCTTCCGTCGCCAACCAAAGGCTGACGCTGATCACGACGGAATCGATCCGGCTACCTGGCAGTCCGAACTCACACCCTGGCAGGCATCGGCAACTAAGCCTACCGAGAGCTTCAGCATGCTCACAGCCCGCCGGCAGCGCGTACCCAGCAGTGTGAGGGGTATGCTATGGCGTGGCTGCACCGGCGGTGGTACAATGAAACGCGACAGCAGGGACGCCTCTAACAGCGTGTGAGTTCCTGGGTGCGCAGAGGACCAGTGAGTGCCTTCGATTCAGTCGTGAAACACCTGAAGAGAGTCACGTTATTTGGGGTCTTGGCAGTCGGACTGCTAGTGGCGAGCCCGCTATTGGACCCTCGGCTCATACACGGCGCGGATACACTACCCCACTACTACACCCTCGTACAACTCGATGATCTAGTAAGACAGGGCGTTCTGTATACCCGCTGGTTCCCCTACAAAGCCAGCGGCTTCGGCGCTCCGTTCTTCCAGTACTATGCACCTCTGGCCTTCTATGTGGCAGAGGGATTCGTCTTGCTCAGTCTGGAGATGCTGGCCGCATTTCGCCTGGCCTGGGGGTTGACGCTCGTCGGCTCGGCGCTGGGCACGTACCTGTGGGCGCGGGACACACTGGATGAAGGCCCGGCGCTGGTGTCTGCGACGGCCTACGTTTGCGCTCCGTACATGCTGTTCAATGCCTTCTTTCGCGGCGGATATACCGAGCAGTTCGCCCTGCTGCTCATGCCGTGGGTGCTGTGGGCCTTTCGCCGCCTGGCGGTGACACGACGTGCACCCTACCTGGCCGCGGGTGCACTAGGCTACGCTCTGCTCCACCTGGTCCATACGCTGACAGCGATGATCTTTTCTCCCGCACTGTTTGCGTACACGATCGTTCTCGCCAAAGAGTACGCGCGGCCTGCCGGCGGTCTCAGGGCCTGGCGGAATCAGCTCTTGATGCTGTGGGTGCCGATCGGGTTGGGCCTGGGATTGTCCGCCTTCTTCTGGCTGCCGGCCTTCCTCGAGCGCAATGCTCTGATGACCGAACTTGTGTCCGGCAGTCCTGCGCTCGACTACCGGTATAACTTCATATCTCTGCGCCAGCTTTTTTCCACGCCACTGACGGCTGCGCCCCGCCCGGCTTTGAGCCTCATCGCCGCTAGCTTGGCGGCGGTGGCCTTATTCGCCCAGGTGAGGAAACGGAGCCGGGCTTCCTTCGCGTGGCAGATCTGGTTGGCGGCGCTGATCAACGGCGGGTGCATTCTATTAGCCCTACCCTTCAGCGCCTGGTTGTGGGATGCGCTGCCTCTGCTCCATCTGTTTCAATTCCCCTACCGGTTCTTGAGTGTGGCCGTGGTTTTTCTGGCCTTCCTGGCGGGCGCGGGAGTGCAAAGCCTCGGACAGATGCTGCACGCCAAGAAAACCAGCGTCACGCGTTGGTCATGCTTTGGGATATTGCTCACCATCGTGGGTCTATTAGTAAGCCAGACGCGCGTGCTGGGGCAGGTCAGCTACTACCCCCCGCTGCCGGCCATCGACGTGGGATTCATCATGCAGAAGGAGCGGGAAACAGCGCCCATCATCGGCAAGTACGCAAGCGTGTACATGCCAACTGGAGTCAAGGAGCTGCCTCCCCTCGAGCAACAGGCGCAGGATGGCCCCGAGCGCCTCGACATGGACTCACTCCCCATTGGTGCATCCCTGCTTGCGGCGGCCTATACTCCGCTCCGCTACGACTTGATCGTGTCCACCCCCAAGGCATTCGTGGCTCGCTTCAGGACCTTCTACTTCCCGGGTTGGACGGCGCAGCTTGACGGTCAACCGGTTGCCATGGCGGTAACCGAGCCCCACGGGCAGATCAGCGTCGAGATCCCCGCCGGAGAGCATCGCCTGGCGGTCTGGTTCGGCTCGACTACCCTTCGCACGGCGGCGACTCTCCTGAGCCTCACCAGTGTGGTTGTGCTTTGCCTTGCCCCTGTTGCAGTGGTGTGCTATAATTCCAGGCAGAAAAGGCAGGTTGGATCGTGATCTGATGGAGTACAGAGTCGAAGCAAGGAAGCATCAAACAGAAGGAGGATGATTATGACAAGACAGACACTGTTGACCCGGTCCATTCGACTGATGTGGGTGGCTGGCATAGCCGCACTGCTTCTGGCGCTCTCGGCGGTGCCAGCCAGCGCCCAGGGCACGATCGACGTCACCACCACGGCCGATGAGTTTGGCACCGGTAGCGCCTGCTCGTTGCGGGAGGCCATCGAGGCCATCAACACCGGCGGGTCGTTTGGTGGCTGCGACAACACAGGCGGCACTGCGGACACCATACAGTTGCGGGCCAGAACGTACACGCTCACCCGCCTAGCCGCTGGCAACTTCTGGGTGAACACGCAGGGGAGTCTGTTCGTCATAGACAAGAGCGTGACCATTCGCGGAGCGGGGGCGCAGCAAACCGTCATCGAGGGGAGCGCCTCCTTCGACGATGGCGTGTTCCTCATTGTAGACTATGTTACTGCTTCCTCCGTGAGCATGGAGGGCCTCACCATTCAGGGTGGCAACTCGCCTACGGAAGGCGGCGGCATCTGGGCGGGCTTGCCCAGCGGTGACGGGAACTCGAGTTTGACCCTGGTGGACGTGGTCATCAGGGACAACCAGGCTGCCACCAATGGCGGGGGCTTGGCTGTCACTTGGGGTGGTACAGTCACCCTCGTTGACGTGACTCTTACGGGGAATAAGGCGGATTTCGGTGGCGGAATCTACTACATGTCGCAATACGACACCGCCGCCGAGAAGCTGCAGATGACCAACGTAACCATCTCTGACAACCAGGCACAGAACACGGGCGGAGGTCTCTATGCGGCCTTGGGGCAGGCGGCTGGTTCAGTGATCGAGGCCACCAACGTGACCTTTGCTAACAACAGCGCCGTGAGCGGGAGTGGCGGCAACATCTACAACTTCCAGTCGACGGTTCGCCTCAGAAACACCATCGTGGCCGGCGGCACGGACAGCAGCGGGGCGAACAATTGCGCGGGCAACCCGGCGGCGAACATCACGTCCCTGGGCTACAATCTCGATAGCGGGACCACCTGCGGCCTGACAGGCACGGGAGATCTGCAGAATAAGAACCCCTTGCTGGATCCCCTGGCCGACTACGGCGGCGATATTCCCACCCACCGGCTGCGCTCCGGCAGCCCGGCTTTGAACCGCATCCCGCTTGGCACCAATGGTTGCGGCACGACCATCGCCGTCGACGAGCGCGGCGTCTCGCGGCCCCAACCCCCTGGCGGCTCCTGTGATATGGGTGCTTTTGAGTTGCAGGAGGAAACGGAATTCGAGGAAGCGGAATTCGTACCCGAACCAGGGTCGATTCTGCTCCTTGGGAGCGGCCTAGCTGGTCTAGCAGGATACGCCACCCTGCGCTGGAGGACGAGAGAGTAAACGACTGACTCCACGGTAGCTATCCGAGGGCCATCCTTCTGCGGGATGGCCCTTTTCTTTCTGCTGAGGTCGTCCATGGTGCGCTCGCACCACTCATGGTGTGACAAACCGAAGCAATCCCCAAGGGGGTGGGTGGAGATTGCTACGCGGAGTCTACACTGAGCACAGCGAATGTGCTACTAGGAAACCGTTGTTGGGTGGACGGGAACGGGCACCAAGTCCAGGCCCAGTCCGGCAGCCCTGCGCTTCAAGTTGCGAATAGCGCGCTACCAAACGGGGTCGTATAGCCACCAATGATTAAGGCACCGATAATCGGAACCACACTCGCAAACGGGCACATTCGCACCAGTGCGCTCACGGTCTTGACTGTCTGAACACCCTATTATACACCGAAGTGCAAGTAGGTTTCTTACACTTAGAGTGGCGCCTTGCGCCATGGAACAGTCGCAATGACAGTGGGGCGTTCCTTTCGGACTTGACACGGATGAAGAGGTATGCTATAGTGTGAGCAGCCTTGTACAATGTTGGACGGACACGATGGAGGTGGAGAGATGAAATCGAGATCATTGTTGCTGATGGTGAGTGTGATCTGCTTGTTTGTGCTCGCCCCGGCGTCTGTGCTATCGCAGGGACCGACGGTGACGGCTGGCTGTGGTGCAGCGACGGTTGATGGGGTCATGTCCCCTGGGGAGTGGGACCTCGCGACGCGGGTGGCATTGGCACCGGTGGCCTACAACCACGCCCTTGCTCCCGAGTGGGTCGGTGAGCATGGGTACGGAGAGGTCTCGCCCGCCCAAGCCCCGACAGGCTGGCTGTACCTGATGAACGACGGCGACAGGTTCTTGTACGTGGGCGCAGTGATAACTCTCGACACCATGACGGCCGATCCGGACTGGTGGGATAGCTGGATGTGCGTGAATTTCACCGATGAGCCCGATGCGCTGGACGATGAGTGGGCGGCCCCTGACTGCGATCCGCTTCCCAAGGAAGGTTGGTATTGCGAGGCCATCGGAGCTTTTCCCGACGCACAGGGCGTGGTTCGCGGATTCATACCCGTCTCTGAGAGTAGCCCGTGCGTGCCTCAGCCCCCGTCCGGCGTTCGCAGCGGTGCTGGGCCTGCGACCACGATGGTGTGGGAATGGCGGTTGAATCTGACAACCTCCGAGCTGGACAAGGTAGGGCCTGGTGACTGCTTCCGCTTCAGCACCCACGTGGGGGGAAGCGCGTGCGAACAGAGCACCGGGTGCCCTGGGGGGAACTGGGAAATCGGCGAGTTGACTTGGCCCGCGGGTCTCTTTGAGGACGTTCAGTGGCCAGATACCTTCGGCACCTTGTGCCTGAACCTCTGCGAGGTGGAGGAGCCTGAAGAGGAGTTCGTCCCCGAGCCTGCGACCATCCTCCTGTTCGGCAGCGGTCTTGCTGGACTTGCGGGATACGCCACTTTGCGCTGGAGGACGAGAGAGTAAACGACTCACTCCACGGTAGCTGTTCGAGGGCCATCCTTCTGCGGGATGGCCCTTTTCCTTTTGCTGAGGTCATCCCAGGTGCGCTCGCACCACTCATGGTGTGACAAACCGGGGCTGTCATTGCGAGGAGCCCGCAGGGCGATGAAGCAATCCCCAAGGCGGTGGGTGGAGATTGCTTCGCGGAGTTTACACTGAGCAGAGCGAATGTGCTTGCAATGACAGTGGGGCGCTCCTTTCGGGCTTGACACTCAGGCCAAAAGTCGGTATACTGTGTATGATCATCGGACAGGGTGGTGTACAAAGGAACGAAGGAGGCAGAGGCGATGAAGAAGAATTGGCTACGAGGCTTATTGCTGGGTGTGAGCGTGGCGCTGCTGCTGGCTGGAGGAGTAGCTCTGGCGGCGAGCGTGTTTGTGACGGCAGACAAAGAGTGCGTGGAATGCTGGCCTGGGCGGCACGAGCCCACAGGCGAGCCATACATCCTCACACTCAGCGTCGGTGGTTGGGACCACGCCCACGACTGGTATTGTGACCGTCTCAGGATTGAGGGCGAAGTCCTCTTCAGGGAGTGCCAGACGCTGCCTACAGAGGATCCCGATACGTTCAAAGCGGGTTTCCCCTGCGAGTGGCACGGCCCCGGGCCAGTATCTGTACTCGGGCGGGAGGTGACTGCTGCCAATGGCCCACCAAGTCCGCTGGGGGAGTGGGACTACCGAGTGTGGCAGCCGGACACGGGCGAGGCGGACCAGGTCAGTTGGACTGTGGCTGAGGTCTGCGAGGTCGAGTTCGTGCCCGAGCCGGGGACGATACTGCTGCTGGGCAGCGGTCTCGTGGGCCTGGCAGGATACGCCACTTTGCGCTGGAGGACGAGAGAGTAGACGACTGACTTCACGGTAGCTATTCGAGGGCCATCCTCCTGCGGGATGGCCCTTTTCTTCTTGCAGTAGAGGCGTGACTGGCGACGCACCTCAAGAATCCCCTCCACGTCTTGACACGGGTTCGGAATCGTGGTATGCTAGTATGCAGAGTGTCGAGAGCCACTGCCACACCTGGATCACGAATCGATACTCACCATTCATCAGATAACCAGACAGTGGATCAGGCTTTGCAAGGAACCGACTCTGACCATGTGGGGAGGTGCTGCGGGAAGCGGGGGGACGAGAGCGATGAAACAGAATGAGATGGAGAAGCTGGAGCATCTGGTCAGGATGTTGAGAATGGGGGCTACTGTGGCCGCCCAGGAGAGCGAGACGGTGCCGGATTCCGATCGCGCTGCCGTCTGTCTCGGCAGGGCGAAAGGTCTATCTGCCGCGGCAGGCCACTTGGAAGAGTTACTCCAAGACTTGGTGCTGGCAGAGGGGCGCGATGACTGAGCGACAGATTGCAGCGCTCCTCCTAGGCAGCGGCGTGATGGGCCGGGCTGGATATGCCACTCTTCGACCCGCTCAGGGGAGGCCTTCCGCTGGAGGACGAGAGAGTAAACGACTCACTTCACGGTAGCTATTCGAGGGCCATCCTTCTGCGGGATGGCCCTTTTCTCTTGTTCTTCACGTCATACCAGGGGTGGCTATCGAGCCATCTCAATCTCGTGGCAGAACAACGGGACCTTCATTTCGAACCGGCCCGGGGTTCGAATCCGCGTCGGGAGTCCACCCAGGCAGAGAACATCTTCTGCCCGCATACCGTTGGGTTCGCCCTAGGAGCCCGTCGCCGCCCCGCTCTGCTTGTAGGCGACCCTTGACACAACAAGGCCGCTGGCTACGGCTACCAGGGCAGCAACTACCAAGACCGCTGCGGCGACAGTGAACAGGCGCTCTTCACTCGCGCTGGCTCCTGCGACCAACGTCGCTCCTGCTCCAAATTGCAGCACAAACACCACGTAGGCGGCTGTCCACCACGTCGAACCAGGCAGGCGGCCTTGCCTCATAGAGGAGACAACAGCCGCAAAGATGAGAATCTGGGGACCGCCCGCAACTATGAAGTAGATGACCGCAACAGGCACTATGGACCCCCACAGATCCATGTCTGCGGGTCGCGTCATCCATAGCCCAGAGAGTATGGCCACAAGCGCGAGGCATGCCAGGAATGCGGAGATGCTGCCGTTCTGTTTGCTGATCATGGTGCTTTTCTCCTCGGCATACTCAGGGCGGTTCGTTTGACGAGCGCTACCGCCACACCCAGGCCATGTACGATCTGACGTACTCCCATCCGCTTCTGCGCTCCGGATAGACCCAGCGGTGTCGGTTCCTTCGTCTGTCTATTCCGACGGTCGTCAGCACACCCCACAGGGCTCGCTTCATCCAGTACTTCATGTTGCCGGTTCCCCCTTTATGACCGTCCACAACGTTCCCTCCGAGACGCCTCTACCTATCTACCGTTGCAAGATCTGTGCCAGGCCAATCAAACCTAACGGGGGAAGGGGAGCGGAGAGCAGGTACGAGAGCCCGGCAATGCGAGGAGTGTTCTCCAGGCTCAACAGTCTGGCACGAGACATCTGTGGACACACTATATGTGGCCCAGGCCAGTTGACCGCTACCAGATATAGTAGTGCCGAAGGTTCAAGGGGCAGGCTCAAGCGAGCACAGGGGAACAGTCACAGGAATCAGCAGCGCTGTAGGCAGGTATGCTGCCGTCGGGTGTATCTGATGTTCCTGTGAGGAAATCTGCCTACTGTGGAATTTTGCGCACCTTCGGGAAGGCGAACCACTCCGCGAATAGTGGTAGCTCAGTGAGCAGCGTGGGCCGGACTCCCCGTTGCCGCAGGGCGTCCTGTATCAAGAGGACAAGGCGCGATTGATCGGAGTGGGATGTATCAAGGGCGTGACCACAGCCTTGGTCGTCAGTCGTCGGAGCGCCACCTGGGGGGCATTCTACCAGTGAGACTCACTGTCGGCAATCGAGGTCTTCTGAGCATGGCTGACCTGCCGCTGATCAAGGAGACCCAGCCCCGCGTGGGCGGCTTGGGTTTCCGGCTTCAGCTCTAGCACTGCTTCCAGGCAGGGGGGCCTTTCATCAACGTCGTGTGGCCCCGCTGCCAGCCAGAGCAAGGCACGGGTCACTAGAAGCCTGGCCGAAAAGTGTCACAACCAGGTGATTCTTGTGGTATAATAGGTCTCGAGTTTGTAGGCTGGGGAGGGACGGCATGCTCGGAAAGCGATCGGCGCAGCGGGGGCTGTTTGAGGCAGACCATGTTTACGTGGATCATGTTGGTCGGGAGTCCTTCTATGGTTTCCTGGCCAGCCAGCGCGGGCGGATGTTTCGTGATGAGGATTTCGCCATGCTCTACTGCCCGGACAACGGGCGTAACAGTGTGCCTCCCAGCTTGTTGGCCACCGCGCTTGTGCTGCAGGCTCACGATGGCGTTTCGGATGAGGAAGCCAAAGCACGGGCCGACTTCGATGTGCGTTGGAAGGTAGCTTTGGGGGTTGAGATCGAAGACCGTCCTTTCGCCAAGAGCACGCTGCAACTCTTTCGGGCGCAACTGATCCTCCACGAAGGCGTTGGGGCGGTCTTTCAGAAGAGCTTGGCACTTGCCCGTGAGAGCGGGTACTTGAAGAAGCGCAAGATCAAGGCAGTTGTGGATACGAGCTACATACTTGGTCGCGGAGCGGTCAAGGACACCTACAATCTCCTGGCCGATGGCATCGTCCAACTGATCCGCGCTCTGGCGTCTCTTTGTGGGGAGGAACCAGAAGTTTGGGCCGCAAGCCATGGTCTGTCTCGCTACTTTGGAACCAGCATCAAGGGTGAAGCGAGCGTTAACTGGGACGATGCGGAGGAGACGCGAGGGTTCTTGGCGGGCATCGTCGACGATGCTGACCGCTTGTTGGAGATGACAAGAGGGGCTCTGGCGGAACACGCCCCGGGAAGTGCTGAAGAGCAACGCCTGGCAGAGGCGTCGGAGTTGCTGAGTCAACTCCTGCTGCAGGATGTTGAGAGGCGCAGCGATGGGGTTGCCATCAAGGAAGGGGTGGCCCGTGATCGGATAGTGTCGGTGCACGACCCCGAGATGCGTCACGGGCACAAGAGCAAGAGCAAGCGATTTGACGGGCACAAGCTGGCGGTGGCGGTGGATGCGGAGAGCCAGTTGATCACGGCTGTGGACGTTCTGGCGGGCAATGCCCCGGACAGCGATCAGGTGTTGGAGTTGGTGGAACAGACAGAGGAGAACACGCAACTGGAAGTCGAAGAGACCATAGGCGACTGCGCTTATGGAGATGGTGTGACCCGTCGAGCTTTTGCAGAAGCGGGACGCAAGCTGATCGCTCGGGTGCCCAGACGTAGGGGTGGGCAGTACTTCCCGAAGGAAGACTTCTCTATCGAGCTGGAGACTCGGACCTGCCGATGTCCCGCGGGACAGAAGACCCGCACCCTGGTAACCAGAGGGAGCCGCAAGGACCGCACCGGGAGGCGCGAGCCGAGGCTGGCGTTCCAGTTCGACCCTGCGATCTGTGCCAATTGTCAACTTCGACCGCGTTGCGTCAGGGCAGGACCCGGGAAAGGCCGCAGTATCTCTCTCCATCCTCAGGAAGGGTTGCTGCAACAGGCTCGGAGGTTCCAGGAGAGCGAGGCCTACGCGCTCTACCGCCAGCTCCGGCAGGTAGGTGAGCACCGCCTTGCTCGCCTGGTGCAGCTTGGGATGCGCGATGCACGCTACTTTGGGCGAGCAAAGACGTTGTTCCAGGCACTCATGGCAGCCACTGTAGCCAATATCACGCTGGTGGCGTCCAAAACAGGACAGATGCGAGCCCGAAACCAGCTTCGGTCTCCCTGTTTTTCTTTTCTCCGTCACGCTTACCACGCTGTTCAAAGATGGCTCCGTTCACCAATCGCCTTCAGACCCGCCCCAATACGGGTTCTCGGCTAGGCTCCTAGGGCGCGGGGGCGGCTGAGGTGACCCGTGACGAACAGAGGCAGTCGCGTTCTAGGCTCACAAAGCATAGTCTGTGACGCTCCTGAATATCAAAAAGGCCACCCCTCTCGCGAAGACAAAGACTGGCCTCAGATGCACTCAGCACGACCTTGGGGCGCCATACCTTGCCAGCGCCCGGCCGATTTGCCGTGAAGTGAATCCTAGGTCGCTGCACCGCTCCTTAGATCGCGGCCACTGCATACCTTCTCAATATACTCGTCTCGGCCCTTCTTGGTTGTCAGGTACTCCTTCAATTGCGGGTTGCGCAGGCCCAGCGACTTGGCAATACACGACAGGATCTCATCATCTATCTCCATGCCTGCTGACCCGAACGAGACTTTTGCCCAACCGACGCGGCAATCCCCTTCTTCAATGTAGTACCACTCATGATCCGTTTGCTCTACCCTCGGACCGAGTCTCTTGAGCATTTTGGTGAGCTTGCGCTTCTTCGCTGGCACTAGCTTTCCTTGCGACGGAGATACTTCTGCAAGTTAGCTCTGTGAATCTGGAGATGGGGTGCTAGTTTGCCTTCCCATTCCACTGTGTCCTTATAGAAGCGAATCAGCGTGGCTTCGTAGTCCCGGACTGCTTCGTCCGGCTCCTTGCCTACACCGTAGATATCAAAGACGCCATCACAGATGATCCATCGGTCTTCCTCACGACGGACAACTGACAGGTGTAGTGGCCGCTGCAACTCCCACCCCGACACATGCAGCTTCTTCAGGGTGATCGTCAATGGAGGACGTTTGAAACTCCGTCTTACCTCTGCAAGAAGCGTCTCGAACTGCTGAGCATAGATGTCAGCAAGACCGACTCGAGGAAGGACGACCAGTTTGCTTGGGGCATTGCTCCCCATCGCGAATAGGACTTCCTTGGATGCAGTAGTCTGCCCATCAAGAAGCCTAGTTACTTCGCTAGCCATTCCGCTACTCCTCGCCTAGCTGTTCTTCCATGACTCGAACGAAGTTGTCCAGATTCGTCTGCAGTATCTCAATCAATTCCTTCACAGCCGCTGGGCTAAGGGCAATCCTCGCCACCGCCTTGGCTGGATACCCTGCTTTCGCCGCAGCTTCGAGTTCCTCCTTCGTGGGTTCAATCAAAAGTGGGGGAGGTGCTTGGAAGAAGCTTAGAATGAACTCCCTCATGGAATGCTGAACGATGAAATTGGACGCCCAGAGCACTTTGAGGTCGTCTGGGATTTCCCAGCGGATGGGAACTGTGTATTCGCTCTCTTCCGCTGCTCCCTTCGTTTTCTTCGCCACAGCTACTCCTTTCTGGCTGCCCGAAGAGGATTCGCAAACCGCTGCCTCTGGCAGCTACAATGACTAGAACGCACGCACCACTATGCCAGCCGGCGCTTCGTGTTCTGACGGAGACGACCCATGGGAAACGTTCCAGGGCAACGAGTGGAAGTTGAGAAAGACCGAGCTATCGCCTGTCCCATCTGCGATCAGGCGTCCTCATCCAGCTGAGTAAGCGACCTAGTTGCGTTCTCTGCGTTCTGTGCCCAGTATAACAGAAATGCATACCCTTGTCAAGGCACTTCGAACTCACGACAGCATTGTGCCTAGCTCAACCGAGTCCGTCAATTCGGCCAATCACATGTCCGTCAACTAGAATCAAGGCGACGCCAACTCCTAGATTGATAGAGATTGAATGCAAAACGGACTTAGCCGATCGTGTTGCCTGCGATGATCCAACCTGGTGGTGATTGGCCCTTACCGCGCCAATTCGACCTCATCGCAGAACAAAGGGACCTCTACACAGGTACTCCCTTCGGCGTTCCAATCCCCGTTGGCAGACGTCACGAACTGACCTCAAGCGGCTCAAATGTGGTGCCCTTTATGACGAACCGCGCCCGGGGTTCGAGCGCGCGCAGCATTATCGCGGCTGGCTCCGTGGCATGGTGAAGCCAACAGATAGAATCCCTCTATCGCCTGGCCTGGAACTGCACGTCCTGGACCGGTACGCCCTGGATGCGCAGGGCCAGTTCATGGATTGTGCGCATGATGACGGTGTGAAACTGGCGGCGCAGGACCTCGGTGGTCTGGGGGCTAGGCGTCTGGATGATCAGGATGCCCAGGTTCCGGTCGAACGCCAATGGATGGGTGTCCCTGACGTAGAGGTCGAAGTTCGATCGGTTCATTTCGCGCGCCAGCGCCTTTTTTGTTTCTTTCCAGATT
>JAUWLF010000101.1 GCA_030613785.1 Chloroflexota bacterium | reverse complement strand
GAGCAAACGACGAGATGCGCCCCGTAGTCATCACCCCAGGGTATCTTGACTATCCCGAGGGGTCGGCACTGATCGAAGTGGGCCGCACGCGGGTCATCTGCGCGGCTACGATCGAAGAGAGAGTGCCCGCGTGGTTGCGAGACCAGGGCCAGGGCTGGGTGACGGCTCAATACGGCATGCTTCCGCGCGCCACACACGAACGAACCCCTCGAGAGACTAGAGGACCGAGAGATCGCACCCAGGAGATCCGTCGTCTCATAGGACGCTCCCTGCGGGCAGCGGTGGACCTGCACCTGTTGGGAGAGAGAACCGTAACCATTGATTGCGATGTCATACAAGCCGACGGAGGCACCCGTACGGTCTCCATTACCGGGGGATACGTTGCCCTGGCCATAGCCTTGCGCACACTCATCCAAGGAGGTCTCCTGCCACCGAGCGTACTCGCCACGTCAGTGGCCGCCATCAGTGTCGGGATCGTGCAGGATGAACTGCTGCTAGATCTGAACTACCAAGAGGATTCCCAAGCTCAAGTTGACCTCAACGTGGTGATGAACGGGTCCCGGGAATACGTAGAGGTCCAAGGCACTGCCGAGCAAGGCTCTTTTACGCGAGACATGATGAATGAGCTACTGGGACTGGCAGAAAAGGGGATAGAGCAGCTTCTGAAGTTGCAGCGAGACGCCTCTGGTCGTTAGGCAGCGCGGCTCATGCCAGCGGACCCTTCTTGTGAGCGTGAGCTTCCAAGGAAAGCTCGATCACCCTGTCTATGAACTCCATGGGACTCATCCCCACCTCCGCCGCTTGGTGAAAGATACAGGTAGAGGGCGTCATTCCGGGTAGGGTATTGGGCTCGGTCACGATGACCTCACCGTCAATGACGAAACCATCCATGCGCGCATATGCCTTCAGCCCCAAGGCCCGGTAGGCCTGCACCATCACTTCCTGAACTCGCCGGATCGCTTCCTCGGGTAGCCGTGCCGGCGTGATGTTCTCGCCCTCCCCTGGCAGGAACTTCTCCTCCACCGTCAGGAACTCGCCGCGACGTATTGTCTCGGTAGGGGGGAAGGCCATCAGCTCACGATTGCCCATCACCCCACAGGTGATCTCCATGCCTTCAAGGAGTTCTTCCACTAGCACAGTCGTATCCCACTGAAAGGCGTTTTCCATGGCCGCGTCCATCTGGCCTCTTTCACGGACAACCGAAAGACCTGTGCTGCACCCTTCGCGAGTGGGTTTGACCACGCACGGGTACCGCAAGGAGGCCTCCACCTCTTCCAATGTCTCCTCCCTGCTGTTCTCCCAGTCCCTCTCTGACACGGGCAGGTACTTTGGCACCTCTATCCCAGCCGCAACTAGTAGCCTACGCTGCATGTGTTTGTCCATTCCTATCGCCGACGCCATCACCCCGGATCCCGTGTAAGGGACGTCGAGAAGTTCCAGCAGCCCCTGAAGACATCCGTCTTCCCCGTACTTGCCATGCAGACCAATGTAGATGAAATCCACAACGGCTTTCATCTGCTCGTAGGCGATTCTTGTGGCCTCATCAGCTAGCCTATCAGCTATGTCAGCAGTAGTGTTCTGAACCAGCAACTGCAAGGGTATCTGCCAGAACCCTCCTTCCTCGTCGAGGAAGATCGGTATGCCCTCGTATTTCTGCGGATTCAAGCTGAAGTAGATGTTGCGGCCGCTTTCGAGGGAGATCTCTCTCTCCGAAGACATCCCCCCCATCACCACTCCCACGCGCAGCCTGTTGCCCTCATCCTTCTCCGTCATCCGGCGGTCCCCTCTTGACTCCCTTTCTACAGCGGCCCCCTCTTGCCGGCGTGCGCTTCCAACGCCAGCTCGATCATGCGGTCAAAAAGCATCATCGGATTGAGACCTATGTCCGCTCCCTGGTGAAACAAGAAAGAGGAGGGGGCCATGCCCGAGGAGGAGTTGGGATCGGTGATCAGGACACGGTTCCCGTCCACCAGAAAGCCATCAATGCGACCGTAGTTCTTCATCCCCAGGGCTCTGTACGCCTTCACGACCTCTTCCCTTATCTTCGCCAGCACCTCTTCTGGCACACGAGCTGGCGTGATCTTCTGTGACTGCCCAGGCATGTACTTGTCTTCGTAGGTCAGGTACTCGTTTTTCGTGGCTGTCTCGGTCGGCACCAGCGGCTGAAGTTCGTCGTTGCCGAGGACAATGCAGGAGAACTCCAGGCCGTGAAGGTATTCCTCAACCAGCGCCAGGTTGTCCCAAGAGAATGCTTCCTCCATCGCTTCATCTATCTCCCTCGCCTCATGGACAACCGAGACCCCTATGCTGGAACCCTCACGATCTGGCTTGATCACGCAAGGCAGGCCGATGGTCTCGACGATCTCTATGCGAATCGTCTCGGGATCCTCGTCCCAGTCTAGATCCTCCACGAGCAACTCCCGCCCCACTTCAACTCCTGCCTGCCTGAGAATAGTGTGCGCCATGTACTTGTCCATGCACACCGCCGACGCTAGCACCCCTGAGCCTGTGTAGGGTATTCCCAGGAGCTCCAGAACACCCTGAATGCAGCCATCGTCCCCATACTTGCCATGCAGAGCGATGAAGGCAAACTCGATGAGAGCGCGCAAGTCCTCATAGTACACTCTGTCCGCTTCGTCTTCCAAGCGCCCAATGATGTCCGAGGTGGTGTTCTGGATGAGCAGCTTGTGGGGTATGTGCCACAATCGGCCTTGGAGATCCATGAACAGCGGTATGGCGACATACTTCTGCGGGTTGAGGTGCACGCACACCTGCCGGCCGCTAGCCAACGAAGCTTCCCTCTCCGAGGAGATGCCTCCCAGGATCACCCCTACGCGCTTCTCAGACACCGTCCCACTCCACTCATACAAAGGGGCCTTTCACGTTATGACAGGCGCAGAAATGGCAGGTAAGTTGTCCAGCCACGGTCGTGGGCAGGGACACACCCTCTCATCGCTCGTATTCCTGCACGGCGCGACGGAGTGCATCAGGCACCCGCATCGGGCGACGAGTATCCTTGTCTACGTTGACGGCCACGATGTGCCCCGTAGCTACCAACTGATCCGAACCCTCCTTGTGCACGGCAAACTCGAAGGTAAGGCTACTGTCGCCTATGTTGCCGATCCGGGCATGGACATCGAGTACATCGTCGTAGTAGGCAGGGGCCTGGTGACGACACAGGGACTCGACGTACAAGAGATCCATCTTCTCACTCAGCAGATCTTGGTAGCTGAAGCCGATGGTCCCCATGTACTCCATCATCGCCACATCGAAATAAGTGTAATAGTGCCCAAAGAAGACGTGACCCTGAGCATCGGTCTCCACATATCTGACCTTGATGGGATGGTAGAACCTGAACTTACCATTCATACCAGTTGGTGACTCCCCATCTCAGTTCATGGGTGCAAGGCCACCGCAGGCGCCTGTGCCATGCGGCTTCCGACATGCCGACACTCGGATGTGGCCTGCTCTCAGCACCCTTGACCGTTCTCCGCCACCATAGATGCGTTCGCCAGGCGAAACTCACACTCAACGCTCGCCCGTCAACGGAACGAATGTAACGAGCCCTTTGTTGTGGAACTCGACTTCCCCACCCTCTTTTGTGACCAGCCACAGCGTCTGGTACGCCCCCACTGGGCCTACCGGGATGACCAGGCGACCGCCGTCTTTCAACTGTCTGATGAGGGGCTGGGGCACGTGGTCTGGTGCCGCTGTGACGATTATCGCATCGTAAGGCGCGTGCTCCTCCCAGCCATCGTACCCGTCAGCGTTCAGCGTCTCCACATAACCGTACCCCAGTCTGT
Source organism: Chloroflexota bacterium (assembly GCA_030613785.1). Lineage (GTDB taxonomy): Bacteria > Chloroflexota > Anaerolineae > UBA7937 > B3-Chlor > JAUWLF01. The sequence goes on along the minus strand of JAUWLF010000101.1, from coordinate 9,428 downwards.
GCAGCCTCTCTCTGGCCGAAGCGGCGAGTTCAGGAATGATCTCCACCGTGTAGACCTGGTCAACCACCTCGGCCAGAACGGCCGCCTGGTACCCTGATCCGGTGCCTATCTCCAGAACCTTGTCGCCTTTCTCCAGCTCAAGGAGCTCCGTCATCACTGCCACGATGTAGGGCTGGGAGATGGTTTGACCATATCCGATGGGCAATGGACGATCACTGTAGGACAGGTCCAGATACTCCTGGAGGACGAACTCGTGACGCGGCACGGCCTGCACGGCCTCCAGAACCTCGCTGTCGCGGACACCCCGCGCCGCTATCTGGTAGCTCACCATGCGCTCCCTCTCTCCAGCATAACTGTCCTCCTGGAGGGTGGCACTGGAAGACTCCCAGGCAGATACTACGGGCGTATCCACTTCCTCGCCTGTGCCGCTCCCTCCAATGGCCCGCGTACTCACAGCCCAAAGCAGCAACAAGAGGACGGCAAGGGCGCCGATAGCGCCAAGAACTACCAGGAACGGACCCCTTCGCTCTCCCATTCTGGCCCTACTGTCCGATGGCTCACGGTGTCTCCAAGAACATTCTACCATTTCCCACTTGGCACATCAAGCTTGCGCATCCTTGACCAAACATGCCGAGCATGCTATAATGGTGCCGGTCTGTCCCAGTTTACAGGAGAACCAGGGGGCAAGAATGTCGCGCAAGATGAGGGCCGTGATCAAGCCGGAGGCAGCGCCCGGGGCCGAGATGGCTGTGGTCGACATCCCATCGGTTGGGCCGGCAGAGGTCCTGGTCAAAGTGAAAGCCACGTCCATCTGTGGCACCGACGTTCACATCTGGAGGTGGGATCCTTGGGCCCAGGGCCGGATCAAGCCACCCATGGTTTTCGGGCACGAGTTCGCCGGTGAAGTTGTGGAGCTTGGCGAAGGTGTAACCACCGTTGAGCTAGGGGACTTCGTGTCTGCCGAGACCCACGTCGTGTGCCACGTTTGTCACCAGTGCCGCACGGGCCAATCCCACATCTGCCAGAACGTTTCCATCATCGGAGTGGATCGTCCCGGCTGTTTCGCAGAGTACATCAGCATGCCGCAAGAGAACGCTTGGCTGAACCCGCCGGATATGCCACCGGATGTGGCCTCGATACAAGAGCCCTTCGGAAACGCGGTCCATACCGCCCTCTCTACAGACCTGGCAGGCCAGCGTGTCCTCGTCACCGGTTGCGGGCCAATCGGTCTGATGGCCATAGGGATCGCCAAGGCGGCAGGCGCGGCGGCGGTCTACGCGACCGAAGTGGCCCCCTATCGTCTCCGGCTAACCTCGTACATGGGGGCGGATCTAGCCTTGAACCCCACGGAAGTGGATGTGGTGGGCAAGATCATGACTGCCACTAGCGGGCTAGGCGTGGATGTGCTGCTGGAGATGTCCGGAAACCCCTCGGCCATACACCAGGGGTTCGCTGTCTTGAGGAGTGGGGGGTATGCAGCTTTGCTAGGAATACCCTCGGAGCCTCTGGAGATGGATCTCGCCAACGAGATCGTCCTGAAGGGAGCACGAGTGTACGGCGTGGCTGGGCGGCTGGTGTGGAAGACCTGGCACCAGACCAGAGCCCTTCTGAGCTCTGGAGCGGTGGACGTGGGTCCACTGATCACTCACCGACTGCCGTTGGACGAGTTCGAGCAGGGCCTGGAGCTGATGAGTTCTGGGCAATGCGGCAAGATTGTGCTTTTTCCATGACCTACCAATGGGAGAAAGGAAAGGGAAATGGCTACTGATAAGACAGCCTTCGTGAGAGAGGAGCTCGACAGTCTAAGAGAGCAGGGGCTCTACATCTCCATTCGGACCATAGGCTCGGCCCAGGAAGCGTGGGTGACGGTGGATGGAAAGCGAGTGTTGAACTTCTGCGCCAACAACTATTTGGGCCTCGCCAACCATCCAAGGATGAAGGAAGCAGCGAAGAGAGCCATCGACGAGTATGGTGTTGGACCGGCTGCGGTCCGCTCTATTGCCGGCACGATGACCTTGCACCTCGAACTGGAGGAGCGCTTGGCGCACTTCAAGCAGGTAGAGGACGCATTGTCTTTTCAGTCGGGATTCAATGCCAACCTGGCCGTCATCCCTGCCCTGATGAGCCAAGGCGATGTTATCTTCTCCGACGAATTGAACCACGCCAGCATCATCGACGGGTGTCGTCTGTCTCGCGCCAAGATCGCCCGCTTCGAACATCGCAACCCGGACTCGTTGCGACAAGTCATCGAACAGGAGACCGAATACGGAAGAAGACTGATCATTACTGACGGAGTCTTCTCCATGGATGGAGACATCGCGCCTCTGGACAAGCTGGCCGACATCGCCGACGACCATGGCATCCTCTTGATGACCGACGATGCCCACGGTGAAGGTGTGCTGGGACGGGGCGGACGGGGGATCGTTGATCATTTCGACCTTCATGGAAGAGTTGACATCGAAGTCGGCACCCTCTCGAAGGCCTTCGGAGTCGTAGGTGGCTACGTGGCCGGGAAGAAAGACATAGTGCAATGGCTGCGCCAGCGGGGACGCCCGTTCCTCTTCTCTAGCGCCGTGACGCCGGCCGATGTGGCGGCCTGTATCGCCGCAGTGGACTTGCTCGAGGAATCGACGGAGTTGGTAGAAAGGCTGTGGGAGAACACCCGCTATTTCAAGGCCGAGATGAAGGGGCTGGGCTTCGACACAGGCGAGAGTGAGACACCCATCACGCCGGTCATGCTGGGCGAGGCGCCAGTAGCCTTCGAGTTCTCCAAGCAACTCTTCGACGGAGGTCTCTTCACCATGGCCTTGGGTTTCCCCACGGTGCCGAGAGGCAAAGCCCGGATCAGAGTCATGCTCTCTGCTGCACACAGCCGAGATGACCTGGACCAGGCGCTGGGGATCTTCAAGGACGTGGGTCAGCAAATGGGCGTGGTCTAGTCAGGCAGGCGCTTCACCCAGCCTCCCCTTCAGAAGGAGCCACGAAAGGGGCATCATGACCCCGATCATGGCCGCAGAGACGAGGAACGGAAGGTCGGGACGCGACGTATACAGCCACGCGGCCATGTAAGGCGCCAACAGCCATGGGAGGTTGAATGCGGTGTTGAAAACGCCGTAGCCCAGGCCTACTCCCGTTTCACCCAACACCCTACCCGTCTGCGCCAGCGCCAATGACCGGCAAGCGTTGAATGCCCCCCTCAGGAAGAAGGACACCACCAGAAGAGGAAAGGCCTGGGCCTTGAGGAAGACCACAATCGAAAGGAGCACCAGACCCTGGCCGACGATGAAGCCACCCACTCCCTCTGAGAGTCTGCCCAGCACCACCCCGAGTACCGTCGCCCCCAGGGCGTGGATGGAGCCTAGGAAGCCGATCCAGAAAAGCTCTACCCCGACAACCTCTTGCAGGTAGTTGGGTGCAAAGGGTTGTGCTAGGTAGAGAGCCAAGAAGATGAACACGTTGAGGGAGGAGATCAGGAGAAACCGCCTGTTGGACAGAATCTCACCAAACCCAGACCTAGACGCCGCTTTGTCAACCGGCTGTTCACTGACGCTCGCGGCGGCGATGGTGGACAGAGTGCAGAAGACCGCTGCGATTCCAAACACCGCGGAGAAACCCGCCACCTCCGCCAGCCAGCCCCCTACTGTGGGAAAGACTACCAAACCCACGCTGAACACTGCATAGAGCATGGTGAAAGTACGATTGAGATCCTTCCCTCCAGCCGCGTGCGCAACATAAGCGTGGATCGCCGGCAGGCAACAGGCTGACCCGAAATAGAGGAGAAAGCCTACGAGGGACTGGCGCCAATCGCCGGCCATGGCGAGCAGTAGGACAGCCACAGTGCCCAAGACATAGCCGCCCAGCATGGTCCTCTTTCGACCATATCGATCAGCCAAGATGCCTACGGGGATGAAGCCGAATACCATCAGCACAGGAGCCAGCGAGAGCACCACCCCAATCTGCATCGAGTTGGCTCCCAGGCTCTTGATGTACAGAGGCTGAATGTAGAACCACAGGCCCTCACCGCTCCCCCACAAGAGCATAGAGAGCATGATCAGGAAATTGTCGCGGCTGAGACCCAGTGGTGATGCTCTCATCAGCCTAGCGGTCTCCGAGTGGCGACGCTATCTGAACAGGGGAAACGTCTTCACAATCGAGATCGCGTCGGAGGCGATCCGAGGGCACATTTCTCGTGGCAGGCCCGGGCCGCAGCCAGCTCCCTGGAAGGTCCGCTGCAGGGTCCAGAACAACAAGCGAGGACGACACAGCGAGCGGGATCAACGTGTCGGGGACCGTGCTCTGCTGAAGGACCGAGTCCAGCCTATGGGTTTCAGTAGCATGCACACCGCATCGAGTTGATCCCAATACAACGACCCCGTTGCGCAAACCTCGCAGTTCGGAACAGTCACCTAGCACTGGCTACCGCTACGACGGCTGTGGCTCCATGATCACTACCTCACCGGGCCACAGTTCTTTGAACCGTTCCGCATCGGCCCGGGAGCCGACGATGCTGCCATAATGCATCGGAATGATCGTCTTAGGGTTGATCATATTGGCGGCTTCCACAGCCTCCTCCGCCGTCGCAACGTACACGCCGCTCACGGGAAGCATGGCGATGTCCACGTCCAACCCTTCCATTTCAGGGATAGGATCGCTGTCGCCAGCATGATAGATCTTTGTGCTGTCCATAGTGAGGATGTAACCCACTCCTCCAGCCTCCCGTGGATGGAACTTCTTGTTGACATTGTATGCCGGGATAGCCTCGACGGTCAGGTCCTTGATGGTCACCTTGTCGCCCGGTCTCACCCAGCGCACATCGCCCTTCAGCTTGCCTCTACAGTTCTCAGCGGCGATGATGACTGTGTCTTCCCGTAGTATCTTGGCCACATCCCCGGGGCTACAGTGATCATAGTGATCGTGGGTAATACAGATCACATCAGCTGGCTCAAGCTCTCCCTTCAGGTCAAACGGATCGATGTAGATGGTCTGCGATGCATTGATCTTGAACCCATCATGCCCTAGCCATGTGATCTTGTCAAGCATGTCTCACCTCCTCAGTGGTTCACCCTGAAATGGGATCCTGATGCTCAAGGCCATAGACGCCAGGGTCGAGATGCAGAACAAACGGCGCAAGTAGGGATCAAGCTGATCATGCCGTGCTACCGCGTCACGTGTCTCGGGAGGCCTCCTCGCGTTCCGCAACCATCTGCAGGAAATACCGATGGAATCGCGTATCGCCGGTCAGCTCCGGGTGAAACGCCGTCGCCAGCAGGTTGCCGTCACGCGCCGCGACGATGCTGCCGTCGCTCAACCGGGACAGAATCTGTACGGCATCCCCCACAGAGGCAATCAGAGGCGCTCGAATGAAGACTGCGTGGAAAGGGTGGTTCTTCTCTTCTGGCTCGCTGACGGCTCCCAGGACCGGAACGGAGATATCGGCTTCGAAGCTTTCAACCTGTCGTCCGAAGGCGTTACGCCGAACCACCAGATCCATCATCCCCAGGAGAGGTTGCTCTACTCCTTCGACAGTTCTGGCCATGAGGATGAGCCCCGCGCAGGTCCCCCAGATCACCTTGCCGTGCTGGGCCATCTCTCTGATGGGACCTATCAAGCCATACGTGACGGCCAGTTTGCCAACAGTGGTACTCTCACCCCCAGGGATGATGAGCCCACTCAGGCCTGTGAGATCCTGGGGTAGGCGTACCTCTACGCCCTCAGCGCCCACGGTGGACAGAATCTTAAGGTGTTCAATGAAGGCCCCTTGCAGGGCCAAGACACCAATCCGGGTCATGCGCGCCTTTGCCGCTGAAGAGACAGTCTACCAGCCCCGCTGCGCCAACAACTCAGCCTCGGGGATCTCCGAGATCTCCAGCCCAGGCATCGCCTCGCCCAGTCCCTTGCTGATTTCAGCGAGGATCGCTGGATCGTTATAATGAGTCACGGCCTCCACAATGGCCTTGGCCCTGCGAGGAGGATCGGAGGACTTGAAGATGCCGCTGCCCACGAAGACGCCATCCAAACCCAGTTGCATCATCAGTGCCGCATCCGCTGGGGTGGCGAGGCCTCCTGCGGCGAAATTGACCACAGGCAGCCGGCCTACCTGCGCGGTCTCCACGACCTGCTCGTACGGAGCCCCCATATCTTTGGCCGCGGCCATCAGTTCCTCCGGCGCCAGATGCTGCAAGCGCCGAATCTCACCTAACACGGCTCGAGCATGCCGCACGGCCTCCACCACGTTTCCGGTGCCCGCCTCGCCCTTGGTACGGATCATGGCGGCACCCTCACCGATTCGCCGCAGCGCCTCCCCCAAGTTGCGACAGCCGCAAACGAAAGGTACCTTGAAGAGGTGCTTGTCGACGTGGTGCTCCTCGTCCGCTGGTGTCAATACCTCGCTTTCGTCCAGGAAATCCACGCCCAGGGACTCAAGCACCTGGGCCTCGACGAAATGACCGATACGGCACTTGGCCATGACCGGTATCGTCACCGCCTCCATGATCCGAAGGATGATCTCAGGATCGCTCATGCGGGCCACCCCGCCTTGGGCGCGGATATCAGCCGGTACTCTTTCTAGAGCCATGACGGCGCACGCCCCTGCCTCCTCAGCTATGATGGCATGTTCGGGGGTGACCACATCCATGATCACACCGCCCTTCAGCATCTGCGCCAGACCTCTCTTGACTGTCTCCGTTCCTATCTCTTTCTCCATGACTACCTCCCCTGACAGTCCAATATGATCTCCACTTCTATTATACTTCAGGGAACCCCATCCGGCAAACATGGCCGTCCCCTGTACCCGACGTCACGGGCTGTCGCGCATGCTTGAGGCTGGATAGGGAGGGACTGGAACTTGAAAAGCGAACAGACCAAACCTATAATTCTCTAGCTCACAGTTGAAGGTCACGTTGGCGTACCGAGGGATTGGAGTCAAAATCGGCATACCCCGAAGCCTCTTCTATTACAAGCATCCCCACCTGTGGCTCACCTTCTTCCAGGAACTGAGCCAGGAGGTGGTCCTCTCGCCCCCGACCAACAGGACCACATTGGAGACTGCAGTCAGGTATGGCGAGGACGAGAGTTGCCTGGCTGTGAAACTGGTCTTTGGACATATTTCGTACCTTCTGGGAAAATGCGACGCCATCTTCGCGCCAGCCTACTATGGCCTTCAACCCGACCGGTACAGTTGTCCCAAGTTCCTGGGACTGCCCGACATAGCGAAGAGCATCTTTTCTGAAGAGATCAAGTTCCTCCGCTGCGAGGTGGACGACGGCGAGTTCTAACCAGGCATACAGCAACTGGCGCGGACCTTCACAGGCGATCGGCTGAGCATGAAGCGGGCGATCTCACGGGCCCTCGAAAGCCGGACAGAGCACAAGCGCAGGTTGCACGCGACGTATCGAGAGCAGTTGGCGTCCGAGAAGCCCAAGATCTTGGTTGTCGGCCGCCATTACGTGATCCACGATTCCTATGCCAACCTGAATCTGTTGGCCAAACTTGAGGAGAGAGACATGGAAGCCATCACCATTGACAGGGTGCCTCCAGTGCCTCGCGAGTCCTTCTTGAAATGAGACTTCGCCTATGAGACCATGGGGCAGTTGCAGGAAGTGCTCCCTCGGGACATCGTCAGCGTGATCGTGCCGCCCTACGCCGACTGCCTGGGGGCCATTGGCGCCGCCTTTCTCGCTCTAGACAATCGCCCGACTCACACGCAGTTCAAGGGTTTTGGGCTAGCCGAGTTTGACTATCAGATCAAGTCCTTCACCTGCCAGGACTGCGAGAATCACTGTGAGATCACCCAGATCATGCAGAGCGGCGACCCCATCGCCAGCAGCGGCTCCCGCTGCGGAAAGCTCAATTTCTAAGCAAGTTGGTAGTAAGGGCTTCAGCCCTTCACCGTTCGTAGTGAGAGCTCAAGCCCCTGAGATGGGCTAGAGCGCACACCGCGAGCAAGAGAGGCGATGGAGACAGTTGAGCTAGTAGGCGTCCCGCCTGCGGACAGTACCCACAGCAACGAGAAGCGGCCATCCCTACTGTGAGGGATGGCCGCTTCAGATGTCGGGGAGATCGCGTATCACAAAGCTCGGAGGAATTCAGGTCGGAGGACCGACTCGCCCTCAGCCAAAGCGCGGTCGATGGTCAAGAGAAGTCGCTCTTTGTCTTGAGGTAGCGTGCCCGCCAGGGGAAGATAATTGGAGGCGTGATTGGTCCTGAACACACAGTTGGACACCCCTTCTATATGCTCGATTGTGACTCTCATTTCCTTGAGCATCTCAAGCGGTTCAGGAACGACGAATTCACCAGCGGTGACCATGCGGTGAAGCTCTGTCCCTGGCACCACCATCAGGCTGAGCAATGAGAAGTAGGCAGGATCCATCGCACTCACCGCGCGCCCCGTATCAATGGCGTGCGGCTGCCACAAGTCCACTCCTCCCAAACCCAAGACAGCTATGACCGACACAGCGAGGCCCGCCTTCTGAGCCTTCTTCACCGCCTCGATCATCTCTCTCGCGGTCGCACCCTTCCTCGCCCGGAGAAGCACCTCATCATTTCCGCTCTCCAACCCCAGGTAGATGATGGACAGCTTCCTCTCCAGCAATTCCATCAACTCCTCGTCGGACTTGCGAAGGATGTCTCGAGCATTGCCATATATGCCAACCCTCTCCAACCTGGGGAAGGCCTCATTCAGGGCGTCCAAGATGGGTACCAACCGGCGGCTACTAAGCACCAGAGCGTTGCCATCGGCCAGAAACACACGCCGTGTGTCAGGCATGTGCAGTCCCGCCATCCTGATGTCTTCCATCACTTCGGCGGGAGGCCGCACCTGGAAACGCTTGTCCAGATAGGTGCAGCAGAAGATGCACTCATTGTGAGAGCAACCGTAGGTCACCTGAAGTATGTAACTTCCCGCCTCACTGGGCGGTCGAACGACGTTTCCGTAGTATCGCATCTAGGACATCTCCAACTCCGGTCAGTTCAGTAAACTAGCATATCCGGGGCGTGGACCCTTGTCAAACACTCGCCCGGGGACTGCGAAGTCCCCTGAAAAGCAAAGAGCCCCTGTGCGGGGCCCCTTGCTTCGCACCCTAGCTCGAACCCCGGAGGTGAGCCAGGGTGCTACTAAGTCTACTATCGTCCATTGGCACCACCTCCTTGTATATAGAATGGCTGACCCAGAATCAGTCGATGGACGCGATTCGACATCCGATCCCCAATAACAGTGCGACCAGCGTCACCACTGGCCAGCTCACCATACACAGCCACCTCAACTTATTATCCCCCAATATCGACCCATTGTCAAGCTGGCGTATTCACTCACCTATGATGTTACCGAAGAGGTATAGTTCACTCAAATGATAATGTTACCGAGGGAACTATGCCCCACGAAGAGAGGATGACGTTGAACGAACGCAGGAAGTATCTCCGACTGATCAAGA
>JAUWLF010000138.1 GCA_030613785.1 Chloroflexota bacterium | reverse complement strand
GTCTCCTCCGAGGGCTCATACTTAGAGATGGCCATGTAGTCGGTCGTCACCCGAATGGAGATGGCACGGATCAAGTCGGCCATGAAGGGGGTCACCCCCTTGAGGATCCCGATCAACCGGGGTTCGAGGCCGGCGTAGTCCCGGGAGATGGCCCCTCCCAGTTCTGCCACACGTCGTCGAATCTTCTCGGCCGAGATGAGTATCTCGCCCATCTCGTCTCCCAGGGGATAGGGGCTATCACTGGTTGAGTCAGTCTTGATCATCATTGCACTCCCCTGGCTTCCTTCTCCTGAGTCGAGGCTCCTTGGTCTCCGCAGGTTATGTCAACTATTCGACCGTCGGCTGGCTCGAAGGAAGCGCTCCTCAATGAGGTCAGCGACCGCTGCCGCGTTATCCAGCTCGAACTGTGGTACGCTTATCTCGAAGCGCTGGTCAGACACAACGGCGATGAGTTCCCGGGGAGAGGAGATCATCTCTCGGCTTCTCTCGCTTCGTGACACCTCGATTTTCAACTTGGCACCAGACTTGTAGCCCTCGGTGACGACCAGATCCACGTCCTGGAGGTAGGACTCCACGATATGATCCAGCGTCATCTCTTCGTCGAGGCGCTTGATGACCGCCAGCTTGTGGGGCGACGAGATGACCACCGTGTCGCTGCCGGCCTGGGCGTGCCGCCAGGAGTCCTTTCCTGGGCGGTCTATGTCGAAACCGTGGATGTCGTGTTTCACCGTGGCTACGTTGATCCCCCTACCCTTCAGCTCGGCGATGAGCTTTTCGAGGAAGACGGTCTTGCCGACGCCTGATTTCCCCACCACGGAGATCACGGGAGGCAGGTTCACACCTCCACCTCCTCGGGCCAGTCCAACATCTGGGCTCGTAGCGTCTCCCCTGCTGGCACCTCGGTCACGCCCTCAGGCACGATCAATAGAGCGTTGGCCCGCACCATGGAGGTCAACACGCCTGAGCCGTGAGCGCCCCTTACCACCGAGGCGTGGTAGCCGTCCTCTCGGCGCTCCACCACCGCGCGCTTGAAGTCGCGTCGCTGGCCGGCTTCGACATCGTGGTCAACGATCACGTCTATCGTGGGCTTCTCCCAACGAGATCTGCCCTGCATCTTGAGAATGGCGGGGCGCACAAACTGTTCAAAGGATACCATGGCGGAGACTGGATTGCCCGGCAGGCCGATCAGAGGGACGCCACGAACCTCGCCAAAGGCTAGAGGCTTGCCCGGTTTCATCTTCACTTGCCAGAAGTGCATCGTCCCCTCAGCGCCCAGAACATCTTTCACCACATCGTAGTCTCCCACCGACACGCCGGCTGAGGTGAGGAAGAGGTCCACCCCAGCGGCCAGCCCTTCATCTATCTTCGACCTCAGTTCCTCAACCTGGTCTTTCGCGATGCCCAGGCGCACAGGTATGCCCCCGTACTTCTGTACCAGGGCTGAGTTGGAGTACTCATTGCTGTTGCGTATCTTGCTCGGCTCCAGCTCTTCGTCTATGCCCACCAGCTCATCCCCCGTAGCCAGGATCGCCACGCGAGGTCGTCTGATGACGAGGAACCGTGATCGCCCCAGAGAGGCCAGCACGCCCAGCTCCTGGGCCCGTAGGACGGTGCCTTGGGAGAGGACCACCTCCCCACGGTGGATATCTTCACCACGCGGCCTGACATTCTTGCCCGGAGGCACTTCGTTGTAGACTTGCACCTCGCCTCCATGCTCCCATTCGTCAGTCAGGTACTCGCTCGTCTCCTCGAAGCGGACGACGGCATCGGCTCCCCTGGGCAGCGGCGCTCCCGTCATGATCCGAATTGCGGTTCCGCGCTCAACGAGGGCGTCCGTGGTGTGCCCCGCCGCGAGATCAGCCACGACGCGAAGGCGGGCTGGCTTCTCCTTGGTGGCTCCGTTGGTGTCCGCTGCCTGGATGGCGTAACCATCCATAGCCGAGTTGTCGAAGGGCGGGATGTCCAGGTCCGAATGCACCTCTTCCGCCAGAACGCGTCCCAGCCCCTCCAGGATGTGCACCGGCTCGGGCTCGAGAGGCTCAAAGCTCTTCAAGATCAGTTCCAAGGCCTCATCCACAGGAATCATGCTGTCTCCCCTTTGCCAGCCTCTTTGAGGGCTGCGAGAATCCTCTCTGGGGTGGCGGGCAGAGAGAAAGTGCGCACTCCCACAGCATCGTGGATGGCGTTGGTGATGGCTGGAGCGGTGGGTATGGAGGTTATCTCCCCTACTCCCTTGGCCCCATAAGGACCCTCTGCTGTGGGATGCTCAAGAATGATGGGGATTATCTCGGGCATGTCTCTCGGAGTCGGGATCTTGTACTTGGTGAAAGTGATCTTCTGAGGCCTGCCCTCGTCCATGGTGAAATCCTCCATCAAGGCGTATCCCAGACCCATGACCACGCCGCCTTCCAATTGTCCCTCCAGTGCCCTGGGATTGATAGCGCGCCCTACGTCGTGAGCGGCAATGACCCGCAGCACTCTGACGCGGCCCGAAGTTATGTCGACTTCCACCTCGGCGGCCTGTGTCGCGTAGCCGAACGCGAAGTGCATGTCTCCGTCTTGTCCCAGTGGGACCGTCTTGGGAGGCGTGTAGACTTCACGGGCGACCAGTGTATGGCCCTCAGCCCGGGCCAGCGCAATGGCCTCTGGCAAGGTCAGGCTCTTTGCCCCCGGCCCTTCGACCCGGCCTTGGCGGAAGATGAAGCGCTCCGGAGAGACGTCCAGTTGCTCACCCACTACTTTGGACAGAACCTCTCTGAGCCTTGCCGCGGCCAGACGAGCAGCGTTGCCGGTGACGTAGCTCTGTCGGGAGGCGGTGGTGGGTCCGCCATCGGGGGTTAGATCGGTATCCCCCACCAACACATCTATCTTGTCATACTCCACACCGAGCTCCTCGGCCACAACCTGCGCAAGCACGAGCACGATGCCCTGGCCTAGCTCTGCGGCGCCAGCCCGTACCTGAGCGTGACCATCGCTGAACAGCTCCACCTCGACGCCCGCGCTGTCGGGCACACCGCCCCCGAGACCCACATTCTTGTACGCACAGGCCACACCCCATCCTCTGCGTTTGCCGGATGGAGGCGCAGCGACAGCCTTCTGGGCCTCGACAGCCTGTGCGACGCGATCTATAGTCTCCACCAGCCCCACGCTCTCGTGGAGCTTCTGTCCGGTCAAGGTGATTGAGCCTATCCGTAGAGCGTTCTTGCGGCGCAGCTCCAGCGGTGAGATGTGCAGCTTCTCGGCCAGAATGCCCATCTGTGTCTCGGCCGCGAAGTGGGCCTGAGGGGCGCCGAAGCCCCTGTAGGCCCCGGCTGGCGGGTTGTTAGTGTACATGGCGCGGCAGTCCACGCTGGCGTTGGGAACCTGATACGGGCCCAGGGCGTGAGTTGCGGCCCTCGTCATGACGTAGGGCCCCAAGGAGGCATAAGCCCCGCTATCGCCGAGGATGAACGCTTCCACTGCGGTGAGCGTCCCATCCCGCTTGGCCCCTGTCTTGACCCTGATGAGGCATTCGTGTCGCTTGGGATGTGCGATCAGCGACTCCTTGCGGGTGTAGACCAGCTTGACGGGGCTGCCGGTGATCTTGGCCAACAACGCCACGTGTATCTGCGCGGCGATGTCCTCCTTGCCCCCGAAAGCTCCGCCAATCTTGGTCTGTATCACCCTCACCTGGTCTTCCGGCAGGCCCAGCGAGGCGGCGATCTGTGCCCGATCGGAGAAGGGTATCTGCGATCCCACGTACACCACCACACGACCCCCTCCATCAACCAGGCCCACGGCAGCCTCCGGTTCCATGAACGCATGGTCGCCCCGAGGGGTTCTGTACTCGTGTTCCACAATGATGTCCGCTTCGGCGAAACCCTTGTCCACGTCGCCCTGTCGCAACTGTATGTGTTCGAGGACGTTGCCCCCCTCGTGGACCAGCGGTGCCTGTGGCTCAAGGGCCTGCTTTGCGGAAGAGACCACTAGCAAGGGCTGATACTGCACTCCGATGAGCTTCACAGCCTCGTCGGCGACCTCTTCCGACTCAGCCGCGACGACTGCTATCGCATCTCCCACGTATCGCACTTTGTCATAGGCCAGCACGGGCCAGTCCTGCCGGGCCAGACCGTGATTTTTCTCCCCAGGGACGTCGTCCGCCGTGATGACGGCCACCACGCCGGGCAATGTCCTGGCCTGATCGGTGTCAACTCGAAGAATCCTGGCGTGGGGCTGCTCGCTGCGCAGGACCTTGGCATGCAGCATACCGTCGAAGGATAGATCTGCCGCGAAGATGGCCTGGCCAGTCACTTTGTCTCTGGCGTCTGGCCGGGGCATCCTGTGGCCCACTATCTCCCAGGCAAGTTCGCCTGGCTCTTCCTGTGGCTTCCTGGCACCCGCAGCCGTCTCCACCGCTTCGACGATCTTGGTGTAGCCCGTGCAGCGGCACAGGTTTCCTTCCAGAGCCTGTAGGATTTGGTCCCTGGACGGCCGAGGGTTGCGATCCAGCAGAGCTTTGGCGGTCATGATCATGCCTGGAGTGCAGAATCCACACTGGACGGCGCCTGCGTCTATGAAGGCCTGTTGGAGGGGGTGCAATAGTCCATCTTCGGCCAGCCCTTCGATGGTCTCCACTCTCTTCCCGTCCGCTCTCGAGGCAGGATAGACACACGACCTGACGGGTTCACCCTCAACAATGACGGTACAAGAGCCACACGCGTTATGGCCACAACCCTTCTTTGTGCCCGTGAGTCGCAGCTCATCACGCAGGACATCCAGCAACATAGCCTTGGACGAGATGTCAACTTGGTGGAACTCACCATTAACCCACAATTCTATCCGTCGCCGCTTCAACACGCGATGAGCGCCTCCTCTCTGTATTCCTCCCTTGAAAGAGGGAGATCTGCTCTTACCAAGGGCTGGGGCACGATCCGGACCCCCGATTCGTGGCCTCCTGGGACATGATTTGCTCTTCGTGGCTCCACATCTGCCTCGCTCTCTCCAGATCTGCCTCGCTGTTGATGTTGAAAAAGGACAGATCCTTAGGATCGAAGATCTCGATCTCCTCTTGCTCCACATATCTCACGCGAACGTGGGGGAAGAAATGGATGATTCTCAAATCGCCTTCCAGCAACTGCCTCTCAATGAAGGGCAGACAGTTCTTCGAATAGATGGCATGCAGTGCCTCTGTCGATTGGCCAACACGAGGGATGACCACGTCGTGCGGAGTTGCCAGGCCCTGCATGTAGCGCAGCAGCGACACATTGAGGAACGGCATGTCGCAGGCCACAACGAGGCTGTGCGGATTGCTCGCCCGTTTCACGCCAGAGTATATCCCCCCCAAGGCTCCTTTGCCGGGGTAGACGTCGCTTATGATGTTGGCTTCAAACTCCTCGTACTGGTCGACTTCGTTGGCGACGATGATCAGCTCCTCGCTGACCTGTTCCAGCCTGTCGATTATCCGCTCTATCAGAACCCGGCCGTTCAGCTCCAGGAGAGCCTTGTTCCTGCCCAGGCGGGAGCTCCGTCCCCCGGCGAGGATGATCGAACTGATGGGGTGAATCGGTCCTCCTTTTCCCACCTAGCCTGCCCTTGCGCCAGCGTGATCTTAGCCACACAAGTATACATCAGAATCCACCGAGTGTCGAACCTCTTCAGCACAGCGTGGAGAGAAATGCCTGTCAAGTCCAGCACTCAATCAACCTCCGTCCGGGAACACGCGCGATGGAAGTCCTGTGGGGACTTGCTCACACTGGCGCGGGACTTCATGGCCGCGTCTCGTGTGGTACAATGCCAGGGAATCGCTAGGGAATGGGACTTGCTGTGATGCTGGGCGATCAGAGGAACTCAGCAGGGCTGATCGGCTGCTCCCTGGCCCACCCCCGCCCGGAGTCGCTTCTCTTGTTGGGCATGTCCGTGTGCAGTCTATCTTCGCCACCGGAGGCAATTGACGGGCGATGTCTGGCAGCAGTGGAGAATAATGAGGAGGAGGACGTGTCCTGTGTTACTTGCCCACTGCTGACACTGCGAAGGCCCGCAAGAAGCTAGGTGTGGCTCGTTGGGCCGCTGAGAACCGTTGCTTCAAGCGGTGATTCCGCTCCATCTTCCGGCCGCGTCCCTGCCTCCAGCGCCTCTGGTACTCCTCGAGGAAATCCTTGGAGTTGTCAGCGCGGTGCACCGCCTCGACCGCCACCTCTGCCGCCAGACGCCCGGCGTGCATCGCATTGGCGATGCCTCCGCCGGTCAGGGGGTCGGCTTGTCTGGCTGCATCGCCGATCAGCATTAGTCCATCACCGACGATATCGCCACGCGCAACGCCAACGGGGACGTTCCCAGTGATGAGGGCGACGGGGCTACCCTGCTCCAGAAATGGGTACTTAGCGATGAAACGACGCAGGTACTCCGCTGTCGGGAGGGTGGCCAGATTAGCTTGCAGTCCTATTCTCACGTTCGCCTCCGCCTCGCCTTTGGGGAAGACCCATCCGTAACCCCCGGGAGCTAGTTCCTCCCCCACATGGTAGTGGCAGCAAGTTGGATCGACCTCCACGTTTGGCAGCATGAACTGGGCACAGATGGCAATCTTTCTGCGGCAGGACGCACCTGAGACCAGCCCACTGTCCGACTCTCGACTCGACGCCGTCGGCGCCTATGACTATCTGAGCTTCGATCTCCACTCTGCTTTGTCCGTCCGATGCCCTGACACCCTGTACCACACCGTCCCCTGTGATGATCCCTTCGACGGCGGTCTTCACCATCACCTCTGCTCCCGCCTCAACAGCGCTCTCCGCCAGTACCCTGTCGAAGACTTTGCGCTCCAGGACGTAGCCGACTTCATCGCTTTCAAGACACCTGGCCCCTCCGGTGTGCGCGATCACAATCTGGTCCTTGCTTATCCTGGCCGAGATCCAGCGGTCATCCGGTTCGAGGAAGGGGAGCAGCATACTCTGGTCGATCCCCTCAGCACAGCGCACTGGGCTGCCTATCTCATGGCGCTTTTCCAACAGCAACACTGCCAGGCCCCGTTCTGCGGCAAGGCGAGCGGCTATGGAGCCAGCCGGCCCGGCCTCTACTACCACGACGTCATACTTCTGTCGCGCATGGGAAAGAGAGTACTCGCCCTCGATCAGCAGAGCTCCTACGGGACAAGCCGAGCTGTATAATCCACACTCGTTGCATCGGCCTTCATCCACGACCAGGTTGGTTTCTGCCAGGTCCAGCGCATCGGATGGACAGAGGCTGACGCAGCCGCCGCAGTACGTGCACAGTTCACGTCGCAACTGTACCATCTCAGCGCTCGTCTACTCGCTCCAGGGCGCACATACGAAGAAAGGGATGCCCAGCGGCATCCCTCTTCAAACAAGGCCATTCGAATGGTCTACGCCAATCCCTCCTCCGCAATGCGCTTCTCTATGTAGGCCACCGCCTGTCCCACAGTGGTGATTTCCTGCGCCTCTTCATCAGAGATCTCTACCGTGCGGCCGAATCTCTCCTCGAAGTACTCCTCAAAGGCCATGATCAACTCGACAAGATCAAGGGAATCGGCCTCCAGATCCTCCCGGAAGTTTGCCTCTGGCACCACTTTGCTCTCTTCTGCACCGAGCTGTTCGACGATGATCGCCTTGACTACGGAGAAGACGTCGCTCTCAGGCGCTTCGGTCATTTGTCTCACCCCTTTCCTTCTCTCAGTCTGACGGCTTTGTGCTTGTAAGTATAGCAGGATTGCAGGCCATAGTCAAGCTGGCGTATTCACTCACCTATGATGTTACCGAAGAGGTATAGTTCACTCAAATGATAATGTTACCGAGGGAACTATGCCCCACGAAGAGAGGATGACGTTGAACGAACGCAGGAAGTATCTCCGACTGATCAAGA